>JBJTQH010000089.1:0-10809 GCA_046075505.1 Cyanobium sp. | reverse complement strand
GCTGCTGAGCTGGCGCAACACGGTGGGCTGGTTCACCAACACCGACCCCTCCGCCTCGGTGCACTTTCGCGACGACGGCAGCCCCGAGCACAACTACGTGCCGGCGATCGGCCGCAGCCGGGGCCAGCGCAACCGCTGCCTCGACGCCCCGGGCATGGCGGCGGTGCTGCAGGAAGGCGAGATCAGCGAGCCGATCGCCGAGGGCCAGGGCCAGGGCCAGGGCCAGTGGATCCTGGCGCTGCCGGATGCCCAGGCGCTGCAGGTGGGCCGCGCAGAAGCTGGTGGGAGCGGCCCCCTCGAACTGTTCCGCTGCAGCCGCTGGAATCCGGCTGCAGGCGGCGGCGAGCTGTGGGGCCCCTTCGCCGCTGATGGCTCCATCCCTGCGAGCGACAACAACCGGGGCAGCGGCGACCACGACCCGAGCAGCTCGGCCATCGCCGTACGGCTCACCCTCGCCCCCGGGGAGAGCCTGGAGATTCCGTTTGTGATCGCCTGGGATCTGCCGGTCACCGCGTTTGCCACCGGTACCCGCAGCCTGCGCCGCTACACCGATGTGTTCGGTGCCACGGGCGACAACGCCGCTGCCATCGCCGCCGAAGCCCTGCGCGACTGGCAGAGCTGGCGTGAGGCGATCGCCGCCTGGCAGGCACCGGTGCTGGAGCGCAGCGATCTGCCGGAGCCGCTGCGCATGGCCCTGTGCAATGAGCTCTACGACCTGGCCAGCGGCGGCACCCTGTGGACCGCCGCCTCGCCCAACGATCCGGTCGGCCGTTTCGGGGTGCTCGAGTGCCTCGACTACGCCTGGTACGAGAGCCTCGATGTGCGCCTCTACGGCTCCTTTGCGCTGCTGCAGCTGTGGCCCGAGCTGGATAAGGCGGTGCTGCGCGACTTCGCCCGCGCCATCCCGGCATCCGACCCGACGCCCCGGCCGATCGGCTGGTACTTCACCCAGGGCCGCGGCCGCGTCGAGGCGCCCCGCAAGGTGGCCGGTGCCACCCCCCACGACCTCGGCGCCCCCAATGAGCGCCCCTTCGACGCCAGCAACTACACCGCCTACCAGGACTGCAACCTCTGGAAGGATCTGGCCAGCGACTTCGTGCTGCAGGTGTGGCGTGCCTTCACCCTGGCCCCCAGCGGCGAGGACCTGCGCTTCCTGGCCGACTGCTGGCCGGCGGCGGTGCAGGCGCTGCGCTACCTCAAGGCCTTCGATGCCAACAACGACGGCCTGCCCGACAACGGCGGTGCCCCGGATCAGACCTTCGATGACTGGCCGCTCAAGGGCGTCAGCGCCTACTGCGGCGCCCTCTGGATCGCAGCCCTGGAGGCGGCCCTGGCGATGGCGCAGCGGCTGCAGCTGTCGCTGGGGCTCGACACCTCGTCGGAGCAGCGTGAGTTCAGCGGCTGGCTGGAGCAGAGCCGCGCCAACTTCGATCGGCTGCTCTGGAACGGCGAGTACTACAACATCGACGCCGAAAGCGGCACGCCTGTGGTGATGGCCGACCAGCTCTGCGGCGACTTCTACGCCCGCCTGCTGGGCCTGCCGCCTGTGGTGGCCGAGGAGCGGGCCCGCAGTGCGCTGAACGCGGTGAAGGAGGCCTGCTTCGAGCGCTTCGAGGGCGGCCGCCTCGGTGTCGCCAACGGCCTGCGCCGCGACGGCACGCCGCTTGATCCCAACGGCACCCATCCCCTGGAGGTGTGGACCGGCATCAACTTCGGCCTGGCCGCCTACTACCGCCTGATGGGCGAGACGGGCACCGCTTTGGCGATTACCGGCGCGGTGGTGGAGCAGGTGTATAGCGGCGGCCTGCAATTCCGCACGCCCGAAGCGATCACGGCGGCCGGTACGTTCCGCGCCTGCCACTACCTGCGCGCCATGGCGATCTGGGCCCTGTGGGCCACCCACACCGGCTGGCAGCCGATCCCGGGCGCCGGGCGAAGCGCGGCGGCACCGGCCCCGATCGCTTCCACGACTGGAGTGTCCGCCTCATGATCACCGCGCGGATCCCCAGGATTGATGGTGCCGGTTGGTGGCATCGCCCGTTGGTGCTTCTGCTTCTGCTTCTGCTCTGCAGCCTCGGGGCGGCCGCACCGGCGGCGGCGATGCTGCAGGCGAGTCCGGATGAGACCGGCACCGGCCTGGTGCGCAGCCTCGAGAGCCTGCGCGATCTCGATTACCAGAGCTGGCAGGTGGTGGCCTACCGCGAGGGGCCGCCGCGGCAGGGAGCAGCGGTGACACTGCGGATCGTCAGCTATCCGGGCCGGTTGCGTCTCGATCACCCCGAAGCGCTGCTGGTGCGCTCCGGCCGGCGGCTGTGGGAACTGGAGGACACCACCCTCACCAGCCCGAAGCTCGCCGCCGACACCCGCGCCGCGGCCGCTGAGTTCAATCTCACCCCCCTGTTGGCCGATCTGCGCAAGAACCGGCCACTGCGCCTGGAGCTGCCGGGCGTGTTCGTGGAGCTGCCGGTGCCGCCCTATGTGGTGGCCGAATGGCGCAGCCTGGCGGAGGCCGAAACGCCGCCCCCACCGGAAGACGGCCGCTGAGCCGCGCGTTGCACCCCACCCCCCGTCCGGCAGGCCCCTGAGGCAGGCGATTGCGATCGGCGCCGCCATCGGGCATGGGGCCACCCCCACCGCGGATCCGCCCCTCGGTCAGGATGCCTCCAGCTTCAGCGGGCGATGCCGACCACCGCTTCTGCCTGGATCCCCTGGATGCGCCGCGCCCTGCAGCTGGCGGCGCTGGGCGCCGGCCGCACCAGCCCCAATCCGCTGGTGGGCGCCGTGGTGCTCGATGCGGCAGGACAGCTGGTGGGGGAGGGCTACCACGCCCGCGCCGGCGAGCCCCACGCCGAGGTGGGTGCCCTGAGCCAGGCGGGAGAGCGAGCCCGCGGCGGCACCCTGGTGGTGACCCTGGAACCCTGCTGCCACCACGGCCGCACCCCCCCCTGCAGCGAGGCGGTGATCGCCGCCGGCCTGGCGCAGGTGGTGGTGGCGATGCGCGATCCCAACCCCCAGGTCGATGGCGGCGGCATCACCCGACTGCGGGCCGCCGGCATCGCCGTGGTCGAGGGGGTGCTGGAGGCGGAAGCCCGCGCCCTCAATGCCGCCTTCATGCATCGCCTCCGCACCGGCCGGCCCCTGGCGATCCTCAAGTGGGCGATGAGTGTCGACGGCCGCACCGCCCTGCCCAATGGCGCCAGCCAGTGGATCAGCGGTCCGGCCGCCCGCGACCGGGTGCATCAGCTGCGCGCCGGCTGCGATGCGGTGATCATCGGCGGCGGCACCTTGCGCAGCGATGATCCGCTGCTCACCAGCCGCGGCCGCCGAGCGAGCGAACCGCTGCGGGTCGTGATCAGCCGCAGCCTTGATCTGCCCGCCAGCGCCCGCCTGTGGGACACCACGGTGGCAGCGACGCTGGTGGCCCATGGCCCGGAGGCCCCAGCGGAGGCCCGCGCACAACTGGCGGCCCTGATCGCGGCCCATCCCGGCCTGGAAGGTCTGGAACTGGCCAGCTGCAGCCCGCAGGCTCTGCTGGCGGCCCTGGCGGAGCGGGGCTGCAACCAGGTGTTGTGGGAATGCGGCCCGGAGCTGGCGGCCGCAGCGCTGCGGCAGGGCTGCGTGCAGCGGATCCTGGCCGTGATCGCCCCGAAACTGCTGGGGGGTCGGGCGGCCCGCACACCGCTGGCGGATCTGGGCCTGGTGCGGATGGAGCAGGTGCCGCTCTGGCAGGCCGAGGGCCTGGCTCGGCTCGGCCCGGATCTGCTCTGGTCGCTGCTGGCCCCGCCCGATGCCCAGGCGCCCTGAGGCCCCCGCTGCCGCACACCCCTGATGGTCTCGCCACCGTTTGAGCTGCATGTGCCCCTCAGCGGCGCCCTGCTGGCGGCGGTGTGCTGGCTGGGGCTGGATCGCCTCGCCCGCCGCTGCCGGCCCGGGGGGCTGCGCCGTTCGCTGCTGCAGCGCGCCCGCCTGAGCGTCAGCGCCACCCTGCTGCTGGCACCGCTGCTGGGCTGGCTGTTCGAGCGCCTCGATGCGATCGGCTGGGATCTCCCCCGCGATGGCCGCGAACTGCGCGATGTGGTGCTCACCCTGGGGGTGATCTGGACGTTGCTGCGCCTCAAGGGCTGCCTGCTGCGCTGGCTGGCGGAACAACCGATGGGGCCGGCCGGCCCCGAGCGCACCTTCCTGATCGATGTGATCGACAAGCTGCTGCTGGCAGCGGTGCTGCTGCTCGGTGGTCTGCAGGTGCTGCGCCTGCTCGGCATCTCGGCCGTCCTGCTGCTCACCGCCAGCGGCATCGGTGCGGCCGCGGTGGGGTTCGGGGCCAGAGCCCTGGTGGAGAACCTGCTCAGCGGCGTGATGCTTTATCTCAATCGCCCCTTTGTGGTCGGTGATGCGGTAGAGCTGCCGGAGCGACGCCTGGCCGGTCGGGTGCGCGCCATCGGCCTGTACTACACCGAACTGGTGGAGGGGGACGGCCGCTCGGCCTATGTGCCCAATGCCCTGTTCGCCGCCAACGCGATCATCAACACCAGTCGGCGCCAGGAGCGGCAACTGCTGCTGCAGCTGCCATTGCGCCTGCAGGATGCCGCGGCCCTGGCCGACCTGAGCAGCGCCGTGCACCAGGAGCTGCAGGGCCTGCCGGGACTGCAACCCGGACGGCCGCTGCGGGTGCATGGCAGCTGGGGTGAGGCCGGTCCGGAGCTGCGGATCGAGGCCTATGGCGAGGCGGATCTCGATCGATCCCTGGCCCTGCGCCAGACGCTGCTGCTGCGCGCCCTGGCGGTGCTGGAGCAGCAGGGGGCCGCCCTGGCACCCCGCAATGCCTGAGAGGGAACGTCAGGCGTCAGGCTCAGATCAGCTCCGGATGGGCTGGATCGCCCTTGAACGGCCCCTCGATCCAGCTGGTGATCCAGCCGCCATAGAAGCCACCGGGCTGGGGGATCACCCGCTCGCCATCCAGCCAGCAGCCGTCCATCAGGCCCGGATACAGCGCGTACCAGCCGGCCAGGGCCGCATAGGCCGGCACCGGTTCGGGGTACTGCCACACCGCCCGCACCAGACGACGCCGCTGGGAGTCTGCTGTGGAGCCCTCCGGTGCGGCCGCCACCACATCGAAATAGCGGGCCACCCCCTTCCACTCGCAGAAGCTGTGGCCCGGCGCCGGCTGCAGCATCGCCAGGCGGATCGCCTCGGGCGGCAGGTAGATCGTGGGCGGATGGAAGGTCTCCAGCACCCGCAGGCAATGGTCGGCCTCGGCCAGCACCTGCCCGAGGGCAACCACCCGCACCGCGCAGGTGCAGGCTTCCAGCCGGGGCGGGCGCGGATAGTCGGCCACCCGTTCCATCGGTCGTTCCATGCTCGGCGTCGCCAGGCTCACCATGGCCATGGTCTGCGCCTCCTCAGCCCGGGATGAAATGGCGCAGCCGGCGGGCTTCCTCACCGGCGCGGCGCTGCAGTTCGACATCGCTCAGGGCCGCCTCGGCACGCTGCTGGGCGGCGAGCACATCGGCCTCCTCCACCGCGAAACCGGCCGCCTGGGCCAGGGAGAGAAAGTCGCTCAGCTCCGGGGGATCGGCCGGATCCTGCAGGCGGCGGCGCAGGACGGGGTCCTGTTTCGCCCGGGCGAGGAAGGCATCGAGTTGATCCAGGCTCATCGAAGGAGGAGGAGGGTGTGGCGCAGGCCCCGGTCTAACCACAACAGCGCCCGCGATCACGACCACCGCCCGGCAGTTCCGCCATTGCCGCACGCCGCATCAACCGAACAGGTCCAGCTGGGCCGCGGCGCTGGCACCGGAGGCCGCCCCTGGGGCAGCGCGCCTGGCCGCGGCGGTCCGGGGCGAAGCGGTCTGGGCAGGGGCCGGAGACTCCAGCTTCACCGCCTCCCAGGCGGCCGGATCCCAGGGGGCCAGCAGCGGCTCCAGGGCCCTCAGATCCGCTCCCTGCTCCGCCGCCAGCCACGGCTCCTCTAGGCCATCGGGGATCAGCACCGGCATGCGGTCATGCACGCGGGCCAGCAGGCTGTTGGGGGCGGTGGTGAGAATGGCGCAGGTCTCCAGTTCGCCGCCATCAGCGCCGATCCAGCGCTCCCACAGTCCTCCGAGCCAGAAGGGGGCCCGGTCGCGACGACGGAACAACCAGGGCTGCTTCCACACCCGACCGGTGGACGGATCCGTGCGGCGCTGCCATTCGTAGAAGCCGTCGGCCGGCAGCAGGGCGCGGCGATGGCGCCAGGGGCCGCGGAAGAAGGGCCGTTCCGCCACGGTTTCGCAGCGGGCGTTGATCGGTCGGCGCAGGCCGCCCGGATCGCGGGCCCAGGCGGGCAACAGCCCCCAGAGGGCCAGGGCCACCTCCGGTCGGCCGTGCTCAAGGCGCTGCAGCAGCACCGGCTCCCCCGGCCGCACCTGGGAGCGGGAGGCGTAGTGCTGCAGCAGTCCGGGCGGCAGGGGGCCCTGCAGACGCGGCAGCAACCGATCGAGCGAGCTGGTCAGCGAGTAGCGACCGCACATGGTCGGATCAGGGGTGACAAGGCAGGGATGGCATGCCGAGAGATCTCGCCGCCGAGAGGGCGCATCGAAGGGAGCGGCAGATGATGGGTGGCGAAATGCCGGAACCCTTCCAGCATGGGGATCCGGGCGCCGCTGCGGCGACCCGTCCGTCCTGCCGCGGAGTGCTGCGATGCCATGGCTGCCCGGGATCTGGCACCTGCCCAGGATCTGGCACCTGCCCTGGAGCTGGCACCGGCACCGATCCGATCGGCCGCCACAGCCTGGAGCCACCAGCTGGCTGAAGCTGGTGCCACAGGCGCTGCTGCTGGGCCTGCTGCTGGGGCTGGGCGTCGGGATGGCTCCCCTGAGCTGCTCTGCCACCGCTGCCGATGGGGTCGCGCCGGTGCCGCCGCTGATCCTGGCGCCGCCACCGCTGCTGCCAGGGCCTGCCGTCGCTCCCCCGGATCCCCCCACCGCCGCAGGCCCGCGAACCTGGGGCGCGAGCGACGCCGGCAACGCCACGACTCCAATGCCGGCAGCAACAACCGCTGCGATCGCCGCAGCCACTGCCAGGCCCGAGGCAGCGTCAACGGCAACGCCGACAGCAACTGGAGCCGCCCCGAGCGCGACGCCCGCTTCGGCGTGGGTGACGCTCGATGGGGTGCGCGTGCTCGAGATCCGGGTGGCCGCGGGCGCCCAGAAACCCGCCGAGGTGGCGGAACGGGCCAGCCGGTTGCTGCGACAGCTGGCCGAGGATCCGACGCTCGACCCCAGGCAGCTGGTGGTGGTCGAGGAGCCGCCCTACTGGATGGTGGCCCAGCGCCGACCCGACGGCAGCCTGACGCCGCGCCTGGCGGTGGATGCCCGCGCTGCCCGCAGCTTTCAGGTGTCGCAGCAGGCCCTGGCCGAGCGTTATCGGCAGCAGCTGCAGATGGCGATCCAGCGCTATCGCAGCCGCCACAGCCCGGCAGCCTGGCTGCGCGGCACCATGCTGGCCCTGCTGGTGCTGGTGGTCTACCTGGCCTGGGTGGTGTGGCAAGGGCGGCTGCATCGGCAGCTGCGCCAGCGACTGCGCCGCCAGTGCCGGGGCCTGGAGCTCGGACCGATCCGCCTGCTGGAGACCCATCAGCTGCGCCGGGGCCTGACGATCGCCCTGGCCGTCGCCCACTGGAGCCTGCTGCTGCTGATCAGCTATCTGCTGATCCCGCTGCTGCTCGGTTTCTTTCCTCCCACCCAGGTGCTCGCCGCCGGCCTGCGCGGCCAGATCGCCGCGGTGCTGCAGGCGATCGCCGCCGCCGTGCTGGCCTTCATCCCCGATCTGCTGACGATCAGCCTGATCGTGCTGGTCACCGCCCTGCTGCTGCGGGCCAGCAACGCCTGGTTCCGGGCCCTGGACCAGGAACGGGTGCGCCTGCCGGGCTTCTATCCGGAATGGGGACGCCCCACCGGCCGCATCGCGGCGGTGCTGATCGTGATGGCGGGGCTGGCGGTGGCCTACCCCTACATCCCAGGCACCGGCAGCCGGGCGTTCCAGGGTGCCGGGCTGTTCGTGGGCGTGCTCGCCGCCCTGGGCTCGAGCGCCGTGGCCACCAACGTGATCAGTGGCGTGATGCTGATCTATACGCGCGGTTTCCAGGAGGGCGATCGCGTCGAGATCAACGGCGTGCTGGGAGTGGTGCAGGACCGGGCGCTGCTGGTGACGCGCATCCGCACCCCCCGCAACGAGCTGGTGAGCATCCCCAACGCCACGGTGATCGGCGCTTCGATCGTCAACTACAGCCTGGAGCGGCGCGAGACCGGCGAGCCGGTGGCGGTGGCGACCACGGTCACCCTCGGCTACGACGTGCCCTGGCGCCTGGTGCAGAGCCTGCTGCTGGCCGCAGCACACAGCGTCAGCGACCTGTGCGACACCCCGGAGGCGTTCGTGCTGCAGACGTCGCTGAACGACTTCCATATCAGCTACGAGCTCAACGCCTACGTGCGCGATGTGAACCGCTACCGCGAGAGCCTCTCGGAGCTGCTGGGGGCGATCCAGGACCGGTTCGCCGCCGCCGGGGTGGAGATCCTGTCGCCGGCGTATCAGGCCAATCGCAACGGCAACCGCAGCACCGTGCCCGCAGCACCGGAGCGGATGGGGGACTGAGGGCTGCAGGCCGCAGGCCGGAGCGGGTGGCCGATTCGGTTTCCCCCCCCGGGCCAGGGGCGGCGGGCCACCGGTCACCCCTAACCTGCCCGCACTCGCTTTCGCCCTATGGCCATCCGCCAGGACGACAACCGCCCCAACCGGCGCTTCGGTCTTGTCAATCTGCTGTTGATCGGCCTCGGCGTGCTGCTGCTGTTCGGCAATTTCTTCCCCAATCCCGCCAATCAGGTGCCGCGGGTTCCCTATTCGCTGTTCATCGATCAGGTGAACGACAATAATGTCAAACGGGCTTATATCACCTCCGATCAGATTCGCTACGAGCTGCTGACTCCCCCGGCTGAAGGGGCACCCACGGTGCTGGCGACCACACCGATCTTCGACATGGATCTGCCCCAGCGGCTCGAGGAGCACGGGGTGGAGTTCGCCGCCGCTCCGCCGCGCAAGCCGAGTTTCTTCACGACGCTGCTCAGCTGGGTGGTGCCGCCCCTGATCTTCATCCTGGTGCTGCAGTTCTTCGCTCGCCGCAGCGGCATGGGCGGCGCCCAGGGGGCCCTGAGCTTCACCAAGAGCAAGGCGAAGGTGTATGTGCCCGACGAGGAATCACGCGTGACCTTCGCCGATGTGGCCGGCGTGGATGAGGCCAAGCAGGAACTCACCGAGATCGTTGATTTCCTGAAAACACCCGAGCGGTATGCGGCCATCGGAGCACGGATTCCCAAAGGCGTGCTGCTGGTGGGCCCTCCCGGCACCGGCAAGACACTGCTCTCCAAAGCTGTGGCCGGTGAAGCGGGTGTGCCGTTCTTCATCATCAGCGGCTCCGAATTCGTGGAGCTGTTCGTGGGCGCCGGCGCTGCCCGGGTGCGCGATCTATTCGAAGAAGCGAAAAAGAAAGCTCCCTGCATCATCTTCATCGACGAACTCGATGCCATCGGTAAGAGCCGCGCCGGCTCGATGGGCGTTGTCGGCGGCAACGACGAGCGCGAGCAGACCCTGAACCAGCTGCTCACCGAGATGGATGGTTTCGCCGCCAAGGACAAGCCGGTGATCGTGCTGGCGGCCACCAACCAGCCGGAAACCCTCGATGCGGCGCTGCTGCGACCCGGCCGCTTCGACCGCCAGGTGCTGGTGGACCGCCCGGACCTCTCCGGCCGCAAGACGATCCTCGACATCTACGCCCGCAAGGTGAAGCTGGCCCCCGGTGTGGATCTCGACCGCATCGCCCAGGCCACCAGCGGCTTCGCCGGTGCCGATCTGGCCAACCTGGTGAACGAGGGTGCACTGCTGGCGGCCCGTGCCAAGCGCACGGCCGTGGAGCAGGGTGATCTCAACGAAGCCATCGAGCGCGTGGTGGCCGGCCTCGAGAAGAAGAGCCGTGTGCTGCAGGCCGATGAGAAGAAGGTGGTGGCCTACCACGAGGTGGGCCACGCCATCGTGGGTCACCTGATGCCCGGCGGCAGCAAGGTGGCCAAGATCTCGATCGTTCCCCGCGGCATGAGCGCCCTGGGCTACACCCTGCAGCTGCCCACCGAGGAGCGCTTCCTGAATTCCAAGGACGACCTCGAGGGTCAGATCGCTACCCTTTTGGGTGGACGCAGCGCCGAGGAGCTGGTGTTTGGCGAAGTCACCACCGGCGCCGCCAACGACCTGCAGCGGGCCACGGACATCGCCGAGCAGATGGTGGGCACCTTCGGCATGAGCGACACCCTGGGCCCCCTGGCCTACGACAAGCAGGGCGGCAGCCGCTTCCTCGGTGGTGGCAACAACCCCCGCCGGGTGGTGAGCGATGCCACCGCCCAGGCCATCGACCGGGAGGTGCGGGGGCTGGTGGATCGGGGCCATGAACGGGCCCTCTCGATCCTGCGCCACAACCGGGAGCTGCTGGAATCCATCTCCCAGGAGATCCTGGAGAAGGAGGTGATCGAGGGCGACGAGCTCAAAAATCTCCTGGCCACCAGCGTGATGCCCGGGGAGGTGGTGATGGCGGCCTGAGCCGCCCCCTCCTCCTGCCGCCCGCCATGAGCAGCGAAGAAGCCGGCCTGTTCGAACCCGCCGCCCCAGACACGCGGGTCCACTCTGACGCATCGCTTGAGCCGGTTGCTCCAGAGGTGCCGGAGTTCATCTTCGGCGAACTCTCCACCGAAGTTGGACGACTGCGGCAAGCCCGCCGCGACCGCTCCGGCC
>JBJTQH010000088.1:0-9984 GCA_046075505.1 Cyanobium sp. | reverse complement strand
CGATGGCGCGGAGGATGCGGAGTTGATCAAGGGTGAAGGGCAGATCTGCCATGGGCTCTGTTGGTCCTCGTTGGGTCCTTGAAAGGGGCCTCGGGTTGGCCGCTGGCTGAACCTGCATGTAAGGGCAACTTTAAGGGGGGGTTGCCGGTTGGCAGACTGCCCCGCTGGACGGGTTCTTCTCTCCCATGGTCAGCTCCCCAAACCACAGCAGCTGGGTGATGGCCCTGTTGCTGATGGGTTTCGCCGTTCTTCACAGCGGTGGGGCAGCCCTGCGGCCCCGGGGAGCGGAGCTCCTGGGGGAACGGGCCTGGCGGCTCCTGTTCGCTGCGGTGAGCGTGCCCGCCGCTGGGTTGCTCATCGCCTTCTTCCTCGCCCACCGCTACGACGGCACCCGCCTCTGGAACCTTCAGCACCTGCCCGGGCTGGAAGCGGTGGTGTGGGTGGGCACCGCCGTGAGTTTTTTCTTTCTTTACCCCGCCACCTACAACCTGCTCGAAATCCCGGCCCTGGTCCGCCCCCGGGTGCGCCTTTACTCGACCGGCATCATCCGTGTCACCCGTCATCCGCAGGCCGTGGGCCAGGTGCTCTGGTGCGCCACCCATCTGCTCTGGATCGGCTCCAGCTTCATGGTGGCGGCCTGCATCGGCCTGATCGGCCATCACCTGTTCGCGGTCTGGAATGGCGATCGGCGCCTGCGCCAACGCTTCGGGGCGGCGTTTGAGGAGCTGAAGGCGAGCACCTCGATCGTGCCGTTCGTGGCCGTGCTGGACGGGCGACAGAAGCTGGTGCTCAGCGAGTTCCTGCGGCCGGCGCAGCTGGGTATCGCCATCGCCGTGGGCGTGTTCTGGTGGGCCCATCGCTTCATCGGCCTGGGGGCCACGGCATTCCTGCGCACGGGGCTGTCCCACTGGCTCGGCTGAGGCGGCGCCGATCGCCGGACCCGCACCTCAGCCGGAAGCGGCGGGCAGCCTGCCTACACTCGCCCCACCTGACCCGTAGCCAAGGAGGCCCGCCGGATGCCATCCGCCGCCGAACTCGCCTGGTTGATTCCGGTGCTGCCGTTGCTGGGGGCCTGCATCTCGGGCCTCGGCCTGATCAGCTTCAACCGCACCGTCAACCGTCTGCGCCGTCCCGTCGCCCTGCTGCTGATCAGCTGCGTCGGCGCGGCGGCCGTGCTCAGTTACGCCGTGCTGGCCGAGCAGCTGGCCGGTGCCGCCATGACGGAGGTGCTGTTCAACTGGGCCAGCGCCGGCAGCTTCAACCTGCCGATGGGCTTCCGCGTCGATGCCCTGGGGGCGGTGATGCTGTCGCTGGTCACCACCATCGCCCTGCTGGTGATGGTCTATTCCCACGGCTACATGGCCCACGACAAGGGCTATGTGCGCTTCTTCACCTACCTGGCCCTGTTCAGCAGTTCGATGCTGGGCCTGGTGATCTCCCCCAACCTGCTGGAGATCTATGTGTTCTGGGAGCTGGTGGGCATGTGCTCCTACCTGCTGGTGGGCTTCTGGTACGACCGCGACGGCGCCGCCCACGCCGCCCAGAAGGCCTTCGTGGTCAACCGTGTCGGTGACTTCGGCCTGCTGCTGGGGATCCTGGGCCTGTTCTGGGCCACCGGCAGCTTCGGCTTCGAGGAGATCGGTGCCCGCCTGAGTGAGGCGGTGGCAGGCGGCAGCCTCAGCAACGGCGTGGCGGTGTTGCTCTGTCTGCTGGTGTTCATGGGCCCGATGGCCAAGTCGGCCCAGTTCCCGCTGCACGTCTGGCTGCCGGACGCGATGGAGGGCCCGACGCCCATTTCGGCCCTGATCCACGCCGCCACGATGGTGGCCGCCGGCGTCTTCCTGGTGGCGCGCCTGCAACCGGTGTATGAGCCGTTCCCGGTGGTGCAGGCCACGATCGCGGTGATCGGCACGATCACGCTCTTCCTGGGGGCCTCGATCGCCCTCACCCAGATGGATCTGAAGAAGGGCCTGGCCTACAGCACCGTCAGCCAGCTCGGCTACATGATGCTGGCGATGGGCTGCGGCGCCCCGGTGGCGGGCATGTTCCACCTGGTCACCCATGCCTTCTTCAAGGCGATGCTGTTCCTGGGCTCCGGCTCGGTGATCCATGCCATGGAGGAGGTGGTGGGCCATGAGCCGGCCCTGGCGCAGGACATGCGCCTGATGGGCGGCCTGCGCCGCTGGATGCCGATCACCGCCAACACTTTCCTGATCGGCTGCATCGCCATCGCCGGCATTCCGCCCCTGGCCGGTTTCTGGAGCAAGGATGAGATCCTCGGCCAGGCCTTCGGCAGCTATCCACTGCTGTGGGTGATGGGCTTCATCACCGCGGGGATGACGGCCTTCTACATGTTCCGCCTCTACTTCCTCACCTTTGAAGGAGAGTTCCGCGGCAACGACAAGGCGATGGCGGCCCAGCTGCTGGCCGCGGCCGGCCGCCCCGTCGAAGACGACGATCACGGCCATGCCCATGCCGACCATCCCCACGAATCGGCCTGGCCGATGAGCGTGCCGCTGCTGGTGCTCGCCGTGCCCTCGGTGCTGGTCGGTCTGCTCGGTACCCCCTGGAACAGCCGCTTCGCGGCGCTGCTCGATCCCCAGGAAGCGGCCGAGATGGCCGAGCACTTCTCCTGGGGTGAATTCCTGCCCCTGGCCGGCGCCTCGGTGGCGATCTCCGTGGCCGGCATCAGCCTGGCGGTGTTCGCCTATGCCCTGCGGCGGATCGATCTGGCCACGGCGGTGGCGGCCCGCGTGCCGGCCCTGAACCGCTTCCTGGCCAATAAGTGGTATCTCGATGCGATCAACGAGAAGCTGTTCGTGCAGGGCAGCCGTCGCCTCGCGCGGCAGGTGCTGGATGTCGATTCCCGTGTCGTGGATGGGGTGGTGAATCTCACCGGCCTGCTCACGCTCGGCAGCGGCGAAGGCCTCAAGTATTTCGAAACCGGTCGCGTGCAGTTCTATGCGCTGATCGTGTTTGGCGGCGTGATCGCGATGGTGGCCCTGTTCGGGGTGTTCGGCGCACCGGGTTGAGCCGCTGGCCTGGTGCTGAGCCCTCGCCCGGTTCAGCACCAGGCCAATCCGTTCAGCATCCAGCCAAAGGCGTACCCCACCCCACCCCGGGGCCCAGACAGAGCTCAGAAATACACGTCGACGTTGCTGCGACCTGAGGATTTCAGCCAGTTCTCGATATCGAGATAGCCGCCTGGGTAGAGCTTCACGGCCTTGCCCCAGGATTCGGCGGCCATGTCCAGCCAGCGGTCGGCGCTGTCCTGGTCGCCGGCTTCGGCGGCGATGCGGCCCCACTTTTCGTAGATCAGCCCCATGTTCTTGAGGCAGGAGGGGGAATTGGGATTGGCCTCGAGGGAAAGGTTGTAGTACTCGAGCGCTTTGTCCTCCTCGCCGGTGCTCATGAAGATGATCGCCATGTTCTTGTAGATCTCGCCCCGGTCGGTGGCGTTCTCCTCCAGTTTCAGCGCCTCTTCGTAGTTGTCGAGCGCTTCGGCGTAGTCGCCGTCGTTCTGGGCCGAGAGGCCATCGCGGTAGTACACATAGGCCTCCTTGGCCCTGGGATCGATCGGCAGCAGCTTCACGATCAGATCCGCCATCACCGTGAAGCTCTTGTCGATGAAGTTGTCGTTGCGCTGCGAGCGGGGCACGGCGGGAGGGTCGGTTCGGCCCCCCATCCTGCCGCGTTCCGCAGGCTGGCCGGGTCTGCGGCCGTTCCAGGGGTTGGTGGGCGATCCCCCTAGCCTTGGCTCCCCTGTGGCGTTTCCCCTTGCGTCCCGGTCCTTTCCGCCCGCGGCCACGACGAGCCACCTCCGGCCCTGATGCGGCGCCGTCACGGTCGGTGGGCCCAGGCCAGGGCGCGACCTCGGCCGCGCCGCTTCAGGCTGCCGCCAGCGTTCCACCGGGGCGCGAGCCCGCCGCGGTTCCTGCCGCTGCTCTCTCGTCCGCATCCGCATCCGCACCCGCCCCCGCATCCGTGCCCGCGCCCACCGAGTCCGGGGCAGCAGGCCTGCCCGGCGATGCCGTGTCCAGCCCCTCCTCCTCTCCTGCCGACTCCTCCCCTGCCGACTCCACCGCGGTCGCCCTGCCGGCTGACGATCCCAGGGGGATCGATCTCCTGGAGGTCGATCCCTCGGCTGTGGCCCCCACCACCGTGCTCCTGGAGGTGGAGGGGATGAAGTGCGGCGGTTGCGTGCGGGCCGTGGAGCAGCGCCTGCGCCAGCAGCCGGGGGTGCATCAGGCGAGCGTCAATCTGCTCAGTCGCACCGCCTGGCTGGAACTGGAGCCCGAGCCGCGCGCCGCAGCTCCGGGCCGGAGCGCGCTGGCCCATGGGGCGCCGCCGCCGCAACGTGGGGCGCCCGCGCAGCTGCCGCTGGTGGCGGCCAGGGCTGGCAGCGCCCCGCTGGATCCCGAGGCCTGGCTCGATCGCCGGCTGGAGCCTGTGCTGGCCAGTCTGCGGGAGCTCGGTTTCGAGGCCCGTCGGCGTTCGGAGGGGCCTTCGCCCCTGTCACGCCGCGAACGCCTGCGCCGGCAGCACTGGTGGCAGCGCTGGCGCCGTCTGTTCGTCGCCCTCAGCCTGGTGCTGGTCTCGGCCCTGGGCCATGCGGCCGAGAGCGGTGCCCTGCCCGCTCCGCTGCTGGCTCTGCCCCTGGCTGATCCGTGGCTGCATGCCCTGGTGGCCACCCTGGCCCTGGCCGGTCCCGGTCGCGCCATCCTGATCCAGGGGGCCCGCAGCGCTGTGGCGGGGTTGCCCAGCATGGACACCCTGGTGGGACTGGGCATGGCCAGCGCCTGGCTGGCGAGCGCCGTCGGTCTGCTCTGGCCCGCCAGCGGCTGGCCCTGTTTCTTCAACGAGCCGGTGATGCTGCTCGGCTTCGTGTTGGCGGGTCGGTTTCTGGAGGAACGGGCCCGCTGGCGCACCGGTCGGGCGATCGAGGAGCTGGCGGAGCTGCAGCCCGAGCAGGCGCTGCTGCTGATCGATGACGGTCCGTCGCGCACGGTACGGGTGGGTGGTCTGCGCCCCGGCGATCGCATCCTGGTGCTGCCCGGCGATCGCCTGCCGGTGGATGCCCAGGTGCTGCTCGGCGCCTCGGCGGTGGATCTGTCGGCCCTCACCGGTGAAGCGATGCCGGTGCCGGTTGAGCCCGGCAGCGAGCTGGCTGCCGGCAGTCTCAACCTCACGGCCCCGCTGCAGCTGGCGGTGCGCCGCAGCGGGGCCGAGAGCGCCATCGCCCGCATCATTCATCTGGTGGAGCAGGCCCAGGCGCGCAAGGCGCCGATCCAGGGCCTGGCCGATCGGGTGGCGGGACGCTTCGCGGTGGCGGTGCTGCTGTTCGCCCTGGCCACCCTCCTGTTCTGGTGGCTGATCGGCACCCACCTCTGGCCCTCGGTGCTCCAGGCGCCGGGGGCCCACGGCGGCCTGCATGGGGCCCACAGCCTCGGCGGCCATGGCGCGATGGGATCGGCGGCCCTGCCGGCAGCCCCGATGCCGCCGCTGGTGCTGGCCCTGGAGCTGGCGATCGCGGTGCTGGTGGTGGCCTGTCCCTGCGCCCTCGGCCTGGCCACTCCCACGGCGATCAGCGTCGGCACCGGCCTGGCGGCCCGCTCCGGTCTGTTGTTCCGCGGTGGCGAGGCGATCGAGCAGGCGGCGGCCGTGCGCACGCTGCTGTTCGACAAGACCGGCACCCTCACGCTCGGTCGCCCGTTGGTCACCGCCATTGAGCCGTTGGTGGCGCTGCCGGCGGAGCGGATCGTGCAGCTGGCGGCCAGCCTGGAGAGCGGCAGTCGCCATCCCCTCGCCCATGCCCTGCTGCAACAGGCCCAGGCCCTGGAGCTGCCGCTGCTGCCGCTCGACTCTCAGGAGCAGCGCACGGTCGCCGGGGAAGGGGTGCTGGCACGGCTGGCGGCGTCCCCTGCCGACCTGATCGCTCTTCTGATGGAGTCCGGCGCCGAGCCCGCCCCGGCGGCGAGCCCCCCGGCGCCAGCCGCTGGCCAACCGGCCCCACCTGTTTCCGCCCCGCTGTCGCCCCCATTGCTGCGCATCGGTCGGCTCGACTGGCTCGCAGTTGAGGGGATCCGGCTCGATCCGGCGGTGCTCGAGCGGCAGGCCGCCCTTGAGACGGAGGGGGCCACCCTGCTGGCCCTGGCGGCCGAGACGCGGCTGCTCGGGTTGATCGCCGTGGAGGATCAGCCCCGCGCCGATGCCGCCGCCACCCTGGCGGCCCTGCGGCAGCGGGGGCTGCAGCTGGGATTGCTCAGCGGCGATCGCCGCGTACCGGTGCAGCGCCTGGGAGCGCGACTCGGCTTCGCTCCTGAGGAACTGGCCTGGGAGCTGCGGCCGGCCCAGAAGCTGGAGCGGATCCTGGCCGCCCGCGGCTCAGGCCCGGTGGCGATGGTGGGCGATGGCATCAACGATGCCCCGGCCCTGGCGGCGGCGGATCTGGGCATCGCGGTCGGTACCGGCACCCAGATCGCCCAGGAGAGTGCGGCCCTGGTGGTGATGGGAGAAGGGCTGGAGGGGGTGCTCACGGCCCTCACCATCGCGGCGGCCACGATGGCCAAGGTGCGCCAGAACCTGATCTGGGCCTTCGGCTACAACCTGATCGTGATCCCGATCGCCGCCGGCGCCCTGCTGCCCGCCTTCTCGTTGCGGCTGACGCCGCCGCTGGCGGCTCTGCTGATGGCCCTCAGCTCGATCACCGTTGTCGTCAACGCCCTGTTGCTGCAGGGGCTTCCTGCTGGGGGACGCCGCCATCGGGCCGGTGGGTCCTGAGCCGCGGCGGCGGCGCTGCTGTCCGGTTGCTGCGCGGCACCCTCGCCCGGCACGCCTCGGCAGGCTGGTGCGCCTCTGCAGGCTGGCTCGGCAGAGTCAGGCCTGAGGATGCATCGAGCCATCGGGAACGGAGTGATGGAAGCTGCAGGGGATGCCGGCGCAGCGGCTGGGGATCCGCGTTGCTGCGATGCCGCCCCGGCTGGGTCCGAGGGGGCGCCGCGGGCGCTCGCTGAGCCCGGTCCCCCACCGCCACGCGGTCGCTTCCTGGTGCTCGAGGGCATCGATGGCTGTGGCAAGAGCACCCAGCTGCAGGCCCTGGCGGCCTGGCTGCCCCAGAGCGGTCTGCTGCCGCCGGGGGCCCGTCTGCATTGCAGCCGCGAGCCGGGCGGCACCCCCCTGGGGCAGGCCCTGCGCCGCTTGCTGCTCCATCCCGATGCCGCCGAGGCGCCCTGCAGCCGCGCTGAGCTGCTGCTCTACGCCGCCGATCGGGCTCAGCACGTCCAGCGCGTGATCCGGCCGGCCCTGGAGGCGGGGCACTGGCTGCTGAGCGACCGTTACAGCGGTTCCACCGCCGCTTACCAGGGCTATGGCCGCGGCCTCGATCTGGCCCTGATCACCCAGCTCGAGGCGATCGCCACCGATGGACTGCAGCCCGATCTCACCCTCTGGCTCGATCTGCCCCTGGAGCTGTCGCTGCAGCGGCGCCAGCAGCGCAGCCCCGATCGCATCGAGGCCGCCGGTGCGGCGTTCCTGGCGCGGGTCTCGGAGGGCTTCCGGTCGTTGGCGACCCGGCCGGGCTGGCGCCGCATCGAGGCCGCCGGTTGCCGCGATGCGGTGACCGAGGCCTGCCGGCGGGCGCTGCAGCAGGAGTGGGCCGCGGCGCCCCAGGGCGTCAGCCGTGGTGGTGATGACCGCTGAGCCGCAGACGAGGCCCCGGGAGCCCCAGGCAGGGGCGCGGCGGTTGTTCGAGGATCTGATCGGCCAGGAGCGGGCGGTGGATCTGCTGGTGGCGGCCCTGGCCCGGCACCGCATCGCGCCGGCCTATCTGTTCGCCGGTGCCGATGGTGTCGGCCGGCGTCTGGCGACTCTGCGCTTTCTGGAGGGGGTGGTGAGCCTGGCGGCCGACGGGGCCTCCCTGGCGCTGCGGCGCCGGCTGGAGCAGGGCAACCATCCCGATCTGCTCTGGGTGGAGCCCACCTATCAGCATCAGGGGCGGCTGGTGCCGCTCTCCCAGGCGGAGGCGGAGGGGGTGAGCCGCCGCCTGGCCCCCCAGATCCGGCTGGAGCAGGTGCGCGAGATCTCCCGCTTCCTGGCGCGCCATCCGGTGGAGGCGCCCGGGCCGCTGGTGGTGCTGGAGACGGCTGAGGCGATGGCGGAGGCAGCGGCCAATGCCCTGCTCAAGACCCTGGAGGAACCGGGCCGCGGGCTGCTGGTGCTGATCAGCGCCGCGCCGGAGCAGCTGCTGAGCACGATCCGGTCCCGCTGCCAGCAGATTCCGTTCCGGCGTCTGACGCCGCAGCAGGTGGGGGAGGTGCTGGCGCGCCTGCCGCAGTCCCAGGAGCTGCAGGCAGCCGATCCGGCCGATCCCCCGGAACTGCTGGAGTTGGCGGCGGGGTCCCCCGGGGCCCTGCTGGAGCAGCGTCGCCTTTGGCGGGAGCTGCCAGGCGGGCTGGCGCAACGGCTGCTGGAGCTGAGGGCCGAACCGCTCGAAGCGCTGGCCCTGGCCCGCGACCTGAGCGAGGCGCTGGAGGTGGAGCAGCAGCAGTGGCTGCTGAACTGGTGGCAGCTGGCCCTGTGGCGCCGCCGCGGGCCGGGGGTGGATCTGATGCGCCTGGAGCGGCTGCGGGCCCATCTGCGGGCCCATGTATCGCCGCGGCTGGCCTGGGAGGTGGCGCTGCTGCAGCTGGGGGGCTGCCTGAGCTGAGATCACGGCAGCGGGCGCCGCTGGCTCTCAGGCGGCGTGGCTGCCCTTGGCGGCGCTGTTCTTCTCCCGGGCGGCGCGGGCCTCGCGGATCTGGGGTTCGAGGCTGGCCAGCTGCTCGCCGGTGGGCAGTTCCAGGCAGTAGCCGGCGCCGTAGACCGTCTTGATGAAGCGGGGCTTGCGCGGATCGGGTTCGAGCTTGGTGCGCAGATGGCGCACGTGCACGCGGATCGTCTCGATGTCGTCGTCGGGTTCGTAGCCCCACACCTCCTTGAGGATCAGCGAGGGGGCGACGGTCTGGCCGTGGCGCTGCAGCAGGCAGTGCAGCAGTTCGAATTCCAGGTGGGTGAGCCGCACGGGCTGATCGAACCAGATCGCCTCGAACCGCTCCGGCACCATCGTCAGGCAGCCATAGCTGAGGATCTCGCTGTGCTTGCTCGACAACGGCGCCCGCTCGCTGCGGCGCAGCAGGGCCTTGACTCGCACCATCAGCTCCTCGAGGTCGAAGGGCTTGGCCAGGTAGTCATCGGCGCCGGAGTTGAAACCGCTCACTTTGTCCTTGGTGCTGCCGAGGGCGGTGAGCATCAGGATCGGAATCTTGGCGGTGCGCTCATCGCGTCGCAGGCGCTGGCAGAGGGTGAGGCCATCCACCTTGGGCAGCATCAGATCGAGCAGGATCACGCCCGGGCTGTACTGCAGCGCCAGGGCCTGCCCCTTGATCCCGTCCTCGGCCCGCTGCACGTCGAACCCCCCGTGCTCCAGGTGGCCCGACACCAGCTCGCGCATGTCGGCGTCGTCCTCGATCAGCAGGATGCAGGGCTTCATGGGGTGGGGGAAAAGGCCGATGCAGACGAGGCCGGGGACGACCCGGCCCGGTGGCGTCTGCGCGCGGTGCCGAACTGCCTTGCATTGTCTTCGCTTTTGCCGGATCCGGGGAGCCCCATCCGCCGGATGCGGAGCCCGGGCCCTCCCCATGCCTGTGCGGCAGTGCCCCGGAACGGTCGATGGGACCGGAGAGGCCTGATGAAAACAGGGATCCGCCCGCTGGAGGACAGACGAAGGAACGGACAATCTTCCGTTTTTCTTTCGCTGCGTTTTCTATCCGTTTTCCCCGTTCCCAGTAGCTCGAAGCCAGTGATGGCCGCCGATCAGCCGTTGCGTGATTGGCAGGCGGATGCCCGGTCCTCGAGGGGATGTCCAGCCCACAGCCAGGAGATGGGTGAGCTACCGCATTGAAAAACTCCCCGGGCGGGATTCGAACCTGCGACCAATCGGTTAACAGC
>JBJTQH010000087.1:0-14331 GCA_046075505.1 Cyanobium sp. | reverse complement strand
GCTGCTGCCCTTCGGGGGTGGGGAGCGGGTATGCATCGGCCGCTCCCTGGCGGAGCTGGAGATCCGGCTGCTGGCGGTGGGGCTGCTGCGCTCGGTGCGGCTGGAGCTGCTGCCGGATCAGGACCTGAGCCTGGCGCTGCTGCCCAGCCCCTCGCCCCGCAGCGGCCTGCTGTGCGCCTGGCCGGCTGACAGGACGGCGTCACATGCCGGGTTCGTAGCAGCTGAGATCAAGGTGGCGGCCGGCCTCCGCTTCAGCTGCCGCTCAACGATCCCCCGTTCCGCGATCTCCCGTTCAGCGATCCTCGAGGCGGCGGGGGCGCTCAGCTGGCCGTGGCTTCAGCCGGTCCTGGGGAGCGGGGCCGCCCCTGGCGGGCAGCGCCTCGTCGCTGTCGTGGTCGTCGGCGAGGCGCAGCAGATCCTCGAAGGCCTCGTAGAGCTCCAGATCGGGGCTGCTGCTGGGGGCGGCCGCCCGCACCGGGGACTTGCCGCGGGGGGCGGCGGTGCTGGCTGCTGGCCGCTGCTGCTGCCGGCCCTTCTCCAGTTGCCGCAGCCGATCGAGCAGATGAGGCGGCACGCGGCCGTCGGGGCTGGCCGCCATCAGCTCACGGAACAGCTGTTCCGGATCCTCCTCGGTTTCCACCGCATGGCGCGGGGCCTCGGCGGCCGCCTTGCTGCGGGGGGGCGGCTCTGGAGTGGGCAGGGGCTGGGGCAGGCTGCGGCCCAGGGCCGCCAGGCGCTCACGGCTGCGGGGATCGAGGGGCATCGGTTCAGCGCGGAGGGGGCACCGGGGGATTCAGGGGCGGCCGGCTCAGCCGCACTCCAGCGTGTCGCGGGTGGCGAGGCCGGAGCTGGGGTTGGTGCCGGTGGCTGTGGCGCACAGGGCGCGGCGCACATCGGGGCGCAGCGGCACCCGGCTGAAATCCGCCCCTTCGATCAGCACGTCGCGGAACTTGGTGTTGAAGGCAAAGGCATCATCGAGGCGGGCATTGCGCAGATCGCTGCCCTCAAACACCGCCGAATCCAGCGTTGCTTCGCGTAGATCGGCGCCGCGGAAATTGGTGTCCTGCAGCTTGGCGCCGAACAGGCTGGCGTTGCGCAGATCGGCCTCGCTGAAATCGGCCTCGCGCAGATTGGTGAGGTTGAAGGTGACGGCCCGCAGATCGGCGCCATGGAAGTCGGCACCGATCAGCACCTGCTTGGCGTAGTCCATCGCCGCCATCGCGGGGCCGCTCGGCAGCAACAGCAGCACGGCGGCCAGCAATCCCAGCAGCTGCGCCCCCAGCCGGGCGGTTCCACGGACCCCGGCGGATGGAGCAGCATCGCTGCAGCGGTGAGCGCTGCCGGAGAGGTGGCCGCCGCCCGCAATCCCGTCCCTGGGACTTGCGACCTCCGGGCTCACGAGGTCGGCCAGTCCCAGTCGGGCGGCTCGCGTCGCGGGAGCGGCGGTCTTCGGCGGCAGGCGGTGTGACGCCATCGGTGCGACTGCGGCTGGGCGCACCCTAGGGGGTTCCGGGATGGCGCGTTCCGGCTCGGGGCCGCCGGCCCGCCGGCAGCACCATCCGCCTTGGCACGGCCGACTCCAGGAGCGGGCCGCAGACCGTCGCCGGCAGCAGACCGTCGCCGGCAGCGGCCAGGGGGTCTCAGATCGGCGGCTCTCTGCAGCCGGGCACACGGCTGTCGTCGGCACTGTTGTCGTTGGCATGGCTGTCGTAGGCATCGCTGTCGTCGGCACGGCTGCCGTCGGCGGGAACCCTGGTGGCAGCGGTAGGGAGGGCAGCATCGGCGGACCCGTGAAGCGCTCGCCCCGGCAACGCTGCGGCGACTGGGCCGAACAGCGGGCCCTGCGGCTGTTGCAGCAACGGGGCTGGCGGTTGCTGGATCGCCAGTGGCGCTGCCCCTGGGGCGAGCTTGATCTGGTGCTCGCCAAGGGGGAGCGGTTGCTGCTGGTGGAGGTCAAGGCCCGCCGGATGCCGGGGCGCGATGGCGGCGGTGTGGCCGCCCTGGGGCTGCCGAAGCTGCAGCGGCTGGAACGCAGCTGGAACTGCTGGCTGGCGGCCCATCCCGAGCGGGAGCGCTGCACGGTGGAGATGGTGGCCGCCCTGGTGCCGCTGCCCCCCACCCGGCTGCCGGTGCGCTGGATCCGGCTCGGCAGCTGAGCCCGAGCCAGCCCATGCGGCTGGCTCCGATCGCTGTGCAGCGCTCCAGGCGGGGTGCTCAGGGCTGGGGCGCAGGGGCAGGAGGCAGCGGTGCGGCAGGTGCCACGGGTGTGTTCCCTGCGGCGCCTGGCGGGGCCTCGGCAGGTGGATCGGAATACCAGACCGTGCAGCGGTAGCGCGGCAGACCGAACTCTCCCACCTGAATCTCCTGACAGCGGCTGCGGATCAGCGTGGCTCCTCGCGGCATCTGCTCCATCGCCGCCTGGCGGGCCGCCTCGCGGTCGTTGATCGAATCGGCCGTCACACTGCCGGCCAGAGCCGGCGGCAACAACAGCAGGCCGCACCCCAGCGCTGCGGGCAGCAGCAGGCCGATCCGCATCCTCTTGCTCATGGGGCTCAGGGCGCTGGTGGTTTCAGCATGGCGAGTCCAGCCGGCTCTGACCTCCCAGCGGGCCCGGCGAAGGGGCTGATCGCCGCCGGTGCTCCGCTGGCCGGGTTCGGCGGCACCCGGCGTGGGCGTCGCCGCTATCGGCTCACCGCTCCGGGTTCCGCCCGGGGGCAATCTGGAGGCTGCTGCCCCCTTGCCATGTCCGCGGTCGTTCATCGCGCCCGCAAGCGCTTCGGGCAGCACTGGCTGGTGGATGCCGCCGTGCTCGATCGCATCGTGGCCGCGGCCGAGCTAGGGCCCCAGGATCGGGTGCTGGAGATCGGTCCCGGTCGCGGTGCCCTCACCGAGCGTCTGCTGCAGACCCCCCTGCAGTCGCTGCTGGCGGTGGAGCTCGACCGCGATCTGGTGGGGGATCTGCGCCATCGCTTCGGGGCGGATCCGCGCTTCCAGCTGCTTGAAGGCGATGCCCTGGAGGTGCCGTTGCAGCACGCCGGGGAGCCCGCCCCGCGCAAGGTGGTGGCCAACATCCCGTACAACATCACGGGTCCGCTGCTCGAGCGCCTGGTGGGCCGGCTGGAGCGACCGGTGCAGCCCGCCTATGAGCGTCTGGTGCTGCTGGTGCAGCAGGAGGTGGGGGAGCGGATCCGCGCCAGCGCCGGCAGCAGCGCCTGCTCGGCCCTGAGTGTGCGGATGCAGCTGCTGGCCCGTTGCCGGCCGGTCTGCGCCGTGCCGCCTCGCTGTTTCCAACCGCCCCCGAAGGTGATGTCGGAGGTGATCCTGCTGGAGCCGCTGCCGCCGGAGCAGTTGCTGGCGCCCGCCGTCGCCCAGCGGCTGGAGGGGCTGCTGCGGCGCTGTTTCGCGGCGCGGCGCAAGATGCTGCGCAACAGCCTGAGTGGCTATCTGCCGGCGGCGGAGCTGGAGGCGCTGGTGATGGAGGCCGGCATCAGCCTGAGCCAGCGCCCCCAGGAGCTGGCCCCGCCGCAGTGGGTGGCGCTGGCCGCCGGCTTGAATCGGCTCACCTCTGAACGGCCCTGCGGCTGAACCATGGCGACCCTGAGCGTGCTGGCGCCCGCCAAGATCAACCTGCATCTGGAAGTGTTGGGCCTGCGCAGCGACGGCTTCCACGAGCTGGCGATGCTGATGCAGAGCCTCGACCTCTGCGATCGGCTGTTGCTGCGGCCCGTGGCCGATGGGGCGATCCGCCTGCAGTGCGATCGCGCTGATCTGCCCACCGATGGCGGCAATCTGATTGTGCGGGCTGCGGAGCTGTTGCGCAGCCGCGCCGGACTGCCGGAGCTGGGCGCCAAGATCCACCTGCAGAAACGGATCCCGATCGGCGCCGGCCTGGCGGGGGGCTCCAGCGATGGTGCCGCCGCCCTGGTGGGGCTCAACCAGCTCTGGGGCCTGGGATTCACGATCGAGCAGCTGCTGCGTTTCGCGGCGGAGCTGGGTTCCGATCTGCCCTTCTGCCTGGAGGGCGGCAGCCGTCTCTGCTTCGGGCGCGGCGAGGTTCTGGAGGATCCGCAGCTGCCGGAGCTGCCGCCGCTGGGGGTGCTGCTGCTCAAGCACCCGGCTGTCAGCGTCTCCACCCCCTGGGCCTACGGACGCTGCCGCGAGCAGCGCGCGGCCACCTATCTGGAGGGGGAGAGCGCCTTCGCCGCACGCCGTGAAGCCCTGCGCCACAGCCCGCTGCTGCAGGCGCTGCGGGCGTCTCAACCCCTGCCGCCTTTGCGCAACGACCTGCAGGTGGTGGTGGAACCGGAGGTGGAGAGCGTGCGGCAGGCCCTGGCGTTGCTGCGCCGCTGCCGCGACGCCCGGGTGGTGGCGATGAGCGGCTCCGGCCCCACCACCTTTGCTCTGTTCGATGACCTGGCGGCAGCGGAACAGGCGGCGGCGGTTCTTGCGCCCGAGCTGCAGCAGGCCGGCCTGGAGCACTGGTGCTGCCGCCTGCGGGGCATCGGTGTCGGGCCGATCGAGGAGCTGGCGGACGCTGCGGCCTGGAGCAGCTGAGCCGGGGCGCTTCAGACTGCAGGACGGCGCTGCCCTGCCCTGCACCCCTGCAGCCCTCTCCGGCTCCGGCCGATGCCACGGGCGCCGGCCCCGCGTCACCACCAGCGCCCTGTGCCACACCGGTTGTGCCGGATGTCTCGGCCCGGGCCTCTCCCTCTGTTCCGATCCCCCTCGCTGCTGCCATGTCCATCGAGCCTGCGCCGCCTGAGTCCGCGGCCCGCGACTCCCAGGCCTCCGAGTCCGCAGAGCCTGGATCGGCGCTGCCGGAGAGGGGGGCGCCGCGCAAGGGGCCGCTCAGCTTTCTCTCCGGTGCCCTCACCAGCGGCCTGCTCGCCTGGCTGTGCCTTGGGCTGAGCCAGAAGGTGGTGGCGTACTACGCCGGCCATCCGCCCCACTACAGCGCCCAGATCGCCCAGAGCATCGCCACGGCGCTCAAGACCCTGATCGTGGGCATGTGCTTTCTGGCCACGTTCAGCTTCGCCTTCATCGGCCTCGGCCTGGCGCTGACCTTTGTGCGCAGCCTGTTGATCGCAGCGCCGGAGGAGGGAACTCCCTAGCCTGATCGCCGTGGCCTGCCGGCGCCGTCAGCGCTGCCGCAGGTTCCGATCCCGTTGTTTGTGCGCCTGCGCGATGACCCCCCACGACCTCGGCCTGCTGGTGGTGCTGCTGCTGCCGGGCATGCTGCTGTCGGTGCTGCTGCTGAGCACCTTCGCCGCCGGCGGCTGAAACCACCCACCCGCCGCTGCGGCGGCGACAACCGGGGCGGGCGGAGCCTGAGATAGGTTGAGCCCGCCCTGTTGCTGCAGGGCCCCGCCCCCGAGCCCTCCTGCCGTGGCCGAAACCCTTCTGTTCAACGCCCTGCGTGAGGCCATCGACGAGGAGATGGCCCGCGATCCCCATGTCTGTGTGATGGGGGAGGACGTCGGACAATACGGCGGTTCCTACAAAGTCACCAAGGATCTCTACGAGAAATACGGCGAACTGCGGGTGCTCGACACCCCGATCGCCGAGAACAGCTTCACCGGCATGGCCGTCGGTGCCGCGATGACCGGCCTGCGGCCGATCGTGGAAGGCATGAACATGGGCTTCCTGCTGCTCGCCTTCAACCAGATCTCCAACAACATGGGGATGCTGCGTTACACCAGCGGTGGCAACTACACGATCCCCGCTGTGGTGCGTGGCCCCGGTGGTGTGGGCCGCCAGCTGGGGGCGGAGCACAGCCAGCGCCTCGAGGCCTACTTCCACGCCGTGCCTGGCATCAAGATCGTGGCGGTGAGCACCCCCACCAATGCCAAGGGGCTGATGAAGGCGGCGATTCGCGATAACAACCCCGTGCTCTTCTTTGAGCATGTGCTCCTCTATAATCTTTCCGAGGAGATCCCCCAGGGCGATTACATCTGCGCCCTCGATCAGGCCGAGGTCGTCCGCGAAGGCAAGGACGTGACGGTGCTCACCTATTCGCGCATGCGCCACCACTGCCTCAAAGCGGTGCAGCAGCTCGAGGCCGAGGGGGTCGATGTGGAGCTGATCGATCTGATCAGCCTCAAGCCGTTCGACATGGAGACGATCAGCCGCTCAATCCGCAAGACCCACAAGGTGCTGGTGGTGGAGGAGTGCATGAAGACCGGCGGCATCGGTGCCGAGCTGATCGCCCTGATCACGGAGCACTGCTTCGATGATCTCGACGCCCGTCCCGTGCGCCTCTCTTCCCAGGACATTCCGACGCCCTACAACGGCAAGCTCGAGAACCTGACGATCATTCAGCCCCATCAGATCATCGAAGCGGCCAAGGCGCTCAAGGCCGGCCGCGTCTGACGTCCGGCTTCCACCATTCCCCCGCGATCGATTGCAATGGCACGCCAACAGGGTTGGATCGCCCTCATCCTGGCGCTGGCGATCGCCTCCGGTGCCCTGCTCGCCACGTTCGGGTTGCAGCTGGGCCTCGATCTGCGCGGCGGCAGCCAGCTGACGCTGCAGGTTCTGCCTGCCGGTGAGATCCGCCGCGTCGAGGCTGAGCAGCTGGAGGCGGTCAAGGACGTGCTCGAGCGCCGCGTCAACGGCCTCGGGGTGGCGGAATCCACCTTGCAGACCGTCGGCTCCGATCAGCTGGTGCTGCAGCTGCCCGGCGAGCAGGACCCGACCCGTGCCGCCCGCGTGCTCGGCACCACCGCCCTGCTCGAGTTCCGGGCCCAGCGCCCCGGCACGGAAAAGGAGATGGAGGGTCTGCTGCGGCTGAAGCGCCAGGCCGAGGCGGTGCTGGCCTCCCGCCGCCCCGCTGCCCTCCAGGACGATTCCGCTGCGACTCCCCCGCCCACCAGCCTGGCCCCGGAGGATCTGGCGCGCTCCCTGCGCGAGCTGGGTGTTCAGGTCCAGCCGGGCAGCAGTGAAAGCGAGCAGCTCGAGCTGCTGCTGCAGGAGGTCAACCGCCGCATCCTTCCCCTTTACGGTCCGGCCCTGCTCAGCGGCAAGGAGCTCACCAGCGCCGGCCGCCAGCAGCAGGCCACTGGTGCCAACTGGGAGGTGACCCTGGCCTTCAACCGCGAAGGCGGTGAGAAGTTCGCCTCCCTCACCCAGTCGATCGCCGGCACCGGCCGGGTGCTGGGCATCGTGCTCGATGGCCGCTCGATCAGCGAGGCCACCGTGGGGCCCGAATTCAAGGCGGCGGGCATCACCGGCGGTGGCGCCACCATCTCGGGCAGCTTCAGCGCCGATCAGGCCCGTGAACTGGAGGTGCAGCTGCGCGGTGGCTCGCTGCCGCTGCCGGTGAAGATCATCGAGGTGCGCACGATCGGCCCCTCGCTGGGGGCGGAGAACATCCGCACCAGCCTGGTGGCCTCCCTCTCCGGCCTGGGCCTGGTCGGCGTGTTCATGGTGGTCGTCTACCGGCTGCCGGGTCTGGTGTCGGTGCTGGCGCTCAGCCTCTATGCCCTGTTCAACCTGGCGATCTATGCCCTGATTCCGGTCACCCTCACCCTGGCCGGCATCGCTGGTTTCATCCTGTCGGTGGGGATGGCGGTGGATGCCAATGTGCTGATCTTCGAGCGGGTGAAGGAGGAGCTGCGGGCCGGCACCACCTTGATCCGTTCGATCGACACCGGTTTCTCGCGCGCCTTCTCCTCGATCTTTGATGGCCACGTCACCGGTCTGATCAGCTGCGCCGCCCTGTTCTTCCTGGGCACCGGCCTGGTCAAGGGTTTCGCGGTCACCCTGGCGATCGGTCTGCTGCTGAGCCTGTTCACCGCCCTCACCTGCACCCGCACCCTGCTGCGGCTGCTGATGGGCTACCAGGGTCTGCGCCGCCCCACCTATTTCCTGCCCGCCTCCGAGCTGCCCGTTGCCCAGGGTCAGCACGCTTCCGCCTGAGCCGTCGGCTTCCTGCCCTGCCCCTGTGACTGCCACTCCTTCCGACTCCCCCACCGTTGCGGCCCTGCCGCCGATCCGCTTCCTGCGCATCAGCCGCCACCGGCGCATCGCCTGGATCGGATCGGTCCTGGCCTGTGCCCTCAGCCTGCTCGGTCTGGCGCTCTGCTGGAGCAATCCGGCGATCGGCTCGCCGCTCAAACCCGGCCTTGATTTCACCGGCGGCACCCAGATCCAGGTGGAGCGGGCCTGCGGCAGCGGCTGCGGCGATCTGCGCGTGTCGCAGGTGCAGCAGGCACTGGCCAGTCTCTCGCTTCAGCCGGAAGCCGGGCAACAGGCCCCCAATCTTGATACTGCTGCCGTGCAGATTCTCGATGGTGGTCAATCGCTGTTGCTGCGCCTGGCGACGCTCACCGCTGAGCAGAGCGCTGCGCTCCTTCAGGAGCTCTCACCGGTGACCGGTCCCCTGAAGCCGAGCGGAACCTCGGTCAACACCATCGGCCCGACCCTCGGGGCACAGTTGCTGCGTGGCAGCATCGTGTCGTTGCTGGTGAGCTTCGCTGCGATCGCCGCCTACATCACCTTCAACTACAACGGAATCTTCGCGTTTCTGGCTCTGCTGTGCCTGGCTCACGACGTGCTGATCACCTGCGGTGTCTTCGCCTGGCTGGGTCTGCTGCAGGGGGTGGAAGTGGATTCCCTGTTCGCCGTCTCGCTGATCACTGTGGCGGGCTACTCGGTCACTGACACGGTGGTCGTCTACGACCGCATCCGGGAGCAGAAACGGACCCTGGGGTCTCTGCCGCTGCAGGACCAGGTGGACATCGCCGTTGATGCCACCCTCACCCGCTCGCTCTACACCTCCCTCACCACCCTGCTGCCCCTGTTCGGTCTGGCGATCTTCGGCGGCAGCAGCCTTCACTGGTTCGCCATCGCCCTGATCATCGGTATCGGGGTCGGCAGCTGGTCGAGCATCGGCCTGGCTCCGACGCTGCTGCCGGTGCTGTCGCGCCGATGACCGCACCCGCGCGCTCCGCCCGATCCAGCCGCATACCGGTGCTGCCCCTGGTGCTGCTGCTGCTGGCCCTGGGTGATCTGCGCACCGAGCTGCTGTTGCTGCTGGATCACTTCACCGTCACCTCCCTGTTCAGCGCCGTTGGTCATCACCCATTGGCAGTGCTGGTGCTGATCGCCCAACCCTCCCTCTGGCGGCGATATCGCCTGCCGCTGGCCTGAAGAAGCGACGCAGCAGGAGGAGCCGGGAGCTGTGGTCAGGCCCGCAGGCTCACGGCCTGTACACCGAGCGCCCATCACCGGGCAGCAGGCTGAGGCTATGGGGATCGATGCGGCGACCGGCGCAGGCCTCCAGTTCGATCGCCGTCGGCGGTTGGCCCCGCAGCTCCAGGGCCAGCACCGCCCCATCCGGCCCCTCGTAGTCGGCGAAGCGGCAGCGGGCCGGCCCACGGTTGAGGCTGCGCTGCGACGCTCTCACCATCGCCTCTCCCTGTTCCTGCAGCCGGTAGCCGATCCCCTGCCAGTGCAACTGCAGCGGCAGGGGCCACCCCGGGGATGGATCCAGCTGGATCTCCTCCAGCCAGCTCAGCTCCAGGCCATCGTCTTCGCAGACGACCAGCCAGCGGCGGCGCGCACCGTCGCGCAGCAGGTACTCCAGCCACTGGAAGCCCTGCTGGTCATAGAGCAGCTGCTCCTCCACCACCCAGTCGCTGGCCTCGGCCTGCACGATGTCGCCGATCTGCAGGCTGAACAGGGTGCAGCTGCGCAGTCGGCTGCGGCGCCGTCCCGCCAGGCGCTGGCGCCAGCGTTGCAGGGCCAGCAGCAGCAGGGCGGCCCCCACCAGGGCCAGCAACACCAGCACCACCCTCGTCGCTGCGGCGATGGCGTGACCCTAGGGCCGCTCCAGAGGCAGCGCACGCCCCTCTGTGGTGATCGGCATGGGAACCGGAGGGCCTCCGCTCCCCGCTCGGCTGCGCCGCTCAGGGATCGCGATCCGTTCCGCCCCAGCGACCGCGCCGTTGATACTCCACCAGCACCGGCCGGCCGATGCGGTTCGGCAGCACCGTCTCGCCGGGATCCGGCAGCAGGTCGCGCGGCAGATCCAGAAGGGACGCCAGCTGGCGCTGATCGATCCAACGGCCCTGAAAGGGCAGCGGCCCGAAGCGTCGCGCCGCCGCCGCGCGTTGCGCCAGCACAAACCCCCACGGCCCGAAGCTCGGCACCGTGACGCTGTAAGGATCCACCCGCAATCCCAGCGTCTCAAGGCTGGCGCGGATCGAGGCCATCACCCGCGGCGTGAAGAACGGCGCCGAGGCCTGGGTGACCAGCTGGCCGTCCGGGGCCAGCTGCTGCAGCAGGCGGCCATAAAAGGCGACGCTGTACAGCCGCGCCACCGCCTGGGTGGCCGGATCGGGAAAATCGGCGATCACCACGTCGTAGGGCCCGCTCAGCTGTGGCACCAGCGCGAAGGCATCGCCCACATGCAGCTGCACCCGCCGATCGCTGAGGCTGCCGCGGTTGAGGCGCCGCAGCACGGGGTGTCGCCGTGCCAGCTGCAGCATGGGGCGATCCAGCTCCACCAGATCGACCCGCTGCACACTCGGCCAGCGCAGCACCTCCCGTAGCGCCAGTCCATCGCCGGCACCAAGCAGCAGCACCCGCCGCGGCCGGCCGTGGCGCGCCATCGCCGGATGCACCAGCGCCTCGTGGTAGCAGTATTCATCGAGGCTGGAGAATTGCAGGCTGCCATCGAGGTAGAGGCGCAGATCGTTGCGGCGGCGGGTGAGCACGATGCGCTGGTGACGGGTCTGCAGGCGTCCCACCACCGGATCGTCGTAGAGGCTGTCTTCGATGCGGCGCTCCAGCGGCCCCAGCTGCAGGCCAGCGGCGGCGATCATTGGCAGCAGCAGCGTCACCGGGCGGCGCCAGCCGGTGAGCTGCGGGAAACACCAGCACAGCGCCGCGCTGCAGCCGAGCGGCACCAGGGCGAGTAGCGCCGCGGTGGGCAGCAGCCCCAGCCAGGGCAGCAGCAGCAGTGGAAAGGCGAGCGAACCGACCAGGGAGCCGAGGTAATCGAGGGCCAGCACCCGGGCCAGCACGGTGCGCAGTTCCGCCTGGCTCTCCAGCAGCCGCGTCAGCAGCGGCAGTTCCATCCCCCCCAGGGCCCCCAGGGCCAGGGTGAGCACCACCACCGCCAGCCACAGGGGCCCCTCAGCGGCGAACAGGGCGAACAGGCCGGCCGGACCGAGCAGACAGAGCGGCACCAGGGCGAGCTCCACCAGCACGAATGTGCGCAGTAGCCTGCGGCGCGGCGCGGCACCGGTGGCCAGGAACTGGCTCAGCCAGGCCCCCAGCCCCATCGCCGCCAGGAACACGCCCACCACCAGGCCGGTGGCCAGGGTGGCATCGCCCAGCAGGTAGCTGGCCTGGGTGATCAGCAGCAGCTCCAGGGCCAGCCCCACGCAGGAGGACACGGCGGCGGTGAACAGCAGCAGGCGCACCTGCAGCGGTGTGATCACCGGATCGTTCACTTCACCCCGGCGGGCCCGCGCCCCTGGAAGCGCTCCCAGTCGCGGCGATAGGGAGTCGGTCGCCAGCGGCCTTGGCGGCTGCTGCCGCTGAAGCTGACGCCAGGGGAGGCGATCGGGGTGCCCTCCTGGCCGAGTCGGTACAGCCCCGGCCGGGTGATCGCCGCCGTGCAGCCGAGCAGCAGGGCCAGCAGCGCCAGGATCAGGATCAGCGGTCGCTCCATGCGTGATGTGCTTGCGTATTGTGGTGGTTGGTCGTTGCGTCTGGTTGTGACGGTGTCGCGTTGTGGTGCAGCTCAGTCGCCCCATGCCTCAAGTCGCACCGAGGTTGGCGAGGATCTTGCGGGCCAGCGGTTCCTTGATCTCGTTGTGTCCGGGTACGGCTGTACGGCCTCCCGCATTCCGGTGACAGGATTGATCCAGATGGAATGTGAAGCACCTTGTCGTTTCAGGAGGCAGCCCGCCATGCGAAGCCGTCGCTCCGGATCACGGCGTTTCAGCCGATCTGCAGGGGCAACCCCAGGGCGTCGGGCGGCAGTCCACGAGTGATATCTGCCTCACGATCCTCAAGCAGAAGCTCAATCGCTACCGGAAGATCCTGCTTGGCTTTCTCAATGGCTTCACCCTGGCCGTTGGCGCCGGGGATCTCCAGGCAGATCGCCCAGAAGCCACCCTCTGGAGCCGGCTCAATTACGGCAGTCAATTCTCCTTTCATCCAGAGAGCCTCTTCTCACGTGAAGGGACTTTAGGGGCAAAACGTTGGCCAAGACCCAGGGCCATCGCTCAGCCGCTTGTTTTCCGTGTGTCCCCGTAAACCGCCAACCCCACGCCTGCATCAGGCAACAGTCCCTGTCCCAGGCGAGCGTTGGTGAGCGCATCGCGTTCGGTGGCGCTCGGCACCTCCCGCAGCTTCTGCAGCAGGCGGGCACTGGGCTGCCATTGATCCCCCGCCCCGATCACGGCCGGAGCGATGACGGTCCAGCCGTCACGGCCGGTCGTGGTGGCGATGCTGAGGCGATCAGAGGCGCAGCAGCGGTGGCAGAGACAGGCGCCATCGTTGGTGATGGCATGCAGGGGATAAGGAGCCCACGGAAGTGAAAGGAGCCCGGCTGAGGGCATCAGCCAGGCGGAGTGATCGCGATTGGGTGGTCACGATTGGTTGAGCGGATACGACAAAGCCTCACCACGAGGGGTGGGGCGAGCCAATCTAGGGGGACTTGAACCCGAAACAACAAAAGCCCGACCTGTAGGTGCACGGGTCGGGCGATGCTGCGCCTTGTCTGCTTGCACCAATGCGATGCCGATGGTGAAAACAGGTGGATTGGGTTGGTGGACGGTGTTTGTCGGGTGTTCTTGCCCTTTTTTCGGTCACGTCCAGAGACCGGAAGACGGAATTGCACCGACTGCGACGGATGGGCACACGGGGTGCACAGCGCGTCAGGGCCGCAAGGCCCCGCAGGAGGAAGACTTGGCGCCTATTGATACTGTCCTGCGCTTCTATTCAACCGGTGAGAATCACCGGAACACTGGGGCAGCTCAGTCACGGGGCGCCTGTAGGATCTGCCACAAAGAGCCCGCACCGACACGATCCGTCCTCGGGGGGTCGTGCCAATCGCGGCCACCCCTCGTCTGCCCGCTCACCCCCTGATCCACTCGGCCGAACGAGAGCGCCACGGGGACCGCGTGTCCCTGTCCCAGGCAAAGCCTGGCCCTCTCGTTTGCACCTACCGGTTGACGTCAACGGCCTGCAACAGGCATGAATCCGTGTGGCCGCCGGGGAAGCGTTTCTATGATTTGGCGCGGCAAATCAACCGCTTAAGGTGTCTGCATAGCCAGGGCGTCTGAACGGCGCACACAGTAATGAGAGAAGGGATGATCAGCCCGGCTGCAGTAGCTGGTGGCCTGGCCGGAGAGGGTGAGCGACTGCCGCGCAGTCCCGCCTCAGCGGTTGAAAGAAAGGTAGAGGCTTTGGAGCGAATCCGTCAAGCAACTTCGGGGAAATGGACACTTGCGAACGAGGCAGAGGTAGGGCGATTCGAGAGAGGAGGACTCGCGGTTTCTTGTCCAATTAAACTGGAGAAATGTATATGCGTAAAGTCTTGCGACGATTATAGGAGAAGCGCCGTCTGCCGTCCCGCGCAAAATGGCATAATGGTTAAACTTTTGCCAAGCATTAACAATGCTCGCTAAAAGCTATTTCAGCAATCAGCTCATTGGCGGCCTCCTAGCCGCCTCGCTAATTTCCCCTCAGCTTTACTTTTGCGATCCAGGCAAATCACGGACACCCTCCGAAGTATACAAAGCTATCGATAACTTTATCGCCAGTCAATCGCTTCCATGCCAAAAATCTCTAATGAAAGTGCGAGCCGATATCGACTATAGACTTGGCGGAAGAGTGGAGAGAATTGCCGGTTGGTTAGACCCTGGCTCTCCACATCACGATAGACCTAGAAGAATCTCCATCCAGCTATTTACTATGGGGCATGTCGCCATGGAAGAATTTAGTACATATGAAGGTCGGGTACGCATAAATGAATCAATCCTCAACAGCAAACGACTTGTTCGCGATTACGCTTCGATGGTGATGACAGGCTGCGAAGATGTATCTACGGTTCAAATCACCGCTACATTTCATTGCGGTAATTTATTCTACCTTGACTTTCAAAGGCAAATAGCAGAAGCGGTTATAGTAAATACCCCTCATACCTACTGGGGCGAAGATAGCTGCTTTTAAGTAGGGCCTGCTGAGCAACCCAGATCCGCTGCGGTGCAGTTGATTCCAGCGGCTGTCTCGGGTTAGGATGGAACGCAATCAGCCGTTTAGGGCTTAGAAGAATCCTCAGGCTCCTCAATGTACGTTCTTCAGCACTCAGGT
>JBJTQH010000086.1:0-16324 GCA_046075505.1 Cyanobium sp. | reverse complement strand
TGCTGGTGAGCCTGTTACTGGCCCTGGAGGATCCGCGCACCGGGTTGGAGGTGTTGACAGCGGCGATCAGCGTGGGGCAGGTGGTGGATCAGGTGATCCAGCCCCGGCTGATGGGCAGCATCGTGGGGTTGCAGCCGGCCTGGCTGTTGGTGTGCCTGCCGATCGGGGCCCGCGTGGGCAGCCTGATGGGTCTGGGGGAACTGCTGGGGTTGTTGCTGGCCGTTCCGGTGGCCAGCTGCCTGAAAACGTTTCTCGATGCCTGGGCCGAGCACCGCGGCCTGGCCCAGGCGAATCCCGTGGAGCGCTGAGGCTCAGCCCGCCTGGGCGATCACACCCTGGGCGCTGAGGTAGGTGAGCACCTGCTCCACGCTCTCCTCCAGGGTCTGGCTGCCGGTGTCCACCCGCAGTTCGGGGGCTTCCGGCGTTTCGTAGGGGCTGGAGATGCCGGTGAACTCCTTGATCTCGCCGGCGCGGGCCTTGGCGTAGAGCCCCTTGGTGTCGCGCTGCTCGCACACGTTCAGATCGGCGGCGCAGTGGATTTCGATGAAGTCGCCGGCGTCCACCAGGGCCCGCGCCCGGCGCCGGTCGGCCTTGAACGGCGACACGAACGCCGTGAGCACCACCACGCCGGCATCCAGAAACAGCTTGCTCACCTCACCGATGCGGCGGATGTTCTCCTCCCGGTCGGCATCGGAGAAGCCGAGGTCTTTGCAGAGGCCATGACGCACGTTGTCGCCATCGAGCACATAACAGGCGAGGCCCCGCTCAAACAGCGCTGAGTTCACGGCATTGGCCAGCGTGCTCTTGCCGGCGCCGCTCAGGCCGGTGAACCAGAGGATGGCGCTGCGGTGGCCCCGTTGCTGGGCCCGGGCGGCCCGATCCACCGAGGTGTGGTGCCAGGCGATGTTGGTGGATGCCCCCTGGGTGGTGAGGTCGCCGTAGGCGGGCTTGGCGGGGCTGCTGGTCATGGCGGTCAGGCGGGGGACGACGGGGCGGGGCTTGGGCTGGGGGCATTGTCGCCGCTGGCCAGGGCGGGTTCCGTGCGGGGCGGCAGCTCCAGCTCCAGGGTCAGCCGCCGGCCATGGCGCAGCAGCGTCAGCTGCAGGGGAGATCCGTCGGGATGCAGACGCACGGCGCGGATCACCTGGCCGGCTCGCTCCACCGCCACGCCGTTCACCGCCAGGATCCGATCGCCCGGCCGCAGGTCCGCCGCCGCCGCCGCCGAGCCCGGTGCCACCTGCCGCACCCACACGCCGCCGCTGTCGCTCTCCAGATAGGCCCCCAGCCGGGCGCCGGTGGGGATCGGCAGGCAGGCGGCCGGCTGGTCGCCGCGGATCAGAGGCAGCACGCGGGTGCTGCCGAGCGCCCGCAGCTGGGCGGGCACCCCGTCGCCGTTCTCCAGGTGGCCGCGGCCGATCAGGGCCACCACCAGTCGCTGGGGATCCCGCTGCCGGGCTGCGACGATCTGCTCCGCCATCGCCCGATCCCGCAGCAGCTGGCTGTCGATGAAGCGCTGCAGGGCCGCGGCCTGCGCCGGGGCCAAGGGCCCGCTGGTGTGGCCGCTGTGGCCGCGCCAGCTCTGCTCCAGCCGCTGGCGGTAGGCGGCACCGGCGGGCGCCGGCAGGCCGATGCCGCCCCGCTGCTGGTGGGGGATCGCCGCCAGACCCTCCCGGTTCACGCGCCGCACCAGGCTCGGTTCGGCGTTCAGGGCCAGCAGCGGCACCCCCTGCTGGCGCGCCCAGGCCAGCAGGGGCAGATACAGCCGTGGGTCGTGGCCCCACACCTCCTGCCAGCCCACCTGCAGCAGCAGGTTCGTCATGTCGAGCTGGCCGGCATTCCAGCGATCGAGCACCGGCTGGCGGGGGGCCGGCACCATCTCCAGGCCGAGGCTGAGGGGGCGGCCCGCGGCCTTCAGGGCCTGGAGGGTCTGCAGCTGCCAGGCGTGGTCGGCAGGGTCGTCGTGCAGTTCCCCCAGCAGGACGACCTGCAGCTGGGGATTCAGCGCCTGCCGTCGCTGGGTGGCATGGGCCTGCTGCGCGGCGGCGCAGGCCGCCGGTGCTGGGGTTGCCTGTGCTGCGGGCTGACCCGCGGGCAGGCCCACAACCAGGGCGCCGGCCAGCTGCAGCAGGACCAGGGCTGGCATCCGCGGCCATCAGCGAGGGCAGCGCGCACGCTAAGCAGCCCCAGAGTGGGGCTCCATCTGCAGGGAGCACCCGCCATGGCCACCTGGCTGATCACCGGCGCCAACCGCGGCATCGGCCTGGAGCTCTGCCGCCAGCTGGCGGACCGGGGCCATGCGGTGATCGCCGTGTGCCGCAGCGCCTCGCCGGAGCTGGAGGCGCTCGGCGCCCGGGGGGTGCGCCTTGAAACCGCTGTGGAGCTCACCGACCCGATCGCCCTGGAGGCCCTGAGCGCCCGGCTCGCTGGGCAGGAGCTGGCGGGGGCGATCCTCAACGCCGGCATCCTCGAGGCGGATGGTCTGGAGGATCTCGAGGCCGGCAGCATCCGCCGCCAGTTCGAGGTGAATGCCCTGGCGCCGCTGTTGCTGGCACGGGCCCTCCTGCCCAACCTGGCGGCCGGCTCCAAGCTGGCCCTGATCACCAGCCGCATGGGCTCGATCGACGACAACACCTCCGGCGGCTACTACGGCTACCGGATGAGCAAGGTGGCCTTGACCATGGCCGGCCGCTCCCTGGCGGTGGATCTGCGGCCCCGTGGCATCGCCGTGGCGATCCTGCATCCGGGGATGGTGGCCACGCGGATGGTGGGGTTCAGCGGCATCCCGCCCGCGCAGGCGGCCCAAGGGCTGCTGGAGCGGATCGAGGCCCTCAACCTGGCCAGCAGCGGCCGCTTCTGGCATGCCAATGGCGAGCCCTTGCCCTGGTGAGGTCCCTCAGTCAGGGGGCCAGCGGCTGATCAGAAGCTCTTGAGCAGCAGCGAGCCGCCCATCAGCAGCGCCAGCACCTCCAAGGCCCGCTTCACCACGCGGCTGCCCTTGGCGATGGCCAGGTGGGCCCCCAGGTAGCCGCCGGCCACCGACCCGGCCAGCAGCATCGGCAGCCAGCTCCAGGCGATCTGCCCCTGGCTGCCGAGGGTGATCGCACCGGCGCCGTTCCAGAACAGCCCCACCAGGATCAGGGTGTAGGCCACGGCGCGGCCGTAATCGAGCCCGAACCAGCGCACCAGCCACAGGGTCACGAACAGGCCGGTGCCGGAGGTGAGTGAGCCGTTGAGCACGCCGATGGCGAACAGCCCGGCCCCGCCGATGGCCAGCCGGGTGCGATCGAGGCGGTGAGCCACGGCGCTCACCCCCATCTGCGGGCGGGCGAGGGAATAGAGCCCCAGGCCGATCGTGAGCAGCCCCAGCAGCAGGGTGCAGAGCCGGGGCGGCAGGCTGAGCACCACCCGCGCCCCCAGCACCACCCCCGGCAGGCCGCAGGCCAGCACGAAGACGGCCAGGCGGGGATTGAGCGAGCGTTCGCGGGCATGGCGCAGGCTGGCGCCGATCCCCAGGGCTACGCTGGCCAGCTTGTGGGTGGCCAGCGCCAGCGGAAAGCTCAACCCCAGCAGGATCAGCACCGGCAGCTGCACCAGGCCGGCGCCACCTCCGGCCAGGGCCGAGAGCAGGTTGGCCACCAGCGCCGCCGTGAACAGGCCCAGCTGCAGCAGCAGATCGGTGGGGGTCATGGCTGGGGCTCCGCGGGCGCTGCCATCAGCCCCCCGCCTGTTTAGGCCGGTAACCGGCCTTCTCCAGGGCCGCCAGGGCCGGGGCCACCTGGTCGCCCTGCAGTTCGATCACCCCGTCCTTCACGGTGCCGCCGGTGCCGGCGGCGGCCTTGAGTTGTTTGAGCAGTGTTTTGAGCTCGGCCTCCGCTGCTTCCAGGCCGGTGATCGCCGTCACCAGCTTGCCGCCCTTGCCGGCCTTGGTGCGCTGCACCCGAACCCGTTGCTGCGCCTTGGCGGTGGGCTCGGCGGCTGGGCCGCTGCTGCGCTGCAGGCTCTCCGGTCTGCTGAATTCCTGCCAGCCGCCCTTGGCCATGGCCGCTTCTTACGCTGCAGTGATCTTGCTCCGCCGCCGGTGACCAGCACCGTCCCCCCCCTGCACGCCGCCGGCGGCCCTGATCCGGCCTCCCTGGCCCTGGAATCCCGCCCGAACAGCCTGGGCCGCTACGGCCAGTTCGGCGGCCAGTACGTGCCCGAAACCCTGATCCCCGCCCTGGCGGAGCTGGAGCAGGCCGCGGCCGAAGCCTGGACGGATCCGGCCTTCACCGATCGGCTCAACCACCTGCTGCGCACCTATGTGGGGCGCCCCAATCCCCTGTATGAAGCCGAGCGGCTCACGGAGCATTACCGCCGTGCGGAGGGCGGTCCGCGCATCTGGCTGAAGCGGGAAGACCTCAACCACACCGGCGCCCACAAGATCAACAACGCCCTCGGCCAGGCCCTGCTGGCCCTGCGCATGGGCAAGCAGCGGATCATCGCCGAAACCGGCGCCGGCCAGCACGGCGTGGCCACAGCCACCGTGTGTGCCCGCTTCGGGCTGGAGTGCGTGATCTACATGGGCGCTGAAGACATGCGCCGCCAGGCCCTCAACGTGTTCCGCATGCGCCTGCTGGGGGCCACTGTGCAGCCGGTCACCGCCGGCACCGCCACCCTCAAGGACGCCACCAGCGAGGCGATCCGCGACTGGGTGACCAACGTGGAGAGCACCCACTACATCCTTGGCTCGGTGGCCGGGCCCCACCCCTACCCGATGCTGGTGCGCGATTTCCACGCCGTGATCGGTGAGGAGGCCAAACAGCAGTGCCAGCAGGCCTTCGGGCGTCTGCCGGATGTGCTGGTGGCCTGCGTCGGCGGCGGCTCCAATGCCATGGGCCTGTTCCACCCGTTTGTGCAGGACACCTCGGTGCGACTGATCGGGGTGGAGGCCGCCGGCGAGGGCGTGGCCAGTGGCCGCCATGCCGCCACGATCACGGAAGGGCGCGTCGGCGTGCTGCACGGGGCGATGAGCCTGCTGCTGCAGGACGGCGAGGGCCAGGTGATGGAGGCCCACTCGATCAGCGCCGGCCTCGATTACCCGGGTGTCGGCCCGGAGCACAGCTACCTCAAGGGCATCGGCCGGGCCGAATACGCCGCCGTCACCGATGAGGAGGCGCTTGATGCGCTGCAGCTGCTGTGCCGCCTCGAGGGCATCATCCCGGCCCTGGAGACCGCCCACGCCTTCGCCTGGCTGGATAAGCTCTGCCCCACCCTGGCTCCCGGCACCGAGGTAGTGATCAACCTCTCCGGCCGCGGCGACAAGGATGTGAACACGGTGGCCGATCGCCTCGGGGATCGGCTGGGGGGGTGAGGGGCTCGGCTCGGCTGGGGCCGCCGGGGCCAGCGCTGCGACCCCGAGTGCTCTGGGCTGACCCTGATCCCATGGTGTTGCCGGGGCGCTGAGTTGGAACCTGTCTGTCTCTCTGAGCTGGATGTCCTGGTGTTCAGCTCCCATAAGTCGGGCACCCAGAGCCTGGTGCAGGCCCTGCGGCGTGCTGGATACCGCGCCCTGCATGCCCGGGCCTGCGCGAAGGGCAGCTGCAGCAGGCCCTGGCCTGCCACGCGGCCGACCACCAGCGGCCGCTGCGGGTGATCTCGGTGTTCCGTGAACCGCTGGATCGGCATCTCGCCTCGCTGTTTCAGTGGCACGGCGATGGGGTGATCCGCAAGGGACTCGTCGCCAGCAGAGAGGACACCCCGGTGGCCCGGCTTGATGTCGAGGCGCTGCAGGCGCTGTTGCTGGCCGAGCTCCGCGAGCACCGGTTGGCAGGACAGCGGGAGGCCTTGCACGGGTTGTGCCAGGAGCTGCGCATCCCTGTCCAAGACCTGTCCTATGGGGAGATGAGTCGTCGGGGGCTTTATCAGAGCGAGGTGATCGATCTGCATCTGTTTCGCTTTGATCAGTTCTTCCCCGCCTACCCCGCCTTGATTCACGCGGCCATGGGCCTGGATCTGCAGGCGGTCAGGACCAACATCGGGGCTGAGAAATGGTATGCGTCCAAGTATCTGGAGTTCCGGGAAAAGGTGCGGCTTCCCGCTGCGGTGATCGAGATGGTCTATGTGGATAAGAAGGATCTGATCGATGTCTTTTATCCCGGCCGCTTTCAGGTGCTGCTTGCAGCCGCCATTTCTCGCTATGCGGCGTAGAACAGCGCTGGGCACCGTCTTGAGCCTGGCTTGCGTGCCGCCCTGGCCGCTGATCCAGACCCCCCTCAGGGATTGACCGTTTCAGGTCGACTGCCTGCAGCGGCTTGGAATCCCAACCCTGGGGATCTCATTCCTTGGGGAGCCGCCTCCGCTTACAGCGGGTCCTGCTCCCAGGGAAAGCGCGGCAGCCGTTGCAGGCCTTCCCGCATCGTGCGGGTCCACACCTCCATCGCCCGCTGCACCTCCGGGGCATCCTTCTCCAGCTTCAGCCGGCGCGAGATGCGCCGCTGGTCGGCCGGTACCAGGGCGATCTCGAAGGGCGGGCCCACGGTGAGATTGGCGCGGCGGGTCACGATCTGCGATACCAGGCAGAGCCGGGCGGCATCCTCCAGCGACAGGCCGGTGTGGCCGGCGTAATCGAGCGGTGGTTTGCCATATTTGCTCTCGCCGATCTGCAGGAACGGCGTTTCGGGGGTGGCCATCACGGCATTGCCCTGGGGGTAGATCAGATAGAGGCCGTGGCGCTCCTCACCGATCTGGCCGCCGAGGATGAAACTGGCCTCACCGGTGGCGCCGGCTTCCCGCAGCGAGGTGGCGAACTGTCGCTGCACCGCAACGCTGAGATGGCCAATGTAATCCGCGGCCTCGAACAGATAGTGGGCGGTGCGCAGGTCCGGGCTGCTGGCCTGAGCCTGTGGCGTCAGTGGGCAGGAGTCGCGTTCGAGGTCGCGGCGGATGCGATTGAGCACCGCCTGGGTGGTGCCCAGGTTGCCGGCAGCCATCAGCACGAACAGGCGATCAGCAGCCGGCTGGAACACATGCATCTTGCTGTAGGTGGAGATGTAATCTACCCCGGCATTGGTGCGCGAGTCGGAGGCAAAAACCAGCCCCTTATCGAGCAGAAAGGCAACGCAATAGGTCATCTTTGCCTTCCCTCAGTTCAGCAGCCGTTGCAAGATCGAGGCCACCGACCGCACGGCGGCACAGGCGGTGGCGTAGGCCATCCGCATCGGTCCCACCAGGGCCACCCGACCGAGGCCGCCATCACCGCTGCGATAGGGCGCCTGCACCACGGCGCAGGAGGCCAGGGCCTGATGGGGATGTTCGCTGCCGATCCAGATGCCAAGCTCCCCCGGATCGAGGGGGCTGTCCGCGGCCAGCGACAGGGGAAGCAGCGGGCCGAGCAGTTGTTCCGGTCGCTGATCCACCAGTTGCACCAGGGGCAGCAGCGTGGCGGTGCGGCTGAATTCCGGCTGGGCCAGCAGAGCGCCGAGCCCGGCGGCCACCACCCCCTCCAGCTCCGGACCCACCAGCCGCTGCGGGCTGCTGAGCGCCTGGCGCAATACCGCACCGCTGTCGCGCAGCTCCTCGGGCAGCCGCTCCCAGCTGAGGCTGCCGCCCGAGTGGCGCAGCCGTTCATTCACCCAGCGCTCCAGGATCGGCACCTGGTCCTCGCAGCCGCGCGGCAGCCTGAGGTTGAGACTGCGGCTCAGGGCTGGTCCTTCCACCAGGAACACCAGCAGCCGGTCGTGGCTGGCCACCAGCCGTACGGCCTGCAGCAGCGGTTCCGGGCGCCGTGGCCGGCTGATCAGGCTGAGCAGGCCGGTGAGATCGGACAGCCGCCGGGCCAGGTGATGCAGCAGATCATCGAGGGCGCTCCACTGCAGGCTGAGGCCGGTGAGTTCCCGTTCCAGCTGCCGTGCCGCTGATCCAGGCTCGGGCAGCAGCTGATCGACATAGAGCCGATAGCCCTGCTGGCTGGGGATGCGACCGGCGGAGGTGTGGGGCTGGGTGAGCAGGCCCCGCTGTTCCAGGGCCCCCATCGCTGAACGCACCGTCGCCGGGCTGGCGGGCAGCCCGAAGCGTCGCACCAGCGTGCGGCTGCCGACGGGTTCCACCGTGTCGACGTAGTGACGCACTGTGGCCCGCAGCACATCCTGTTGGCGGCGAGGAAGGGGCTGCACAGCACGGGGAACAGGCGTGCGGATCTTAGGCAGCTCGCCAGGGTGAACGGCGAGGAGAGCGTCGCCGCAGCCTTGTCAGGCGGTGGCCCAGCGCAGAGTCATGCCGTGCACAGGCACGCAGGCCAGCGGTGTCCACCCACAGCGTCATGCGGTGTGATGCAAGCAGGCCCGGCTGATGGCGGATCCCGGTGGCAGCAGGCGGAAGCTGCCGGGGTGGGCCAGGCCAGAACGCAGGGATTCAGTATTGAAACGAGATGGCACCGAGATCGGGGGAGCCCTGGAAGATGCAGATCAGTCCGCCTTTGCCGAGGCCTGGTTCGGATCCGTTTTCATTGAAGAACATTTCGCCAGAGCGGTACTGATAGAGAAAGGCTTCGTCCCTTGAGGCCCCTTGGCGGATGGCGGCGGCGCAGTCGCCGAAGCCGATGTTGGCGCGCAGGTATTCCGAAGGGTTGATGTCGAAGGACTTCATGTTGAAGCGGATCGAATCACCTTTGCTGCCGTTGTAGTCGATGATGCGATCCGGTGTTTTGCGGTTGAATTTCTTCGGCTTGTTCAGGACCAGGGTGCGAGGCGCTTTCATGGCTGTTCGGTCGCGCATGTTTGTTGCAGCCTATCCTCTTTGCCGCTGTCCCGCTGTTGCGCCCCAGGCCAGATCGGTCGGCGTGCCCCTATCGGTCGGCATACCCCTATCGGTCGTTGTTGTGTCTGCTGCTGCCCGTCGCAGGCCGGTTCGCGGCCTGCAGCCGAGTCCCAGGTCAGGGATGGCGCTCGAACCAGTGTCCCGGCTTGGCGGCCGATCAGTAGCGCGGCACCGTGGCATCCACCTCCAGGCTCCAGGCTTCGATGCCACCTTGCACATTCCACACAGCGCTGTAGCCCCGTTCCTGCACCAGCCAGCAGCCCAGATGCCAGCTGCGCACGCCGGCATGGCAGAGCACCGCCACCGGCCTGTCCGGGTCCAGTTGGTGTTCCAGCGAGTCCAGCCATTCGGCCGAGCGGCTCAGGGGCAGGTGCAGCACCGGGTGGGGCAGGCGCGCCAGGGCCAGTTCGCTGTCCTCGCGCACATCCACCAGCTGGATCGCTTCCCCCTCCGCCAGGCGTCGGGCCAGCTCGCGGGCGCGGATCGGCACGGGGGTGGCCGGGCGGGGTGTCGGGTCCATCGGCGCGGGTGGGCGGCAGGATGGAGCCATCCTGGAGTGCATGCATGAAGGGCCGCGCCTTCACAGCGGTGGTGCTTTCCCTGCTGCTGCTGTTGTCAGGTCTCGGGATCGGGGGCTGGTGGCTGCTCTGGCAGCGCGGTCCGCTGCGGCTGGCCCATCAGCGGCTGGAGATGCCCCGCGCGGCCCGCTTCGTGCCGGCTTCCGCCGCCCTCAGTCTTTATCTGTTGAGCGATGGCGAACAGCCGGTGGCCTACGCCCGGGCTGTGGCGCCCACCCGCCAGCGGCGCCGGGCTGCCGAGGCGATCGCCCGCCTGCGTGATGGCGCCTTTGCCGCAGCCGGCCTCGATTACGACACGGAGCTGGCCGGCTGGCTCGGTTCCGATATCGCCGTGGCTCTGTTTGACGATCCGGTGGCGGCGGCGGCCGGAGCGTCCGCTGAGCAACCCGCCAGCGGCTGGCTGCTCGCCCTGGCCAGCCGTGATGACGACGGCGCCCGCCGCTTCCTGCAGCGCTTCTGGCAGACCCGCAGCCTGGCGGGCACCGATCTGCAGGTGAGCCGTTACCGCGGCATGGGGATGATCAGCGGCCGCGGTGCCCTGCTCGGCAGCCAGCCGGTGCCGCTTGCCACCGCCCTGGTCGATGACGACCTGGTGTTGATCGCCTCCGGCCGCAATCTGCTGGAACGGGCCCTGGATGTCTCCCAGATCCGATCGCTCAATCAGACGGGTCTGCCGCAGTTGCAGCCGGGGCTTGAGGCCTTCGGACAAGGGGCGGCCCTGCTGCTTGCGGCCCCCTCGGCCCTGCAGAGCTGGCTGGCTCTGCCGCCGCTGCCGGTGCCGGAGGATCCGGCCGCGCCGCCCCCCTTCCTGATGGCGGTGCTGCGGCCGGAGGGCCGCGATCTGGTGTTGCGCAGCCGCCTGTCGCTGCCGGCGGCCTCGCCCCTCCATCCCCTCGAGCCGACCGAGGCCGATGCGCTGCTCGCGGCGGTGCCCGGTTCCCCCGCCAGCCTGGCGTTGCTTCAGGATCCGGCCGCCCTGCAGGCGGATCCGCTGCTGGGGCCGCTGCTGCAGCGTGCCCTCGGTCGCCGGCCCCTGGAGCGGGCCGAACAGCAGGGCCCCCTGCCGGAGCTGCTGGCCCGCAGCATCAGTGGTGCCCTTCTCGCCGCCCAGGGTCCCGATGGTTGGTGGATGGGCAGTGAGGCCGGCGCATCGGATCCCGCCGTGCTGCAGCCGCTGGCGGAGCAGGCCGGACTGCTGCAGGCCCCGCTGGAGGTCGCAGGACGGCCTCTGCAGGTGTGGACCCATCTGGAACTGCCGCTTCGCCCCGGCGGCCGGGGGCGCCGCGGGGCTGCCCCGGTGGGTACGGCCCAACCGCTGCAGGCCACGCTGGCGGGCTGGCGCGAGCAGCGCCAGGGTCTGGCCTGGTGGGCCGGCCGCCTTGAGCAGGTGCAGGCTGCGGCTGCTGGCGCCGATCTGGAGCGTCTGCGTCGCCGTCTGCAGCTGCTGGAGCATCCGGAGGCGTCGTTGCAGTGGAGCCTTGATGGCGATGGCGCCCGGGCGTTGTTGCGCAGCTGGCAGCCCTGGCGCCTGCTTTCGGCCCTGGCCGGCGGCGGCCTGGACAGCCCGGTGCGAGGTCTGGCCCTGGCGGTGTCGATGGAGGCCGCTTCCGCCCCATCCTTGCCGGCCGAGCGGGTTTCTCCCACTGGCCTGCTCCCCGCTGTTGAGGACGTCCCCGATCGCGCCGCGCTCCCCGAAGCAGGGGTGCTGCCCGCTGCTGAGGCTGTCCCCGCTGCGCAAGCTGTTCCTGCTGCTGAGGCTGTCCCCGCTGCGCAGGCTGTTCCTGTTGAGCAAGGTGTGCCTGCGGCTGAGGTTGGTCCCGCTTCTGACGCTGGTCCTGCGGGCGAGGCTGCGGCCCTGCCTGCTGCGCCGCCCGCTGGGCTCGAAGCGCCGGCTCAGGCCCGCACGAGGGCGGCTGATGCCAAGGGCGATCGCGACCGGGCCCCTGAAAGCGATCTGGGGCGTGAGCAGCCCATCGATGGCACCCGGGCCCCGGGCCCTGCCGCTGCCGGCCCCGCACCAAGCGACGCGCCCGAGCCTCAGGGGGCCGTCCCTGCCCAGGAGCCGCTGCAGGGCACCCCATCCCGGTCGCCCCAGTCCCAGGATGGGGTGCTCGCGGATGGCGACCGCAGCGTCGGCCACCCAGGCGACGGCAACCGCACTGTTGGCGACCCAGGCGCCGGTGATCCAGGCGACGGCGACCCCGCCGATGCCGACCCAAGCGATGCTGCCCCAGGTGATGGTGCCCCCAGTGGCCCTGGCCTGCCGAACTTCGAGGCCGCCGCGGCCGCGTTTGCCCCCCTGGCCGGTGAGGATGCCGCTGAAGCGCCCCTGATCACGCACGAGGCGCCGACTGTCGACGAGCCGTCTGATCAGGGGCCGACTGATGAGGGGTCGTCTGATCAGGGGTCGTCTGAGCGGGGCGCGGCCGGTGCAGAGGTGGATGGTGGAGAGGCGATTGCGGGATGGGCCACCGATGCTGATCCTGTTGATGTCGATCCGGCTGAGGTTGATCCAGCTGAGGTTGATCCGGCTGCTGTCGGGTCCGGCGAGGTTGAGTCCGGAGACATCGAGGCCGGAACCATCAAGTCCGGCGACGTTGACGGTTCTGCAGGCGGTGGCACGGAACGGGATGGGGCCATGGCCGCCCGCGCCATGCTCACCCCATCGGGCAGCGCAGCGGCATTCCTGGCCACGGCGGCCGAGTCCAGCCAGGCCGAGTTCGCCGTGGTAGAGGCCAGGACTGGCGTTTGGGCCGAGCGGCTGTGGAGGAGGAGCGAAGCGGAAGGATCGGTGGCTCCGCCCCGGGAGCTTCTGCCTGCAGAACCGGCGCCATCGGCCGCGTCGGCTGCTCTCCCGGAGCCTGCACCCTCGGTGCCTGCATCCTCGGTGCCTGCATCCTCGGAGCCTGCACCCTCGGTGTCTGCACCCTCGGTGCTTGAACCCTCGGTGCCTGCGCCCACGGTGCCTGCGGCGCCGCCGGTGGTGATCGAGTTCATCGCCCGCCTCGATCTGGGCGGCTGAGGCCGGCTGCCTTTGCCCGCCCTGGTGCACTGTTGCGGTGCCCGGGGGCGCGGCTTCAGGGGGCTCGGCTCGGCGTCGATCCCGCCGTGGTCCCCATCCCATCGGCCAGGGCCAGGGGCCCAGCCGGGGCTGAGCCGGTCGTTCCCACCGCGTCGGGCATGGCAGCAGAGTGATTGCAGCGCTGCCGCCATCGCCCATGGTCTCCACCACGTTGCTGCTGCTGCGTCATGGCATCGCCGAGGAGCCCTGCGAGGGCCAGGCCGATGCGGAGCGGGCCCTCACGCAGCGGGGGCGTCAGCGCAGCCGCGCCGTGCTGCAGCGGCTGGTGGCGGTCGGCTCCCGGGCGGATCTGCTGTTGTGCAGCCCGCTGCTGCGGGCGCGCCAGATGGCGGAGATCGCCGTGGCGTGCGGCTGGGCGCCGGCTGTTGCGATCCGCCAGGCCCTGGCGCCGGCGGGGGATCCGCTGGCTTGCCTGCCCGGCTGGCTGCAGGAGCTGTCGGCAGCACCCGGAGCACCCGGAGCGCCGCGGCGCCTGGCGCTGGTGGGCCATGAACCGGATCTTTCCTCACTGGCGGCCCGGCTGATCGGTGCTCCTGAGGGCGCCCTCGATCTGCGCAAGGCCGGACTGGTGGAGCTGGAGCTGCCAGCTGGCTTTCCGGCCGGTCCGGTGGTGTTGCAGGGGCTGTTGCGGCCGGGGCTGTGGCTGGACTGAACGGACGGCAGGCAGGCCGATCGGCGCAGGCCGGCGCTGGCCATCTCTGCTACGGCCTGCGGTGAAGGTCGGCGCTTAGGTTCGCCCACAGGTCCAGAGGTGAGGTCAGGCAATGGCGGCCAAGAGCACAGCGAGCGCCGGTGAGGGCCCGGCGATGGATCCCGGCAGCGTCCCCCCGTCCGCACCGGGTGCAGCCGAGGCGGCAGCGGTCCCGGCGGCGCCTCCCGCCTTCCGTCCCGGTCTGGAGGGGGTGCCGGCCACCCAGTCGGCGATCTGCGATATCGACGGGCGGCGCGGCGTGCTCACCTACCGCGGCTATCCGGTCGATCAGCTGGCCAGCCACAGTTCCTTTCTCGAGACCGCCTATCTGCTGATCTGGGGCGAACTGCCCACGATCTTCCAGCTGCGCGATTTCGAGCAGCAGGTGCAGATGCACCGGCGGGTGAGCTTCCGCATCCGCGACATGATGAAGTGCTTCCCGGCGGGCGGGCACCCGATGGATGCGCTGCAGGCCAGTGCCGCCTCACTGGGGCTCTTCTATTCGCGGCGCGCCCTCGATGATCCGCAGTACGTCTTCGATGCGGTGGTGCGGCTGATCGCCAAGATCCCGACGATGGTGGCGGCGTTCCAGTTAATCCGCAAAGGACAGGATCCGATTCAGCCCCGCGACGATCTGGCCTATTCCGCCAACTTCCTTTACATGCTCACCGAGCGGGAGCCCGACCCGGTGGCGGCCCGCCTGTTTGATGCCTGCCTGATCCTGCACGCTGAGCACAGCCTCAACGCCAGCACCTTCAGCGCCCGTGTCACCGCCAGCACCCTCACCGATCCTTATGCCGTGGTGGCTTCCGCGGTCGGCACCCTGGCGGGGCCGCTGCACGGCGGCGCCAATGAGGATGTGCTGGAGATGCTCGAGGAGATCGGCTCGGTGGAGGCGGTGGAGCCCTGGCTGGACCAGGCGATCGCCGCGAAGAAGAAGATCATGGGCTTCGGGCACCGCGAATACAAGGTGAAGGATCCCCGCGCTGTGATCCTGCAGGGGCTGGCGGAGGATCTGTTCCTGCGCTTCGGCCATGATGCGATGTACGACGTTGCCCGTCGTCTTGAGGAGGTGGCCGCCGAGCGACTGGGCCCGAAGGGCATCTATCCCAACGTCGATTTCTATTCGGGGCTGGTGTACCGCAAGCTTGGCATCCCCCGCGATCTGTTCACCCCGATCTTCGCCATCGCCCGCACCGCCGGCTGGCTGGCCCACTGGCGCGAGCAGCTGGGGGCCAATCGCATCTATCGCCCTACGCAGATCTACACCGGATCGGGCGAGCGGCTCTGGCGGCCGCTGGAGAGCCGACCGGCCACCCTCTGACCCGCCTGAGCCCTCACAGGCCGCTTGGTCCCATGGCCCCCGCCTGAGCCCTGCGCCCGCCGGGAACAGCCGTTCAGGCCCGCTCCCCGCCGTGCCGCCCACCCTCCGGTGCGCGCCGGCGCACGGGCATCTCCCACGCCCCGCGCTTTCCCCCGACCGGCGGCTCGCCACGCACCGCCCCATGGCCGGTCTGTCGGGTTAACGTCACCCCACCCTGTGCCCTCCGCCATGCTGCTTCCCGCGGTCGTCACGCCAGGCCTGGATCTGCAGGCGAGTGTTCTCGATCTGCTCCAGGGCTTCGGCCTCAGCCCCGGCCTGGCCCATCTGCTCTGGCTGCCGCTGCCGATGCTCACCGTCCTGGTGGCAGCCGTGGTGGGGGTGCTGGTGAACGTGTGGCTGGAGCGCAAGATCTCTGCCGCCGTGCAGCAGCGCATCGGTCCGGAGTACGCCGGTCCGCTCGGCGTGCTGCAGCCCCTAGCCGATGGCCTCAAGCTGCTGTTCAAGGAGGACATCATCCCGGCCCGTGCCGATGGCCTGCTGTTCACCCTTGGGCCGGTGCTGGTGCTGGTGCCGGTGATCCTCTCCTGGCTGGTGGTGCCCTTCGGCCAGAACCTGCTGATCAGCAATGTCGGCATCGGCATCTTCCTGTGGATCGCCCTGAGCAGCATCCAGCCGATCGGATTGCTGATGAGCGGCTACGCCTCCAACAACAAGTATTCGCTGCTCGGCGGCATGCGGGCGGCGGCCCAGTCGATCAGTTACGAGATCCCGCTGGCCCTGGCGGTGCTGGCGGTGGTGATGATGAGCAATTCGCTGAGCACCGTCGATATCGTCGCCCAGCAGAACGGCGCCGGCATCCTCAGCTGGAACATCTGGCGTCAGCCGGTGGGTTTCGTGATCTTCTGGATCTGCGCCCTGGCGGAATGTGAGCGACTGCCGTTCGATCTCCCGGAGGCGGAGGAGGAGCTGGTGGCCGGCTACCAGACTGAGTACGCCGGCATGAAGTTTGCCCTCTTCTATCTGGGCAGCTACATCAACCTGGTGCTCTCCGCCCTGCTGGTTTCGGTGCTCTATCTGGGCGGCTGGGGCTTCCCGCTGCCGGTGGAGTGGCTGGCCGGCTGGCTGGGACAGTCGGTCGATGCTCCGGCGGTGCAGGTGATCACCGCCACCACCGGCATCGTGATGACCGTGCTCAAGGCCTATCTGCTGGTGTTCTTCGCGATCCTGCTGCGCTGGACCGTGCCCCGGGTGCGGATCGACCAGCTGCTGGATCTCGGCTGGAAGTTCCTGCTGCCGATCGCCCTGGTCAACCTGCTGGTCACCGCCGCCCTGAAGCTGGCCTTCCCGGTCGCCTTCGGCGGCTGAAGCCCCGGGCCGGGCTGCTTGCTTGCTGGACCGGCTGATCGCGTCCGGTCGGTGTCTGCAGGCTCGGATCTCCGCTCTTGCTACGTCGTCGTCAGAGTCCGGCCGGCCCCGCCATCATGGGGCGGCTCCACGGCTCCGCTCCAGCTCTCCGTCCAGTTCCCCGCTCTGCCCGTCGTTCCTCCACCTCTGTCGCCATGTTCGGGTTTCTCAAGAAAGTGGGTGAGTACACCAAGGATGCGGTCAGCGCCGCCCAGTACCTCACCCAGGGCCTGTCGGTCACCTTCGATCACCTGCAGCGCCGGCCGATCACGGTGCAGTATCCCTACGAGAAACTGATCCCATCGGAGCGCTATCGGGGGCGCATCCACTACGAGTTCGACAAGTGCATCGCCTGTGAGGTGTGTGTGCGCGTCTGCCCGATCAATCTGCCGGTGGTGGACTGGGTGATGAACAAGGCCACCAAGAAGAAGGAACTGCGCAACTACTCGATC
>JBJTQH010000085.1:0-19316 GCA_046075505.1 Cyanobium sp. | reverse complement strand
GGATTTGAGGAAGCGCATGGCCTGGCCGATGCGCACCTGGTAGTCGTGCGAATCGATCTTGTAGCGCATCTTGACCTCCTTGACCTCGGTCTGATGCGACTTCTTCTTGGCTTCCTTGGCCTTTTTTTCCTGTTCGAACTTGTACTTGCCGTAATCCATGATCCGGCACACCGGTGGATCGGCCTTTTCGCTCACCAGCACCAGGTCGAGCTCGCGTTCCCGGGCCACCTCAAGAGCAGCTTCGCGAGTGATCACACCGAGTTGACTGCCGTCGGCGTCGACCACCCGCAGGTTGGGGTAGGCGATGCGATCGTTGATGTTCGGCAGCTCCCGCACGGGAGCCCGGCGGTCGAAACGGGGACGGGGAGGCATTCAGGGGCGCAGTAAGGTCCTCAGCCTAGACCTTGCAGGGCAGCCCGCACAGCCTGCTGCAGCAGATCGGCACCGTCGGCCGCAACCGTCCCGCTCTCCGTCGTTCCGATCGGGCTGGGAGCGCTGCCGGGGAGCCCCGTTCGCCCCTGGGGCTCGCTTCGCTCCAGCCGCGATGGAGCTGGCTCTCGCACCGGTCCCAGCCACAGGGGGCTGTGCTGACGCCGGAACCAGGTGCGCTGTCGCTTGGCGTACTGGCGGGTGCGGCGCTCGGTGATCGCCACCGCCTCCTCCAGGGCCAGGCCCTCCTGCAGCACCCGGCAGGCCTCGCCGTAGCCGATCGTCTGCAGCAGCGGGCAGTCGGGGCCGTAGCGCGCGATCAGCCCGGCGCACTCCTGCAGCAGGCCCTGGTCGTAGAGCTGCCGGGTGCGCTGGTGGATGCGCGCCTTCAGATCCGGCGGATCGAGGCCCAGCTCCAGCACCCGCCAGGGGGGCGCACAACGCCGCTGCTGCTGGGAAGCCGGACGCCCGGTGGCATAGAGCACCTCCAGGGCCCTTTGGGTGCGGACGGCATCCCCCGGCTGGATGCGGGCCGCGGCCGGCGGATCCGTGAGGGCCAGCAGCTGATGGCACTGGGATTGGCCGAGGGCGGCAAACTGGCGGCGCAGGGCGGGCTGCGGCGGCACCGCCGGCGGTTCCAGACCGGCCAGCAGCGCCTTGAGGTAGAGCCCTGTGCCCCCCACCAGCAGCGCCACACCACGGCGGCGATGTTCGGCGGCGATCGCCTCGCGGGCGAGGGCGGTGAACTCCTGCAGGGTGATCGGCTGATCCGGGCTGCGCAGATCCAGCAACTCATGGCGCACCCGCCGCCGCTGCTCGGCCGTGGCCTTGGCGGTGCCCACATCCATGCCGATATAGAGCTGGCGCGAATCCACCGACAGCACCGCCAGATCGAGCTGCTCGGCCAGGGCCACCGCCAGATCGCTCTTGCCGCTGGCGGTGGGCCCCATCAGGGCGATCACCAGCGGCAGGCCATCGCTGGAGGGCGCCAGCTCAGACCTGGAATCGGACAACGAATCGGACAGAGGCACAGAGAACGGAGCAGCGGGGAAACGGCTCAGCAGGGGCTCAGCAGGGACAGGAAGCGGGGAAACGCCCTCGGTCTGGGGCGAGGGCCTGGGGGAGAACAAGCCGCCGCGATCAGCCCGCGCTCGCCAGGCCCCGCGATTGCAACGCCACCCCGATCACGATCCAACACCAGCGGCCCTTGCGCCGCGCCCGGAACCCGGCAGCCCCCTGAACCCTGATGCGGCGACGGGGCGACAAGGGCCTTCGACGTCCCGTCCCAGGGCCCAGGCTCCGGAGCCCAGCAGCCCACCCACCGCCGCCCCTGGACCCGCTGCCGCCCATCCCCCTTGGCCCAGGCCCTGGCGGCAGGGGCAGGCTGGCGGCGCGGGCGGCGCTGAGCCCCCACGGCGGCCGCTGCCGGCTCGGGCCGCCGGTGATAAAGTGGCCGTTGCGACGCGGCTTTTCGGGACCATGCGTCCCGCTCCCCGCCCTCCAGCCCGCCCCGGGGCTCCGCCGTCCTGAATCCTTCCCGGGGAGCCCCTCCTGCATGAGCGAAGCCACCAGAGTCCAGTCCGCCTACGGCGCCGAACAGATCCAGGTGCTCGAAGGCCTGGAACCGGTGCGCAAGCGGCCCGGGATGTACATCGGCTCCACCGGGCCGCGCGGCTTGCATCACCTCGTCTATGAGGTGGTGGACAACTCGGTCGATGAGGCCCTCGCCGGCCACTGCGACGCGATCGTCGTCACTCTCCATGCCGACGGTTCCGCCAGCGTGTCGGACAACGGCCGCGGCATTCCGACCGACATCCACCCCCGCACCGGCCGCAGCGCCCTGGAAACGGTGCTGACGGTGCTCCATGCCGGCGGCAAGTTCGGCGCCGGCGGTTACAAGGTGTCCGGCGGCCTGCACGGCGTCGGCATCTCGGTGGTCAACGCCCTGAGCGCCTGGGTGGAGGTGACCGTGCATCGCCAGGGTCAGGAGCACCGGCAGCGATTCGAGCGGGGCAAGCCGATCGGCACCCTCACCGCCAGCCCCGCCGCCGATCCGGAACGCACCGGCACGTTTGTGCGCTTCCTGCCGGATACCGAGATCTTCACCGTCGGCATCGAGTTCGACTACAACACCCTGGCGGCCCGTCTGCGCGAGCTGGCCTACCTCAATGGTGGCGTGCGCATCGTCTTCCGCGATGAGCGGGCGGCGGCCTGCAATGCCGAAGGCGAAGCCCATGAGGAGGTGTACCACTACCAGGGTGGCATCAAGGAATACGTGGCCTACATGAACGCGGAAAAGGATCCGCTTCACAAGGACATCATCTACGTTAATTCCGAAAAAGATGGCGTGCAGGTGGAAGCCGCCCTGCAGTGGTGCGTCGATGCCTATTCCGATAACATCTTCGGTTTTGCCAACAACATCCGCACCGTCGACGGCGGCACCCACATCGAAGGCCTGAAGACGGTGCTCACCCGCACCCTCAACACCTTCGCCAAAAAGCGGGGCAAACGCAAGGAAGCCGATGCCAACCTGGCGGGCGAGAACATCCGCGAAGGCCTGACGGCGGTGCTGTCGGTGAAGGTGCCGGATCCGGAATTCGAGGGGCAGACCAAGACCAAGCTCGGCAACACCGAGGTGCGCGGCATTGTGGATTCGCTGGTGGGCGAAGCACTGAGCGAATACCTGGAATTCAATCCTTCCGTGATCGATCTGATCCTCGAGAAGGCGATCCAGGCGTTCAACGCCGCCGAAGCCGCCCGCCGCGCCCGCGAGCTGGTGCGCCGCAAGAGCGTGCTGGAAAGCTCCACCCTGCCCGGCAAGCTGGCCGACTGCAGCTCCCGCGATCCGGGCGAATCGGAGATCTACATCGTGGAGGGTGATTCGGCCGGTGGCTCCGCCAAGCAGGGCCGCGACCGCCGCTTCCAAGCGATCCTGCCGTTGCGGGGCAAGATCCTGAACATCGAGAAAACCGACGACGCCAAGATCTACAAGAACACCGAGATCCAGGCGCTGATCACCGCCCTCGGCCTCGGCATCAAAGGCGAGGAATTCGATGAGAAGAATCTGCGCTATCACCGCATCGTGATCATGACCGACGCCGATGTGGATGGCGCCCACATCCGCACGCTGCTGCTCACCTTCTTCTACCGCTACCAGAAGGCCCTGGTGGAAGGCGGTTACATCTACATTGCCTGCCCGCCTCTCTACAAGGTGGAGCGGGGCAAGAACCACAGCTACTGCTACAACGAAGCCGAGCTGCGCAAGGTGATCGAACGCTTCGGCGAGAAGGCCAACTACACCATCCAGCGCTTCAAGGGTCTCGGCGAAATGATGCCGAAGCAGCTGTGGGAAACCACGATGGATCCCACCACCCGCATGATGAAGCGTGTGGAGATCGAGGATGCCGCCGAAGCCGATCGCATCTTCACGATCCTGATGGGCGACAAGGTGGCCCCGCGCCGCGAATTCATCGAAACCCATAGCGCTGAGCTCGATCTCAGCCAGCTGGATATCTGATATGCCACCGCTCGGCTGGCGTTGGGGGGCCCTGCTGGCCTTCGCCCTGATCGCCCCTGTGGGACTGCCCGCCGGCGGAGCGGAACGGCGCCACTCGGAGGTGCGACGCCGCAACGCCCCTGAGCCCCTGATCACCGGCGACGATGTCTCGCTGCATGCCGCTCCCCACTGCTCGGCTCCGGTGCTGGGCACCCTGAGTAGCGATGAACCGCTGCGGGTGCTGCGGCGCTGGTCCTCCGCCGGTGGAACGGTCTGGTTGCAGGTGCAGGCCCGCATGCCGGCCGGGTGTGCCTCGCGAGGCTGGATGCCCCTCCGGGCCCAGGGCTGAACCGGCTGTTGCCAGGCCAGCCCCGGCGCCGACCTCAGGAGGGTGGCAAGAGCCAGGGCGGCTGCTGGGAACAACCGGGCTCCTCTCCTACCTGGAGGCCGACGCGACCCTCGGGCGCATGCCGGCCTCAGGCCGCCAGCGCCGCCTCGATGGCGCTGCGCAGCTCGGCCGAATCAGGCTCGACACCGCTCTTGAAGCGGGCCAGCACCGTGCCGTCCTTGCCCACCAGGAACTTCTCGAAGTTCCAGGCCACATCGCCGGCCGGCTCGGTCTGGGTGAGGGTGGTGTACGGCTCGGTCTTGGCGCCGCTGGCATGCACCTTGTCGAACAGCTCGAAGCTGGCGCCGTAGGTGGTGGAGCAGAACTGCTGGATCTCCGGCAGCGTGCCGGGCTCCTGGGCGCCGAAGTCGTTGCAGGGGAAGCCCAGCACCGCCAGGCCCTGGGGGCCGTAGCTGTCCTGCAGGGCCTGCAGACCGGCGTACTGGCGGGTGAAGCCGCAGCGGCTGGCCACGTTGACGATCAGCAGCACCTTGCCGGCGAAGTCGCCCAGCCGCCGCTCGCTGCCGCGGGCATCGCGCACGACGACATCGGAGACGTTGACAGCACTACCGGCAGTGGAGGCCATGGGGGGTGAACAGAAAGACCCCGGGACCTTAACCACTGCCCCATACACTTCGCTCTGAGGGCTGCGGCGGGTCGATGGGGGAAAGTTCCGCCATAGCGGAAGTGGTGGCCCGCCAGCTGGAGGGCCTGCTGGAAGCCGCCAACTACGACGGCGCCAAGCTGCTGCTCAAACCCGTGCAGCCCGTGGATGCCGCCGAAGCGATCGGCACCCTGCCCCGCACCCTGCAAGCCCTGGCCTTCCGGTTGCTGCCCAAGGATGAGGCGATCGAGGTGTACGAATACCTCGAACCCACCGTGCAGCAGAGCCTGCTGGAACGGATGCGTTCCGGCGAGGTGCTGGAGCTGGTGGAGGAGATGTCGCCCGATGACCGGGTGCGCCTGTTCGACGAGCTGCCGGCCAAGGTGGTCAGGCGGCTGCTGGCGGAACTGAGCCCGGCCGAGCGGCGCGTCACGGCCCAGATGCTCGGCTACGAGAGCGAGACAGCCGGTCGTCTGATGACGACGGAGTTCATCGACCTCAAGGAGTTCCACAGCGCCGCCCAGGCCCTGGAGATCGTGCGCCGCCGCGCCCGTGACACCGAGACGATCTACGCCCTCTATGTCACCGATGCCTCGCGCCACCTCACCGGCATGCTGTCGCTGCGGGATCTGGTGACGGCCGATCCGGAGCAGCGGGTGGGCGATGTGATGACCCGCGAGGTGGTGAGCGTGAGCACGGCCACCGATCAGGAGGAGGTGGCGCGCGTGATCCAGCGCTACGACTTCCTGGCCGTGCCGGTGGTGGACCTGGAGGAGCGTCTGGTGGGGATCGTCACCGTCGATGACGTGATCGATGTGATCCAGCAGGAGGCCACCCGCGATCTGTACGCCGCCGGCGCCGTGCAAGCCGGCGATGAGGACGACTATCTCCAGATCAACCTGTTCACCGTCGCCCGCCGGCGGGTGGTGTGGCTGCTGGTGCTGCTGCTGGCCAACAGCGGCACCGCCGCGGTGATCGCCTCGCAGGATGAGGTGCTGCGCAAGGTGGTGGTGCTCTCGGCCTTCATCCCGCTGCTGATCGGCACCGGCGGCAATGTGGGCGCCCAGAGCTCGACTGTGGTGATCCGCGGCCTGAGCACCCAGCGCCTGCAGGCCCTGGGGCCGGCGCTGGCGATCGGCCGGGAAGCCCTGGCCGGGGCGCTGCTGGGGTTGCTGATGCTGCTGGTGGTGGTGCCCTGGGCCGCCTATGTGTCGCACGGCAACTGGGTGGTGGCCTCGGCGGCGGGGATCAGCCTGGTGGCGATCACCACCCTGGCGGCCACGGCCGGGGCCGCCCTGCCGCTGCTGTTCAACCGCCTCGGGCTCGATCCGGCGCTGATGTCGGCGCCGTTCATCGCCACGGCCACCGATGTGGCCGGCGTGTTCATCTACCTGCAGACCGCCGCCTGGCTGATCGCCCATGCCCCGCCGACCTGGCTGATCCCTCACAACGCCGGCGCCTGAGTCCGAGTGCGGTAGGCCCGTGGGCTGGTGGGCTGGTGGGCTGGTGGGCGAGACTGCCGGCACCGCAACCGCCGCTGACGCCCCCCTGGGGCACCCATGGCCTTGGGCACCTGTGGCGTTGAGCACCCGTGGCGTTGAGCACCCGCGGCCTGGGGCGCCCTGCCGCGCCGCGCCCCGGATCAGCCCCTGTGCTCGGCGAGACCCAGGCGTCCCGGGGCAAGATGAGAGACATTCACACTTCTTCAGGTTACGCTTTACAAAGCGTCAACAGCAGTTCCGTGGCCATCGCCGTCCTCTCCGCCGAGGCTCCCCTCCAGGCCATTTCGAACGGTGAGGGAACCGATTCCGGGCGTTCCACCGCCACCACCCCCGCCGCCCGCTCCCTGCCGTCGATCGACGGCGACCTGGTGCGCTCCTATCTGCGCGACATCGGCCGCGTGCCCCTGCTCAGCCATGAGCAGGAGATCACCCTCGGCCGTCAGGTGCAGGAGCTGATGCAGATCGAGGAGCTGCGCGAGGAGCTGAGGCTGCGCTCCGGTGGCGAGGAACCGAGCCTGGAAAGCCTCGCCGCCGCCACCGACCTCTCGCCAGCCCTGCTGCGCCGTCGCCTGCAGGTGGGCCGCCGCGCCAAGGAGCGGATGGTGGCCGCCAACCTGCGCCTGGTGGTGAGCGTCGCCAAGAAATACACGCGCCGCAACATGGAACTGCTGGATCTGATCCAGGAGGGCACGATCGGTCTGGTGCGCGGCGTCGAGAAGTTTGATCCCACCCGCGGTTACAAGTTCTCCACCTATGCCTACTGGTGGATCCGCCAGGGCATTACCCGCGCCATCGCCGAGAAGAGCCGCACGATCCGCCTGCCGATCCACATCACCGAAACCCTGAACAAGCTCAAGAAGGGCCAGCGTGAACTGAGCCAGGAGCTGGGCCGCACCCCCACCGTCACCGAGCTGGCCACCTATGTGGAATTGCCGGAGGAGGAGGTAAAGGATCTGCTCTGCCGCGCCCGTCAGCCCGTGAGCCTGGAGACCAAGGTGGGCGATGGCGACGACACCGAACTGCTCGATCTGCTCGCCGGTGAAGGGGATGGTCCCGATGAACTGGTGGCCGGCGAATGCCTCAAGGGCGACCTGCGGGCGCTGCTCGATCAGCTGCCGGAGCTGCAGGGCCGTGTGCTCAAGATGCGCTACGGCATCGATGGTGATGAGCCGATGAGCCTCACTGGCATCGGCCGCATCCTCGGCATCAGCCGCGACCGCGTCCGCAATCTGGAACGCGATGGCCTGGCGGGGCTGCGCCGGCTCAGCGACGCTGTGGAGGCCTACGTCGCCAGTTGAGCGTGACCGCCCCGGACGAGACCGCTTCGATCGAGCTGCTCAGCCTGTTTCCCCGCACCCTGCTCAAGGGCCAGCTGGAGGCCGATCTGCTCAGCCGGCTGCAGCAGCACTGCCATGAGCTGCTGCGCCATCCCGAGCGCAGTCCCGATGCCTCCGGGCGCCTCGCCGGTCAGCTGGCCCAGCAGCGGGAGCTCCGCCCCGACCAGCCGGTGATCCTCGATCTCTGCCGCAACGTGCTGCTGCCGGGCTGTGAACGCTGGATCCGCCACGTGATCGACCGTGAACCGCCCCAGGGTCGCGGCCCCTGGACACCGGGCCGCTACGGGCTGCAGATGATCGACCTGTGGCTCAATGTGCAACGCCAGGGCGACTACAACCCCACCCACACCCACGGCGGCAGCTTCTCCGGGGTGATCTTTCTGCAGGTGCCACCCCAGATCACAGCGGAGAGCTTCGACGGCCAGCTCTGCTTCCACGGTCCGGAGGAGTGGCACATCCAGAGCTTTCGCACCGGCATGGCCCACTACGTGCTGCCCGTGCCCGGTGAGTACTACATCTTTCCGGCCTGGCAGCCCCATTCGGTCTGCCCGTTCCGCGGCGACGGCGAGCGCTGGTCGATCGCCTTCAACGTGGTGGCCATTCCCCAGACCGCAAGGCCCGCCCCGGGCTGGGGCCCCGGCGAACCCCCTGCCGCCCCATCCCGGAGCGGCAATGTGTCGCTCTCCAGCGCCCGGCCACGCCCCGGTGGCTTCTGATCCCGAACGCCGGCCGGCTCCCCCCGTTGATCTGGGCCAGAGTGGACCGGCCGGATCCGCCGTTCCCCTCGCTTCATGCCCCTGACCCTCGCGGAGCAGGAGTGCTCCAACTGCCGGTACGCCCGCCGCCCCGCCGGCTTCAGTGCCGATGGACGCCTCTCCTGCCGCTACATGCCGCCGCAACCGTGCGACAACAACATCTGGCGCCTGGTGCCGGAGAACTTCTGGTGCGGCAAATGGGAATGGGGGCCGCAGGAACCGATCCACGGCAAACAGCTGAACGCCAACGCCGTCCCGAACGAAACGACCTGACCCCACGCCAGGCGGGGGCGGCTCTCAGGCACGGGCGGCTCGGAGATGACCGCTGCTCCCAGGCGGTGCCCAGCTGTGGCTCTGCTCGGCGCGGCAGAACTCGAGACCGTCATGGCCGCTGGCGTGGTGATCCGAGCTCGTCACCCGGCCTGCGCCAGGCCAGATGCGGGCCGAGATGCCGCCCAGCCTGTCGCCTGGGTCCACGCTCGCCGCTGGAGCAGCCGCCCATCCTGCTGCAGATCGATGCACAATCGAGGCTCATCGCTGCAGGAGCAGCACCTCACCGGCGCTGAAGCACTGCTCCTGCAGCCGCTCCAACGGGATCGCGATCAAGCTGCAATCACAGGCGGGAAACAGCTGCGCCAGGGCCCGCCGTTCGATCGCACAGCCTTGCGGATCCGATGCATCACGGCGTTCGTGCTGTCGGGCAGCAGCGCGGCGTTCCGAGTTGTGCATCGCCGGGTCTGATCTGGAGATCGCATCGGCCAACGCCAGGGAGCCTGAGGCATCGGCCAGGCCGGCAGGCTCACGGCATGAGCGCCGGAGAATGGGACCGGCATGGGATGAACGGACGTACAGCGGAATGATCCGGCAAGTGCAGGCGTGATTGCCCTGAAGACGTTGCTGCGATCGCAACAGAAAAGAAGCCAAGAGGTGCCGTTCTGCGTCCATGCCAGATGTGGCAATCCTGCATCCCCGCTCGGCAGTTTGATGCGTTAGTGCGTTGGTGCTACACCGTCAGGATACGGCGTCAGGGCAAGGCCTTAACGTTGCGTTGAAACTCCATCCTCGACTGCCTCGCATCACCCTCTCGATCGAGGAGCGCGACCACCTCGCCCTTAAGCTGTTATCAATTAATCAGAAGAAGAAGATGGCAGCCGTAATCCAGGAAGCCATCAGCTCCTATCTAGATCACAGCGGCGCCTACAAGTTGAGCATCCACTCCGAAGGCCCGAACAGCGACAGCTGAAGGCGATCATCATGGCTGACCCCACCTCTTTGGACCCATTCCGGCTCGATCCCGACAGGCTCCCCCGGCGCGTGGAACTGGAGCTACCGGCCCATCTGGCCGATCAGATCGCCCGCTGCGCAGCCGCCACCGGGCGATCAGCGAGCGAGATCGTGCTCGAACTGCTCGACCGGGGCCTCTCGCAGCAGGATGCCTCGCCGCCGGATCGCTGATCCAGCAGCCGACCACGCTCCGATGCAGCGGCCGGCAGCGCCGGGTGGCCGATGGCCAGCGGCTGCAACCCGGTGGTGCGCCAGGCGCGGGGCGGAACGGTGCCGGCGACGCAGCGCTGAGCTCGCTGCCGCTGCTGCGAGCGCCTTGGACCGCCACCGGCGGGGCCTCACCGCCCAGGGGGAGGATGGGGGATCCGACTGGGCGCGCTGCCGTGAAAATCCTGCACTGGCTGGAAATCAGCAACTTCAAGACCTATGGCGATTCCGGTCGCATCCCTCTTGATCAACCCTCGGTGCTGATCGGCCCCAATAATTGCGGTAAAACCACGGCTCTGCAGGCGCTCGCTCTATGGTCAATCGGCGTGCGCACCTGGCAGCAGGATGGTCGCGATTCACGCAGCCGAAAACGCAGTGGCAAATCGCTGAACCGCCTGAATATTCTCTCCGTTCCTGTTCCCAAGACGCGCCATTTCTGGAAGAACCTCAAGGTGTCCGGCAAGGATCTGCGGCTCTCCGTAGGCGTGGGTGTGCAGGGAGACATCGTGCCGGTGACGATGCTGTTCCGCCATCACCCCAGCGATGAACTGATCTACGCCGAGCCCGATCCCACCAGCCTGGAGCATCCGGAGGCGCTGGCCCGCGCCGCCCAGCTCGATGTGGCATTGCTCTATCCAATGTCGGGCATTGCCGCCGATGAACCACTGATCAGCCGCAACCGCATCGATTACCACATGGGCCGCGGCAGCACCGCCGAAGTGCTACGCAATCTCTGCCTGATGGTGCATCAGAACAATCCCGACGACTGGCTGGAGATCACCGAACTAATGCGTCGCCTGTTCCAGGTGTCGCTGACGGTGCCACGGGAGAATGAAGGCGGCTCCCTGGATCTGCTCTACAGCCAGATCGGCGCCGATCGCCCGCTGGATCTCTCACTCTCAGGGCGCGGTTTTCAGCAGATGCTGCTGATCCTGGCCCACCTCTATTCCCACAAGGGCAGTGTGCTGCTGGTCGATGAACCCGATGCCCATCTCGAGATCCTTCGCCAGCAGCAGATCTATGCATTGCTGCATGCGATCGCCGATCGCAATGGCTGTCAGGTGCTGATGACCACCCACTCCGAAGTGGTGATGCAGGAAGCGCTCGATCGCCATCTCACCCTGATCCTGGGTGGCCATGCGGAAGATCTGGTGTCGCGGCCGGCGATCCGGGAGGCGCTCAGGCGTTTCGGGGCGGCTCAGTACGTGCGCGCCCGCGAAAGCGGCCATGTGCTGTATCTGCAGAGCCCTTCCGATCTGGCGATGCTGCGGGCCCTGGCCGAGCGGCTGCAGCATCCGGTGCGGGAACGGATCGCCGATGGCGCCCATCTCAATGTCTATTACCTGCAGGAACCGCACCCCGCCACCGACCAGGTCGAGGAGGAGGTGCTGGATGCGGTGGAAGGGGCCTACGGGCAGAGAGCGCGGGATCATTTCTTTGCCCTGCGCAGCATCCTGCCGGAGCTGCGCGGCCTGGAGATCGTCGACGAGGAGCATCGCGGCCTGAAGCCATCAGCAACCGCAGGCTTCAGGCGGCTGCCCTGGAAGCGGAGCGAGCTGGAAAACGGCCTGGTGACGCCCTCGCTGTTGATGGACTGGGGACAACCGGAGGGAATGGATCTGTTCAGCGATCAGCGCCAGTCGATTCTCGATGCCCTGATCCTGGAGCAGGTGTTTGATGGGCATCGCACCGATTTCGAGAACTTCTGCCAGGCCAATCCCTCCACCCAGAACACGATCTGGCGCGCCCGCACCCAGGGCCGCCGCCTCACCCCCCTGGCGGAGGCGTTCTTCACTGGTATTGCCGCGGCTACGGGCACTTCGGTGTTGCTGGAATCGCGCGATCTGCATCGTCTGGTGGCACGGCTGGATGTGCGCCTGATCGATCCGGCGATCGCCTCGGTGCTCGATGACATCGCCGCTGTGCTCACACCAGAGCCGGGACAGCAGGGGGAAGAGCTCCAGGCGGAGACCACCGCAGCCGCCCTCAGCTGAGCGCCGGGGTCGGGCGCAACGGGCGCAGCAGCGTGCCATGGGGCCCAGTCCGGCCGGCAGCCTCTGGCGACCAGGACCTGCCTACAGGCCGCTGCCCAGCCCCATCGCCTGGGCGCCGTAATGGCGGGTCATGTCCGACTGGTGATACCAGGCCACCAGCAGCTTCTTGGCGAGGCGCCGCAGCTCCTCGATGTCGTCGCAACCATCGATCGCCCGGGTCTGGGATTCCATCGCGAAGCGACGCGTCAGCTCAAGATCGGTCATCGGCGGGGCAGCAGCGGCCACGGAACTTCACGAAACGTTACGCGCTGGGCGCTGGGGCTGTGGCGGCGAGGCGACGGGATGCCGCACCCTGGCCCCATGCCGGCACAGCTGACATCGGCAGCCGGAAGCGCCACGGTGCAGGCATCCGGGGGGCAGCGCGCAGTGGGCGGTCCTGACCCCCAGCTTGCCCCCCTTCCCCATGTGCGCTGCACCCTCCCTGCCGCCGATCGCCGGCCGCGAAGCCGACCTGCAGACGTTGATGCAACAACACGCGGCGGTGCGGCGGCCGCCGGGCTCTGCCCCCCTGGCCGCGATCCGTTCCGGCTTCGCCTGCGCATTGCACATGCATCAGCCCACCATTCCGGCCGGAGCTGATGGCGCCCTGATCTCCCATCTGCAATGGATGTTCGACCATCCGGGCGAGGGCGACAACCACAATGCCGAACCCTTCGCCCATTGCTATCGCCGCCTGGCGGAACTGCTGCCGGAGCTGATCCATCAGGGCTGTGATCCGCGGATCATGCTCGATTATTCGGGCACGCTGCTCTGGGGCTTTGAGCAGATGGGCCGCAGCGACATCCTGTCGGCATTGCGGACACTCACCTGCGATCCACTGTTGATCCCGCATGTGGAATGGCTGGGCAGCTTCTGGGGCCATGCCGTGGCACCCTCAACGCCGATTCCTGATCTGCTGCTGCAGATTCAGGCCTGGCAGCATCATTTTGCAGCCCTGTTCGGCGAGGCAGCCCTGCAGCGGATACGCGGCTTCTCACCACCGGAAATGGCCCTGCCCAATCATCCCGACACGCTGCATGCCTTCGTGAGCGCCCTGCGGCAATGCGGCTACCAGTGGCTGCTGGTGCAAGAACACAGCGTCGAGAATCCAGACGGCACACCCCTGAGCCGTGAGCAGGCCCTGGTACCCAATCTGCTGGTGGCGCGCAGTTCCAGTGGTGCGGTCGCCACGATCACCGCCCTGATCAAGACCCAGGGTTCCGATACCAAGCTGGTGGGTCAGATGCAGCCGTATTACGAAGCGCTGAGCCTCGAGCGGCTGCCATGGGCAGGGCATTCGATTCCGCCGCTGGTGACCCAGATCGCCGATGGTGAAAATGGCGGCGTGATGATGAACGAATTCCCGCCCGCTTTCCTGCAGGCGCACCAACGCCTTGCCGCGGCAATGCCGCAGGCGGGGCCAGCAGATGGCACCGGCAGCACGGTGGCCCTCAACGGCAGCGAATATCTGGAGCTGCTGGCGGCTCACGGTGTGCGCAAAACCGACCTGCCGCGCATTCAGGCCGTGCAACAGCACAGGCTGTGGCAATGGCTCGGTGTGGAAGGTGGCACGGGACCGCACCACAGCGCCGGCGAGAATGCTGCGACCGAAGCCACCGCCGCCGCAGCGGCACCCACTACAGCAACAGCCACTGCAGCAACAGCCTTTGCAGCAAAGCCGTCAGCGGCAGCACAGCCAAATGCGACAGCACAGCCAATAGCGACGGCACAGTCAACAGCAACAGCCACTGCAGCAACAGCAACACCGATAGCAGCAGCAGATCTTGCGGCGGCGATCACCGCATTGCAGGCCAGCGATGGTTCCTTCTCGATGGCCGGCGCCTCCTGGACCAACAACCTCAGCTGGGTGGAGGGCTATAGCAATGTGCTCGAACCGATGCAACAGCTCAGCGCCCGCTTCCACCAGCGCTTCGATGCACGGGTGGCGGCCGATCCCAGCATCACCGCCTCGCCGGCCTATCAACAGGCCCTGCTGCACCTGCTGTTGCTGGAAACCAGCTGCTTCCGCTACTGGGGCCAGGGCACCTGGACCGACTACGCCCGCGAGATCCACCGCCGCGGCATGGCGCTGGTGGAGACAGCCCAGGCCGCTGGGGCGCCTTAGCGCGACCCTCACAATCAGCACAGAGAAGCGATGTCAAGTGGATCGTTGCAGGCACCCCAGAGACGCTGACGACCCTCCGGGTCGACATAGCTGCCATACCCACCGAGCCGGCCGCCTGGAATCACCTCGGCGGCCCTGCCACCACAGGCTCTGCCCATGGAGTCGCGGCCAGTCGAGTAGTCGCAGGGAGGCTCGCCGCCCTCCCGGTCTCCGCCCAGCATATTTGCATACGGATTACCACGAGAAGTCAGGGCCTCGAGCATCTGCGCATACATACCTTGAATGACAGCATTGGAGACCGAGTCAGGCGGCGACGCCCCAGGGTCATCACGTCGATTCTCAGCAAGCCGCCCGTTGCATGCATTGGAAATCCAAAGACACAGCATGATGGCGATCCAACCCAAGGTAGTGGCACAGCCACTGTTGTTATTCGTGGTCATAGCGTCAGAAGCGTTGAAGCACAAGATCCATGAGGCGGATGAGAAAACCTATGTGGGCCTGGGCGCGCCCAGGCCCATGCAAATCACCAACCGTAGGGGTTGCCGGAATCAGGGGCATAACCCGAAGCGGGATAACGACCCTGCCTGGGTGAGGGGCTCCGGAAACCAGGGTTGACGCTGGGGCGGGGCGCATACACTTCGTAAGGTACGCCCGACTGAGTTGGGGTGAATCTGTAGACGGGGCGGCCATAGGTGGGGCCATTGATCGACTGGGCAGCGGCCGGGGCGCCAAGGGCCAGGACGGTGGTCGCAGAGGAGACCAGTGCCAACACGGCAAGGATCGCTTTCATGGGAATCGGGCCGGAGGGCCATGGGTGGAGCGGACACGCTCCCTTCGTTCTGAGCCGGCTGGGGTGATTCCTGGCGAGCGTGGGCACCCCTGGCCGTGGACGAACGCCATCAGGGACGGGGGCCTCGGTGCCGCCTTGTTGGTGGATGTGATCACCCGAGTCGCCAGCCTCAGCGACGCCATCGGCTGCCGCGGGCTGCTGGTGCATGCCGAATCCATGCAGGCCCGGTCGTTCGACGAGCTCCTGATCCCTGAGTTCGAGCGCTCGCCCATCGATCCGCTGCACCTGCTGCTGAAGGACATCCGCCGCACGCTGAGCGCGCGGCAGGGTTGAGCTGTCTGCTCCAGACGCTTCAGGTGTCGCCCGGTCATCGGTCAGGGTGGATCGTTGACCACACCGCCCATGCCCATTGCCATGCCCACAGCCACGCCCGAGCGGCAGACCGCCCTTGTGCCCACCAGCCGGCCCATCCAGGGCGAACCATCCTCGTCCGAGCCTGGAGATGGCGGCCGGGGCTTCGGCGGATCAGGCCGCAGCAGCAAGGCCAGCAGACGTTCCGGCGGGAGCAAGCGCCGCGCCGGGCTCAGCAAGGGCGACTGGGGGCCGATGGGCAAGCATCCCGACCTGGAGGCGATCGTCGCCCGCCAGCGGCTGCAGCTGCCCCTATCTGGCCGGCTGACGCACGCGCAGGTGAACCAGGCCTGGAAGCGCTGCGCCGCTGCCCACCACCCCGATCGCGGCGGTGACCACGACACGATGCAACTGGTGAACGGGGCGCGCGATCTGCTGCTCGGCTCCCCTTGATCCGGGAAAACTGCGGCACTGCGGCACTGCGGCACTGCAGCACTGCAGCACTGCGGCACCTGCCGGCTACAGGCCACGCTGCGCCGGAAGGCATCAGCGAGACGCCATCCCTGGAATCGGCCGCCAGTCGCCACTGAGCTGGAACGCGGCCCAGACGAACGGATCGCGATAGCTTTCCTTCTGGTGCGTGCGAAACTCGGCCTGGGTGGCTGCCAGCGCTTCAGCGCGACCGTCGCCGCGACGCAGGCGTTGATAGAAGGACGTCATAAAGGCCGCGGTGGCGGCATCATCGACTTCCCAGAGGCTGAGCAGGCTGGAACGGGCACCTGCCACCGCCAGGGCGCGCTGCAGACCAAAGACACCTTCGCCGGTGCGCTGATCACCGAGGCCCGTCTCGCAGGCGGAGAGGGTGACCAGCTCGGTGCCCTCCAGTTCCATGGCAAGGATCTCGGCGGCGGTGAGATAGCCATCATCGGCAGGGTTGGCCTGCGGGTTGTTTGCCCCCGCCAGCACCAGACCACTGCGCAGCAGGGGATCCTCGCGTGTGGCGAGGGGGAAGGGATCGGCATCGCTCTGTTGCTGCGCGTAGGCCGAGCCAGCGCTGCCCGGGGAGAAACTGCTGCTGCGGGCCGCCTCGCGAAACGCCTGCAGGGATGGGGGCAGTGGAGATTGCTCCGCCACAAAGAAACCATGGGTGGCGAGATGGAAGATGCGCGGGGCTCTCTGCTGCATCGCCAGGGCCGCTGTGGCCTCGGCGCCAAGAATCGCCCGGCTTCCCGGCAGCAGCGCCGCCACCTGGCGTGCCTCCTCCCGGCTTCCCGGCAGGGGCATCCATGGCGTGGCCGCTGTGAGCGCGGAAGCGCGCAACTGGGCCGGGCGGCCGGAAGCCGGGAGCGTGTCCGGTGATCGACCGGCCGCTGGTGGTGCCACAGCGACGGCCATCGCCATTCCGTACTGCGGATCCGCCATCACCACCGGCGCCCCACCAGGCCTGGCGGGTTGCTGCAACCGCAGCAGATCGCGGCCGCTGGTGAGCAAGCGCAGCTGAAAGGCCTCCGCCAGCAACTGCTTGCCACCACCCGGCGCGCTGAGCGCCGCAAACGGCACCCGGTTCAGTTCACCATCGGGGGAAAGAAACAGTTCCTTCACACCAGTGAGCTGGGGCTGCAGCGGTGTGAGCACCAGCTGGCTCAGCTTGGCCCAGAGCATCAAGGCATCAGACTTGTTCTTTTCAGTGGCATCGAAAGCATTCGCAATGGCCGCATCCATCGCGGCTGCCTCACCCAGAGGAATGGCATGCACCTGGCCGTTCGGCTTAAGGATCAACGCCAGATAGCGCTCAGCAGCGAACCGTTGATCCAAAGGCCGTCTGGGGTCGTAATCCCAGTAGCGCTGAAACTCCACCAGCGCACTACCCGCCGGCAGGGCCTGGCGTACCTGCTCGATCTGCACCAGCTGGGGCCGCAAGGCAGGAAGCTGGCGATAAAGCTCCTGCTCCAGCTTCTCCTGCTGGGCAACAAGATCCTGCCGCTCCTGGGGATTGAGGGTGACACTGCTGAGGCGATTGACGAGGCTCTGCAGCTGTTCCAGCCGCGGTTGCTGAGCGCTGCTGCGAGCCAGCAAGGCCTGGTTGCGTTGCAGATCAAGCAGCAGAGCATGGCGATTGAGCCGGGTGAACAGAGCCACCTGGGCGCCGCTTGGGCCGCTCTGGGCCGAGGAGAAAGGAATCTGCCAGCGCAATCCATAGGTCTCCACGAAGGCCTGTCGCCGTTGCTCCGGCAGCAGTGGCAGCTGCCGCTGCAGATCACTCACCTCGACGCTCACCATCTCCTGGCGCAGCTGAAGGGCGGCCTCTGGGGCAGCTTGTGACTGCTTGAGATCAGCAAGGTTGTCCAAAGCACGGGCCAGATCACCCAGGTAGGCCGGGTTTGTCTTCCCTAGCTCGCGATACATCTTCACCGCTTCTTCTGTCGGCGCCAGCGCCTCCTGACGGCGGCCAACCGCAGCGAGAAAAGCACTGAGGTTATTGAGAACTCGCGCCCGAATCGGATGCAAAGGCCCCAGCCGAGCCTGCACCCACTCCATCACCTGCAACTGCAGCCGCAGCGCCTCTGCCGGATCTCCGTTGGCATAGGCTTTCCCTGCCGCCTCAAACCACTCCTGAACCTCGGCCGGCACCTCCGCCTGCGCCTGCCCGGGGCTCGCCTGTGCTACCAGCGATCGGGCGGGGAGTGCGATGGCTTGCGGTACACCCAACGCCCCAGTTGCCCATGCGGCAGGGCTGGGCCCGAGCAGGCAGAGCAGGGCCAGCAGCGAGGCGCGGCGAAGGGCTCTGGGGCGTGCTGATTGGGGTTCGGGGCCGGAGGGGTGCGAAAGGTGCTGGCGGGAAACGATCGCGATCCAGGGCTGCATCGACTGGCCTCCGGCCGGGGGGTGCTACGGAACTGGTGGAGCCGCGCGGGTGGCTCGCTCCGGGTTGGGGAGCAGTCTGGTGTGTGGGTAGGGAACGGTGGCCTGTCTTTGTGGATTGAAATCAGCAGGGCCAGAGCAGTCTGCGGTGCGCCCCTATGTCGCTGCGGGCGAAGTGGTGGGTCCACCAGAGGGCGCTCAGGCCAGGGGGTGGCTGGCTCCTGGGGGAGGTCGTGCGCCTTGCTGCACGGCGCTCGCCCCTCGGCATCCGGCTCGGCTCCTCGGCCGCCTCGCCTGGGCAGGGCCGCGCGCTCCTGGGATGGTGCGGAGCCCTGCCTTGGCTGCAGGAAGAAGCGAGGTGATCAGTTGCAGTTCATGTTGACCATGGTGCCGATGGTGGTGGTGGTGCAGCGGACCCGATTGCCGTAGTTGTCCTGGATCACCCTGGTGGTATTGGGCCCGATCTGGGTGTCTGTCACCCTGATGCGTTGCCCGTTCGGGCCCCGCAGGGTTCCCTGGCCGGACGTGCCGTAATCGGTGTAGTTGTAAGACCAGGGTGCCGCCTGGGCACCGGGGAGGGCGGCCAGGGCCAGCGGTGCGGCGAGCAGGGCAGCGGTGAACGTCTGACGCAGGGTCATGGTGGATGCGAGCGGGTGGATGGAGGGGGTGGTGCGTGGGGTGATGGCCTGGTGGGGCGCGCCCCGGGGGATCACCTGCGCTCCTCTCGTTGCGGCAGCGGCGGGGTGATTCCAGTGGCCTGCAACGCCAGACCTGCAGGAGCTGTGCTGGCCAGTGCTGTGCCACCCGTGCCGGAGCGGGCCGGGCTCTGGGCGGGGGGCTCCTGGCGGTGTGCGGAACTCAGCTGCTCGTAAATCGCCACGAACAGCTCATAGGTCTGCTTGGCATCGCCTCCGGCGGCGGCGTAAACCCCGATGCCATTGCGTGCATCACACTCCACCACGCCGGTGAGATTCAGCTCCGGGTGGGAGCCATACCAGCCGATCGTCACCTTCTGCTTGTCATCGCCGCTCACTGTGGAGGGCCAGATCTGCTCTGTGAGCCCCACCGTCTCGATGATGCGCCTGGCCTGCTCCACACAGGCGCTCTGGGTGAGGGAGGTGCCATAGCCATTCACCAGCAACGCCGGCCCCGC
>JBJTQH010000084.1:0-26568 GCA_046075505.1 Cyanobium sp. | reverse complement strand
TGGGGCGGGGGGGGGGGTGGGGGGGTGTTCACAATGGCGCGTGGGAGGGGTGGTGGTGGGTTGGTGGTGGGCGGGTGGTCTCTCTCCTCCCGACACCGCTCCGCCAGTCCATGCTCCGGCTGCAGGCCGGCGGCCAGCAGGGCGGTGAGCCCGCCGAGCGAATGGCCCACCAGCACCAGGCCCTGGCCGGGCAGTGGCAGGCGCCCCTGGTGGTGTGCCTGCAGCACCGCCTCCACATCCTGGAGCCGGATCGCCAGGCTCTCGGCGCCCGGCGGTGGAATCCGGCCATCGAGGGCCGCCTTCAGGGCCGGGCCATCACTGCCCGGATGCTGGGAGACCACCACCGACCAGCCCCGCTGGGCCAGGGCACCGGCGAACCAGCCCAGCTGGTCGGCATTGCCCCCCAGCCCTGGCAGCACCAGCAGCCAGGGGCGATGCCGGGCCTCCACCCCCTGGCCCGGCCAGAGTTCCAGCGGCAGCGGTTCCTGCCGGTGCGGGACGCTCAGCTGCAGCCGTTGCGGTTGGGGCAGGCGCTCCTGCAGCGGTGCTGCGCGGCTGTGGCGATCGGGCAGCTGCAGATCCTTCAGGGCCGCGAGGGCCTGGCTCTGCTGTTCGATCTGCCGTCGCCAGCGCTCGGCCAGGGTCAGCAGGGACTCAAGCCGCAGATGCAGGGTGGGAGGCGGCAGCGCCCGCAGCAGCGACAGGATCGTGACCTCGCGCTGCTGCTGCAGCAGGGATCGCAGCGTCGCCTGCAGCAGGGGCGCTGTGTTGCGGCCATCGGCACTGGTGAGCAGTGTGCCGACCTCGCTGAGCATCTGCCGCCCTGCCCAGCTGTCGAGCAGCTGACTGCCGAAACTGCGATCGCGCAGCAGCGGTGCCTGCAGCAGTCGCATCAGATCGCGGCGACTGGCCGGTTCCAGCAGGCTGAGCCAGACCTCCTGATCGGAGAGCGGATCCGGCGGCGGGGCTTCCACGCCCCCAGGACGCTGGGCGGCGGCGGACGCGGTGGATGCCGTCGGCCCCGCATCGGCCCCGAGCCCCTGCTGCGGTGGGGGTCCGGCAGGGGAGGGTGCCGCGGCCTCGCGCGGGCGGCTCGAGCCCCATCCGGATCGGCTCCAGCGATCCAGTTGATCGAGCCGTACGGGAATCTCCAGACCGTCCAGCTGGATCTCCAGCAGCTCCGCCGCCGCCGCCATGCCGGTGCCGGGTGCCAACTGCAGGGCTCCCCCGATCAGCAGACTGAGCAGCGCACCGGGACCGGACCCCGGGACACGGCGATGACGGGAGCAGGAGTGTGACGCAGGCAAGGGCAGGGGCCGGTGCAGGGGCCTGGTGGCTCCAGTTTCCCGCGCCATTGCGCAACCTGGCACGGCTGCGCCTGCTGGCCATGGTGGGGGCTGGCGGTGTGCTCTATCTCACACCGATGGTGTTCCATCGCGAGGCGTTCAGCGCCAGCAGCGTCGGTGATGGTCTGGCCCTGGCGGCCCTGGCCGGCACCGCCGGTCGTCTATACAGCGGCCAGCTGCTCGATCGCGGCCATCGCTGTTCGCTGCCGGTGCTGCTGGCGGTGCTGTGCGGTGTGCTCGGCGATGGTTGCCTGCTGATGGCCGAGGGGTTCGGCGGGTATCTGCTCGGCCAGCTGCTGCTGGGAATGGCGGTGGGGCTCTACTGGCCGGCGATCGAGCTGGCGGTGCCGCTCTGCTGTGCGCCGATGCCCTCGGCGCGGGCGTTCGCCCTGGTGCGCAGCGCCGATGCCCTCGGAGTGGCCTGCGGTGCCCTGCTCGGTGCCCTGCTGGCGGCGGCCGGGAGGCTGCGGGGCATTTATGTGGTGGACATCGGCTGTCTGCTCAGCCTGGGGCTGCTGCTGAGGTTCCGTCCCCTGCCCGCCGGCACCGCAGCGGTGAGCGGGGCGGGCACAGCCGCCGCCGGTGTGGCCGTGCGGCGCTGGCTGGTGCCCCTGCTGCCGCTGTTCGCCCTCACGGGGCTGGCGACGGCGTTGCCGGCCCTGATGCAGGGGGCGCTGCCGCTCGATCTGGTGCGCGGCGGTCTCGCGCGCGCTCCCCTGCCGGAACAGCTGGGGGCCCTGACGATCGGCCTGCAGCTGGGGTTGCTGCTGCTGCTGCAGTGGCCGGTCGGCCGGGCTCTGGCGCGCCATCCGGTGGGCAGCGGGCTGCAGCTGAGCCTGCTGTGCTTTGCGGGGGGCTGCGCTCTGCTGGCCCTCTCGGCCCTCACCTCCCACGGCCTGGTGCTGCTGTTGCTGGCCCAGCTGCCTCTGGCCCTGGGGGAGGCCGCCTTCCTGCCGACGGCCACCGAGGCCGTGGTGGAGCTGAGTCCGGCGCACCGTCAGGGCCTGGCGATGGCCCTGTTCTCGCAGTGCTTCGCCCTGAGCGCCTTTGTGGCTCCGCTGGTGGCGGGGCGGCTGCTGGATGCCCAGGGCCACGGGGTGGGGCTATGGCTGGCGATGGCGCTGCTCTGCCTGCTGGGGCTGCCGTTGGTGGCGCTGCTGCAGCCGGGCCAGCGCCGTGCTGCGGCAACCCTGAATGTCAGGCCCTGAAGAGGCTCAGGCCGCCGGGGCGTCGTCGGCCGGCGTGGGGGGCTGCTGTGCCGCCTGGCGCGCCAGCCAGGCTTCGTGGGGCAGCGGCTCGGTGCCGTACTCCCAGTCGTCGTAGTCGGGATCGTTGCGGATGCGGCGGTGCTCCTCCTTCTGGATGTCGAAGTTGTGGGGTGTGGCCGGGGCGTCCTGGGGGGAGGCGGCCGGGGATTGATCGGGAGCGGGCGTCATGGCGGGCGGCGATCCGGATCCCATTGTCCCTGCAGGGCTCGGTGGCCGGGGGCCGGTTCGCCGGGATGGCGGCCTCGCCTCCGCCAGAGCGCCAGCCTTTGGGCGGATCCGCCCAAAGGCCTGCCTAGTCTGTGGCCGCCTCACAATGGCGGCATCGCTTCGGGTTGGTTCGCCATGGCTCATTGCACCAGCGGCATCGGTGGCTGCCGGCCCCTGGGGCTTCGTGGCGCGCTGCTGCTGGCTCTGGTGGCCTCGGCGGTTGGGGCCGCCCCCGCCCGGGCCTCCAGCCCCCAGGCCTGGCAGAGCTACGGCGACGCGGTGAGTCGCGCCTGCCTGGCCGCCAGCGGTCTGCGGGATCCCCGCCCCGCCGGCGCGCGGCTGGATCTGCCGCAGGACAGCGGCGCGCTCACCAGTGCACTGCTGCTGGAGGGGGCGTATCCCCAGGCGCACATGGCCGGTCGCCGCGGTCTGGAACTCTGCCTCTACGACAGCCGCACGCGGCAGGCCCGGGTGGCGGAGGCCGATCGGCTCGATCAGCGCCCCCGCTGAGCGCCGGCGTCAGCGTCCGCCCACAGCAGCCAGCCGCCGTGTCTGCAGCTACAGCCCGGCAGCGGCGCCTCCCCTACAGCAAGCCGATTGCTCCTGCTTGCGCTGCGATGACCTCCGAACAGGCTGCCCAGCTGATCGATGATGCCCTCGATCAGGTGCATCAGCGGCTGGTCGAGCTCGATGCCCAGGCCCTGAGCCAGGAGCACCGGGCCCTGGCCGCCGAATTCCGCGAGTGGCGTCACCCCAGCGGCGGTCACATCGACCTGATGATCTTTCCCGGGGTGGAGGAAGACGGCGCCTGAGGGTGACGGCGCAGCAGCCACCACCAGCACAGCAGGCCGCAGACGGGCGCGGCGAGGGCCCCCAGCAGCAGTGATCCCACCACCAGGCGACTGCCCAGGTCCCAGCCGAGATCGGCGAAGGATCCGGAGGCCAGCCGGCCGAGGTCGAACAGCCCCTCTGCTGGCCCCAGCACCAGGATGCCCAGCTGCACGTTCAGCCAGCACATCGGCAGGGTGGTGAGCGGATTGCTGATCCAGGTGCCTGCCGCCGCCAGCACCGGATGGCCGCGCATCACCCCGGCGAGCATCACCCCCAGCACGATCTGCAACCCGAAGAACGGCAGACAGCCGGTGAACACGCCGGCCGCCAGCCCCCGTGCCCGGTAGGCGGGTGAGCCCTGCTGCCGCCTCAGCCAGCGCCGCAGCTCGAACCAGCGCCGCATCAAGGCGCGTTGTCTCCAGCCCCGTGGTCGGTGGCGCCAGGCTGGGGGTCGTTCAATCCGGTTCATCCGGCGGCGGAACATGGCGGAGCGGGGAAGCGCAGACGGCCGCAGCGATCTGCACGCTAAGGAGCGATCGGCCGCAGCGGCCTGCCGCGATCTCGGCGACAGCGGCGTGGAGCGCATCTCCTCTGCTGCCATGGCCCCCGCGGCCAGCTCCCCCGCCGGCCTCACCCGTGAAGCGACAGGCTCTGATGCGATGGCCCCGCCCAGCAGCGACAGCGACACGATCGCCGCCATCGCCACCGCCGTGGCGCCCGGGGCCGGCAGCGTGGCGATCGTGCGCCTGTCCGGGCCCGCGTCGGAGGCGATCGGCCGCCGGCTTTTCCAGGCCCCCGGCCCCCAGGTGTGGGACAGCCACCGGGTGCTCTATGGCCATGTGATCGATCCGGGCAGCGGCGAACGGGTGGATGAGGTGCTGCTGCTGCTGATGCGCTCCCCGCGCAGCTTCACCCGCGAGGACGTGGTGGAACTGCACTGCCACGGCGGCCTGGAGGCGGTGCGGCGCGTGCTGGAGCTGGTGCTGGCCGCCGGCGCCCGCCGCGCGTTGCCGGGGGAATTCAGCCAGCGCGCCTTTCTCAACGGACGGCTGGACCTGACCCGCGCCGAGGCGATCGCCGAGCTGATCAACGCCCGCGGTCGCCGCGCCGCCCAGCTGGCGATGGCGGGGCTCGATGGCGGTCTGCAGCGCCGCATCGGAGCGCTGCGGGACCGCCTGCTCGATCAGCTGGCCGAACTGGAGGCGCGGGTGGATTTCGAGGAGGATCTGCCGCCCCTCGATGGCGCCGCCGTGGTGGCGGAGCTGCAGGCGGTGCAGGGCGACCTGCAGCAGCTGGTGGCAGAGGGACGCCAGGGGGAGCTGCTGCGCCAGGGATTGCGGGTGGCGATCGTCGGCCGGCCGAACGTGGGCAAAAGCAGCCTGCTCAACCTGCTCAGCCGCCGCGATCGGGCGATCGTCACCGATCTGCCGGGCACCACCCGCGATCTGCTTGAGAGCGAGCTGGTGCTTGAGGGGGTGCCCCTCACCCTGATCGATACCGCCGGCATCCGCGCCACCGATGATCCGGTGGAGCGCCTCGGCATCGCGCGCAGCCACCAGGCCCTGGCGGCCGCCGATGTGGTGCTGCTGCTGTTCGATCTGGCCCAGGGCTGGAGTGAGGCCGATCAGCAGCTGCGCGATCAGATTCCGGAGGCGGTGCCGAGCTGCTGGTGGGCAACAAGGCCGATCTGCTGCAAAGCGACGCTGCGGCCGGCGATCGGTTGCCGGCCGCCAAGCCTGCCCCACCATCGCCGCTGGCGGGGCGCCCCCCGGAGGCGAAGCCACAGAGCCGCACCGTGCCGGAGGCCCTGCGAACCACGGCGGCGACGCCCCCGCCGGAGCTGGCGGTGATCCCGATCAGCGCCCTGCGGGGCGATGGGCGCGAGCGGCTGGCGCAGGCGCTGCTGCAGCGCTGCTGTGCCGGTGATCTCGAGGGCTTGCAGGTGGCGCTCAATGCCCGTCAGCGGGACCTGGCCGCCGCCGCTGCCGCTGGCCTGGATCGCAGCCTCGAGGCGGCGGCGGCCCAGCTGCCCTGGGATTTCTGGACGATCGATCTGCGCGAGGCGATCCGCTGTCTCGGTGAGATCACCGGTGAAGAGGTGAGTGAAGCGGTGCTCGATCGGGTGTTTTCGCGCTTCTGCATCGGCAAGTGAGCAGCCGCGATCGCCGTGCAGTTCCACCACGGACTCGCGGCCACTCCTGCCGGTGTGCTGCCCCGGTGGAACGGTTCTGAGAGCCGGCGCTGGCGCCAGCCCTGGCCAGATCAGGCCACCGCCGGCAGGGTGGCAGCAGCGTTTGAACCCGCAGGTTTGGTCTCACCGCGCGCCATGCCGGCCACAGCCCCGCAGATCAGCGATGGCCTGGAGGCCTGGTTGCGCGTGCAGCAGGTGGCCCTCGCCTTCACCACCTATCGCGCCAACCGCCTGCTGCTGCTCGGTTGTGGTGAGGCCGGTGGCATCAAGGTGCATGAACGGCTGTTTGATCGCCCGATGGGGCTGTTCGCAGAGGGTGACAGCCTCTGGATGGCGACGCGCAGCCAGATCTGGCGGCTCGATAACCACCTGGCCCCGGGGCTGCGGCATGAAGGTGGTGATCGCCTCTATGTGCCGGCCAGCTGCACGGTCACCGGCGATGTGAATGCCCATGAGCTGGTGGTGCCCACGGCAGGGGCCTGGGCGGGGCAGACCCTGTTTGTGAATACCGCCTTCAGTTGCCTGGCGGCCCTGGAGCGCGGCAGCAGCTTCGCGCCGCGCTGGCGGCCACCGTTTGTGCAGCGGCTGGCTGCCGAGGATGCCTGCCATCTCAATGGTGGTGTGGCGCTGCAGCACGGTGAACCGCTGTGGGCCAGCGCCTGCGGCCATCAGGGTGGGGCCTCCAGCTGGCGCAACGACCGGCGAACGGGTGGTGTGCTGCTGCATCTGCCCAGCAACAGCGTGGCGGCCAGCGGGCTGTCGATGCCCCATTCGCCCCGCTGGTATCAGGAGCGCCTCTGGCTGCTCCATTCCGGCAGCGGCGAGCTGGGCTGGATCGACCAGGAGCGCTTCCAGCCCCTCTGCGCCTTGCCGGGGTTCACGCGCGGGTTGGCCTTCGTGGGGAGCTATGCGGTGGTGGGGCTGTCGAAGGTGCGCTCCCCGCAGTTCACCGGCCTGGCGCTCGATGAACGCCTGCCGGCCGAAGGTGATCCCGCCGGCTGCTGCGGCCTGCGGGTGATCGATCTGAGGACGGGAGCGATCCTGCACAGCCTGGATCTGCCGGAACCGATCGATGAGCTGTTTGATGTGGTGGCCCTGCCGGGGGTGCGGCAACCACGGGCCCTGGGGCTGCAGGGCGAGGAGATCGAATGCCTGGTGCGGCTACCCGAGCAGGCGGAGCAGCTGCAGGTGCGGCCCCTGGCCCCCAGCGGCAGTCCCCATCAGGGGCCGCTTGTACCCACCTTCGGGTTGCCGGAGCCATCCTCGGCCATGGAGCCGCCCGGAACCCCCGGCCTTGATCTCACGGCGGGCCCCCCGGGAGGTGGCACCGCGGCGCTGCCCGATCCCGCCACGCTGTCGCAGCCGATCGGTTATCGGCGGGTGTTTCATCTCACCGCCGCCAACCTCGCCCCCTACGCCGCCCTCACCTTCCCGCCGCTGACGGCCGGCAGCCCGGCCCTGCAGCGGATCCAGGGGGAACTGCTGGGGGTGTCGGCGATGGTGGCGGGGGCGATGGTGGCTTTCGTGATCGCCGAACGCCGCCCGCAGGGGGAGGCGCTGCTGCTGTCGCTGATGGTGGCGCCCGCCTGGCGCCGTCGCGGCATCGGCACCGGCCTGCTCGCCCGGCTGATGGCCTTTCTCGCGGCGGAGGGCCTCGGACCGCTGCTGGTGCGTTACCGGGTGACAACGCTCACCACCGCAGCCTTCGAGCCGATCCTGGCGCGGCTGGGCTGGAGCGCTCCCCACACCGATTTCGTGCTGCTGGAGGGTCGCAGCCCGCGGCTGGCGGCGGTGGGCTGGGCTGATCGCCATCCCATTAGCGCCCCGTACACGCTGCTGCCATGGGGGCAGCTGAGCGAGGCGCAGCGCCAGAGTGCCGCCCAGCTGGCGGCCCCGGCGGAGCTGTTGCCCCCGGGGGCGGAGGCCGCGCAGCCCGATCCGCAGCTGTCGCTGGCTCTGCTGCATCAGAACCAGCCGGTGGGGTGGCTGCTGCTGCATCGCACCGGCGCCGATGCCGTGCGCTACTCCAGCCTGTATGTGGAGCCGCCCCATCGCGGTCGCGCCCGGGCCCTGGCGCTGCTGCACGAGGGCTTCCGCCGCCAGCATGCAGCGGCGATCCCGATCGCCCGCGCCGCCATCGACAGCCGCAACACCGCCATGCTGCGGGTGCTGCAGCGCCATCTCGGCGCCCATCTGCAGGCGATCGGCCAGTCGCGATCGAGCCTGAGCCCGCAGGGGTGATCGGGAGGCCGATGACAGGGCTGGATGAGGGCTCAGGGTTGGATCGGGGTGGGCCGCGCCCATCCGGCAATCGGCTCGACGAGACGGCCAGCTGCTTCCAGAAGGCCGTCACCAGCTCTGGTTTGCTTCCTCCTGCAGATCAAGGCATCATCAGTGCCGAGCCGGGTGAAGTGCTGCTGTTTGTCGATAACCTCCGCTCCGACGGAGCCCGACAGCTGCAGAAAGAACTGGAGGGGATGGATGTCACCAATGGCCATCACGATCACGGCCCAACCGGTCGACGACGGCGCCCGCCTGTGCCTGGACGATGAGGTGCTGGACGATGCGGTGCTGGCAGGAGCAGCGATTGTGGCGGTGTTGCTGAGCCTGGATGGCCGGGTGATCGCCCCAGACCGCCCCGTGGTGGGAGGCGGCTAAGATGGTTGCATATGCAATAGTTTGCCCCTCGCACGGCTCGTGGCCATCAGGCAGCCCGATGCCTCTGATCAGTGACATCGTGATCGAAGATCGCGGTTCAGGAACGTGATCCTTTTCTGCGATACCTCTGCACGTCTTAATCTATTCATTGCTAGTGTGCACCTGGCTGCAGCCTACAATCTGCACGCGCAGTTCGAGCTCCCATTGACCTTCGCCAGTGACGATCGCCGCCTCGATCAGGCCGCCCAGCGGCTGCAGCTGGTTGTCTTGCCGTGACGTCTGCAGCCGCGATCAGCAGCGAGATGGCCCATCCCGATCCGCTCGGAGTCCAGGCCTTCGATGCCTCGGCGCAGTCGCCTCTGGCCCTGCTGCTGGTCGGCAGCTTCGGTGACAGCGGTGATCCCGTTTATCGGCTGCATCAGCCGGCGGCGGCCCTCGCCCAGCTGGAGGGGGTGGAGGTGCATGAGCTCCACCCCTGCGCCCGGGATCGCGATGCCGCCTGTCTGGCTGCCGATGTGCTGGTGCTGCTGATGGGGATGGATGTGGAGCTGCTGCGGTTGGTGCATCAGCGGCGCCTGCTGGGCCGTCCCACCGTGCTGGAGGTCAATGACTGGTTGCCGGGTGTGCAGCGCTGCAATCCGGTGCATGCCAACTGGAGCGATCGCCGCGCCTGGACGCTGCTGCAGGCGTTGCTGCGCCAGTGCGAGGCCGTGCAGGTCAGTTCGGCCGGGCTGGCCGAGCGGCTGGCTCCCCACGGCCGGCAGCTGGAGATCGTGGCCAATCAGCTGTCGCAGGTGCCGCCACTGCCGCCTCGCTCGCCGGGGCCGCTGCGTGTCGGCTGGGGTGGCTCCGCCGGCCATTACGACGATGTCGCTGCTGTGGCTCCGGCTCTGATCAGCTGGCTGCATCGCCACAGCGATGTGCAGCTGGAGCTGATGGCCGATCCCCAGTTTGCCCGGCTGTTCGAGGGGGCGCCGCCGGAGCGCTTCCGGTTGCGGCCCGCCGGCTCGATCACGGGCTATCTCCACTGGCTGGAGGGGCTGGATGTGGGGCTGGCCCCCCTGCTGGCCAGCGACTACAACGCCTGTCGTTCCGATGTGAAATTCCTCGAGTACGCCTCCCGGGGGGTGGTGCCACTGCTGCAGCGCTGCGCCACCTACGCCTCGGTTCGCGATGGCATCACCGGCCTGCTGTTCCGCGACAGCGCTGAACTGCTGCAGCAGCTCGATGCACTCCGCCGCGATGGCGATCGTCGTGCCCGCCTGGCGGCTGCCGCCCATCGCGAGGTGGCGCAGCACCGGCTCCAGGCGCAGCATGCACCGCGGCAGCTGGCGTGGTACCAGCAGCTGCAACAGCACAGCGTCGCCACGGCTGCCACGGCTGCCACGGCTGATTCGACTGATTCGGCTGCCACGCTTGATCCGGCTGCCTCGCTCGATCCGGCCCGCCCGCCGTTGTCGTCTGCAGCCCGGGATGCCCTGCAGGTTGCCGCGGGCCGCTCTCTGCGCCAGCTGCGTCAGGGGCCCGGCTGGCAGCGATGCGGTCCCCGCCATTGGCGTCGGGATCTTGAGGGTGGGGCTGAGCAGGCCTATCAGGCGGGGCTGGATGCGCTGCGACAGAGCGACTGGTCCCAGGCTCTGCACCTGTTCCGCCACGCCACGGCCGCCGATCCGAGCGATCCCTATCCCCTGGTGTTTCTGGGTCATGTGCTGGAGCAGCTGCAGCGCCCGGCGCTCGCCCAGCAGGCCTATGAGCGGGCCGCCGGTCTGGATCCGCTCTGTTCCAGGCCGCTGCGCGCCCTGGCGGGTCTGCATCGCCGTCAGGGGCGACAGTGTGCCGCGGCGGCGGCCCGTCTCAACCCGTTCGCGGACGCTGCCGAGCCCTCTGCGCTGTCATGACCCCCTCACCGCTGCTGCTGGTCGCCGCCACCCGCCTCGAGCCGGAAGCCTTCGCGCGCGATTCCCTGCTGGGGCGCTCCCTGGCCCTGCCGGTTCATGCCGGCTACCAGCGCCATCTGGCCTTCGCCAACCGCGATCCCCTGGCGCTCACCTACAACCAGGGTCTGGAGCAGGCCGACGACGACAGCCTGGTGCTGTTCTGCCACGACGATGTCTGGTTGGGGGAGGCGCCGCTGCTGCCGGCGTTGCACGAGGCGCTGGAGCGCTTCGATCTGGTGGGGGTGGCCGGCAACGGGCGTCGTCAGAGCGGCCAGCAGGCCTGGTGGCTCAATCCCGCCGACGGCAGCTGGGATCACCCCCATCTGGTGGGGCATCTGCTGCACGGCAGTCCGGAGGCCCCGCAGCTGCAGCGCTATGGCCCCTCGCCGGCACCGGCGAAGCTGCTCGATGGTGTGGTCCTGGCCGGTCGGGCTGCTGTACTGCGTCGCGCTGGGCTGCGCTTCGATCCGCGGCTGCCGTTTCACTTCTACGACCTCGATGTCTGTCGCCGCGCCGAACGGGCCGGGCTGCGCCTGGGGGTGTGGCCGCTGGAGCTGATCCATGCCAGCGGTGGCCAGGCCTTCACCGCCACCTGGAAAGCGACGCTGCTGCTGTACCGGGCCCATTGGGAGCTCCCGGTGCATGAAGCCGGCAGCCCGGAGGCGCTGCGCTGGAGCTACGGCCTGGCCCGCGCCCACCAGATCCTGGAGCAGTGGCCCGAGGCCCTGGCCGGCTACGAGGCGGTGCTGGCCGCCGATCCGCACCATCCGCGGGCCCTGCAGCAGCGCGCCCTGGTGCTGCATCGGCTCGAACGCCATCGCGATGCCCTCGCCAGCCTGGATGCCGCCCTGGCCCTTGATCCGCTCGGCCTCGACCCGGCCCATGCCACCGCCCTGGCCAACCGGGCCAGCCTGCTGCAGGTGCTCGGCGATCCGGCCGGCAGTGAGGACACCCTGCGTCAGGCCATCGCCCAGAAGCCGGACGACCCGGAACTGGCCCATCGCCTCGCCTCACTGCTGGTGCAGCATCACCGCCCGATCGAGGCCGTCGAGGCCCTGCGCCGGGTGTTGCAGCTGGATCGCCACCACCCGGGCGCACTGCTGCAGCTGGGTGGTGTGCTGATGGAGATGGAGCAGTTCGCCCTGGCCCGCTCCTGTTTCCAGCGTCTGCTGACCCGTGCACCCGACCACGGTGCGGCCCTGTTCGGCCTGGGGCAGTGCCAGGAGGCGCTCGATGAACCCGAAGCCGCCCTGGCCACCTATGGCCGTGGTCTGCAGCTCGCCCCCGACGATCTCAACCTGCTGGCGATGGTGGAGAGCGTGCGTCTGGGGCTCTGCCTCTGGGACGATCACGACGCCCGCATGCAGCATCTGGCGGCGGTGGTGCAGCAGCAGCTGGCCACCGAGCAGCCTGTATCGATGGCGGTGCCGATGCGGCTGCTGGGGTTGCCCCTGCCCTTTGAGCTGCCGCGCCGGGTGGGCGCCCGCCATGCCGAAGGCATCATCGAAGCGATGGCGCCGCTGCGGTTCGATCCCGCCGTCACGGCGACCACCGCCGGCCCCGCGGTTCCCTCCGGGGCGGCGCCGGGGCGGGCGCTGCGCATCGGCTACCTCTCCGCCGATTTCCGCTGCCATGCCATGGGCGGTCTGATCCATGGCCTGTTCGCCGAACACAACCGCGAGCGCTGTGTGCCGATCGGCTACATGCTGGCGGGCAGCCGTGATCGCTACACCCGTTCGGTGGCCCGCGGCTGCGAGCGGCTGCGTGATGTCAGTCGCCTTGGCAGCGAGGCGCTGGCCCGCCTGATCCGCGACGACGGCATTGATGTGCTGGTGGATCTGATGGGCTACACCCACCAGGGGCGCCCTTCGGCCCTGGCGTTGCGACCGGCACCGCTGCAGCTGCTCTATCTCGGCTATCCCGCCTCGATGGGTGCCGCCTTCCTCGATGGGATCGTCGCCGATTCCTGGCTGATCCCACCGGAGCTGGACTACGGCTACAGCGAACCGGTGCTGCGGCTGCCCCATGCCTTCCTCTGCTCAGCGGCCTTGCCACCCGATCCGGATGAACCGCTGCCACCGCCCCCTAGTCGCGGCAGCCTCGGTCTGCGGCCCGATCAGATGGTGTTCGCCTGCTTCAACCGCACGGTGAAGTTCGACCCGCATCGCTTCGCGGCCTGGATGGCGATCCTGCAGGCGGTACCGGACAGTGCCCTGCTGCTGGTGGCCTCGCAGGCCGGCACGCAACAGCGCCTGCGGGACCATGCCCGCTACCACGGTGTGGCCCCCGAGCGGCTGGTATTCGCCGAGCGCTCGCCGGCGGCCCAGTTTCCCGATCTCTGTCGGCAGGCCGATCTGTTCCTTGACACGCCCCATTACGGCGCCGGTGCCACCGGGGCGATGGCCCTGCAGGCGGGGCTGCCGCTGCTCACCTGTCCCGGTGACTCGTTTCTGTCGCGCATGGGGGCCAGCCTCTGCGCAGCGGTGGGCATGGACGATCTGATCTGCCCCGACCCGCAGGCCTACGTGGAGCGTGCGATCGACCTGGGCCGGAACCGCGATCTGCTGCTGGAACGGCGCCACCGCCTGCTCGACCCGGCCGCCCGCTTGCCCCTGTTCGACACCGTCGGCTGGGTGCGCCACTGGGAGGATCTGCTCCACAGCCTGGTGTGAGGCTCTGGCGTGAGGGGAGGGCCGTCGGGGCACGCCGGCTGATGGTTGCCCACCGGTGAGATCAGCCAAGAACAGCCGACTCCGCCATGTAAAGCCAGCTAACGAAACCCCACAGCCGGTAACGAGCTGCGGGGGTGGGCGAGACCGTTCCGGTCGGTCTCCCTACGGTCCGCCCAGTCGCAGTCGCCGCCGTGATTCCCAGCCCCAATCCGCAGTCCCGCGGTGAACTCGTCACCCAGCTGGCCGTGGCCTGCCTCGGAGCCGGTGTGATCACCAGCCTGGCCGTGGCCCAGGGGCAGAATCCGCTCACCGCCCTTGGCATCACCCTGTTCTCGGCTGTGGCCGCTGTGGTCGTGGGTCAGGTGCTCTGACGCCTCGCGGCCCCGCACGTCCTGACTTGGCTTGGCTCGACCTGGTACGGCCCGGTGCGGCCCTGTCAGGTACCCCCGCCCGGCGCTAGCCCGTTGAGCCTGCCGGGCGGCTCTGCCGGCCTTTCGGCGATCCCAGATCTGCAGCTGGGGCTGCAAGGGATTCAGGGAGCATCCACGGCGGAACACAACAGGGCGCTGTGCTGCGGTTGGTTTCCTGCCGCTTCTCTGCAGCTTCTCTGCCTCGTGATTCCCCGGTTTTCATGACCCTGCGCCACGGCTATTTCACCGGAGCGGGCTATACCTTCGGCGCCTACAGCGAGCCTTCCCCGGAACGCCTGGCTCTGCTCAGCCTGCTGCGCAGCCACCGGCCGCCCGACCTCGCCGCCCCTTTCCGCCTGTTGGAGCTGGGTTGCGGCCAGGGGCTGCAGCTCTGCCTGCAGTCCGCCAACTATCCGCAGGCGCAGTGCATCGGCATTGATCTGCAGAACGATCACATCGCCCATGGCCGGGCCCTGGCCCAGGCCTGCGGGCTGAACAACATCACCTTCCTGCAGGCCGATGTCCAGCAGCTCGATCAGGCCCCACCCCAGGTCTGGAGCGATCTGGTGGGCCATTGCGACATCGTCGTGGCCCATGGGGTGCTGAGCTGGGTATCGCCCGCGATCGGTGCGCTCCTGCTGCGCCTGGCCGCCGCTGCTCTGCGGCCGGGTGGTCTGCTCTACGTCTCCTACAACGCCCTGCCCGGCTGGCTGGCGGCCACCCCTTTCCAGCACATGGTGCGCACATTCCAGGCCCATCGCGGTGAGGGACTGCCCGCCCTGGAGGCGGCTCGTGCTCTGTTCAGTGCCCTGCGCGACGGCGGGGCCCAGGTGTTCACGGCCCAGCCCGGTCTGGCGCCCCGTCTGGAGGGGCTGGCCGGCATGGATCCGGGCTATCTGCTGCACGAGTACAACCACAGCCAGTGGCAGCCGCTGTATGCCAACCAGGTGATCGAGCCCTGCCGCGATCTCGGCCTCAGCTTCCTCGGCAGCGCCCATCTGGCGGACAATTTCGATGGCATCCTGCCGGAGCCCTATCGCCGCCAGCTGCAGGAGCAGAGCGATTCGGCCCTGCGGGAAGTGGTGCGCGATCTGCTCACCAATCAGGCTTTCCGGCGTGATGTGTACGTCAAAGGCCTCGATCCGCTCTGGCCTCGGGAGGCCCTGGCGCGGCTGGAGCAGCTGCAGGTGCTGCGCCTGCAGAGCGAAGCGGAGCTGCAGGAGGAGAGCGCCTTCCAGTTCCGGCTTGGGTTCGGGGAGATCCAGGGCAACCGCGACTGGTTCCTGAGCCTGATGCAGACCCTGGGGGATCAGCCCCGCAGCCTCGCCGATCTGCGCCAGGCGCTGCAGGGCACGCCGTTGCCGGAACTGCTGCAGAACCTGGCTCTGCTGATCGGTCGCGGCAGCGTGGCGCTGGTGCCACCCGATCGCGATCCGGGGCCGGCCCGGCGCTGCAACACCGAAATCGTCTCCCGCGTGGCGGCCGGTGCCCCCTACCGGGCCCTGGCCTGCCCGCGCAGCGGCAACAGCCACACCCTCAACGATGTCGAGCTGCTCGGCGTGCAGGCGTTGCTATCCGGTCGGTCGCAGGAGGAGCTGGTGGAGGCGATCGATGCCGGCCTGCAGGCCCTGGAGCGTCAGATCCAGCGGGATGGTGTGCCCCTCGGTGAGGAGGAGCGCCGCCGCGAGCTCACCGCTGTGGTCGATCGCTTCCGCAGCCATACCGTGCCTTTGTTGCAGCGCCTTGGCGTGCTGCAGCACTGACCCCGCCGCTGCCTGTCGCGATGCCCGCCGCCCTGTCTCCATCCGAGTCGTCGCGGCCGGCCCTGGCCATCGCCCTGCGCGAGCAGATGCCCGCCCTGGCGAACAAGACCTACTTCAACTACGGCGGTCAGGGGCCGCTGCCCGAGGCCTCCCTGGCGGCGATCACCGCTGCTTTCCGCACCATCCAGGAGCTGGGGCCGTTCAGCGGTGCGGTATGGCCCTATGTCAGCCGCACCACCGAAGCCCTGCGCAGCCGCCTGGCTTCCGCCGCCTGGCTGGGGGTGGGGCCGCAGCGGCTGGCTTTCACCGAAAACGTCACCGCCGGTTGCGTGCTGCCCCTCTGGGGTCTGCCGTGGCAGGCGGGGGATCAGCTGCTGCTCAGCGATGCCGAACATCCCGGTGTGGTGGCCGCCTGCCGTGAGCTGGCCCGCCGCCAGCAGCTGGAACTGTGCCTCCTGCCGGTGGCTGATCTGCGCGGCGACACCGACGGCCCCGCGGAGGCGGAGGCGGCCTGCCAGCGCACCGCTGCGGCGGTGCTGGCCCGGCTGGAGCAGGCGCTGACGCCCCGCACCCGCCTGGTGGCGCTCTCGCATCTGCTCTGGAACAGCGGCCAGATCATGCCGATCACCGCTGTCGCTGATCGCCTGGCCCAGCACCCGCGCCGGCCCTGGCTGCTGGTCGATGCCGCCCAGTCGCTGGGGGCGATTCCGGTGGCGGAGGCTGCCGCCGCCGCCGACATCTACGCCTGCACCGGCCATAAATGGTGCTGCGGGCCGGAGGGGCTGGGGGTGGTGGCGCTGTCGGAACGCCTGCTGGAGCAGGCCAGCCCCACCTTGATCGGCTGGCGCAGCCTGGCCGGGGAGCACAGCGGCAGCAGTGCCTTCCACACGGATGCCCGCCGCTTTGAGGTGGCCACCTCCTGCATTCCGCTGTTCGCCGGCCTCGATCGCTCCCTGCAGCTGCTGGAGGCCGTAGGCAGCGCCGAGCAGCGCCTGCAGGCGATCCGGGAGCGCAGCGCCCGCCTCTGGCACGGGTTGCGGCAGATCGGGTTGCGGCAGATCGGTCTGCAGCAGCGCGATTCGCAGCAGCATGGCCTGGAGCCCTTGCTGCAGGTGGAGCCTCCCGCCGGTCTGGTGAGTTTCTTCCCGGGTGGATCCGGGCCGCAGGCGGGCCGCCGGGCCGACGCGCTGGTGCAGGACCTGGGTGCCCGCGGCCTCTGGCTGCGCACCCTGGAGGATCCCCACTGTGTGCGGGCCTGCACCCACGTGTTCACCACCGAGGCAGAGGTGGATCAGCTGCTGCAGGCGGTGGCGGCCTGGATGGCGGCGCCGGCTTTGGGCTGAGGTCTCCCCCGCCTGGCGTGCGGCCGCTGGGAGGGCGGCTGCGCCCCTGCTGTCTGCGCCTATGGCGCCGCCGGAGAGCCCGAGGCACCCTCAGCCATGGCTGCGGGCCCGCAGCGCCTTCTCCGCTTCCTCGCGGTCGTCGAAGTGGATCTTGGTGGTGCCGAGGATCTGGTAGTCCTCGTGGCCCTTGCCGGCGATCAGCACCAGGTCGTCGTGGCCGGCGGCGGCGATCGCCATCGCAATCGCCCGGGCCCGGTCGGCCTCCACCTGCAGGTTGCTGCCGGCCGGGATGCCAGCCACCACGTCCTCGAGGATGCGGGCCGGATCCTCCGTGCGCGGGTTGTCGGAGGTCACCACCACCGCATCGGCCAGTCGCGCCGCGATCGCCCCCATCTGGGGTCGCTTGCTGCGGTCGCGATCGCCGCCGCAGCCGAACACGCAGATCAGGCGCCCCCGGGTGAACGGGCGGCAGGCGGTCAGGGCGTTCTCGAGGCCGTCGGGGGTGTGGGCGTAATCGACCAGCACGGCCGGGGCCGGTGCTTCGGAGGGGGCGTGCACCCGTTCCATCCGGCCGGGCACACCGCGGAAGCTGGCCAGACCCTCAAGCAGTTGCGGCAGCGGCAGCTCCTGCTGCACCAGTACCCCCACCGCCTGCAGCAGGTTCATCAGGTTGAAGCGCCCCACCAGGGGTGTGTGGAAGGCGCCGCTGCCGGCCGGGGTGTGCAGCGTGCCGGCGATACCGCGGGCCTCCATCACCAGATCGCTGATCCTCAGTTCGGCGTCGGGATCGTCCAGGGAGCTGCGCCAGCAGGGCAGACCCTGGGCCTGCAGCCGTTCCGCCAGCTGGCGGCCCCAGGGATCATCCACGTTCACCACGGCGCCGCCCTGCAGCAGCGGCTCGCCGAACAGCAGCGCCTTGGCCTCGAAATAGGCCTGCATCGACAGGTGGTAGTCGAGGTGGTCCTGGGTGAGGTTGGTGAACACGGCCCCGGCGAAGCGGCAGCCCGCCACCCGCTGCTGATCGAGGGCATGGGAGCTCACTTCCATCGCCCCCACCCGGGCGCCGGCGGCCACCGCCTGGGCCAGTTCCCCCTGCAGCAGATCGGCAAAACCGGTGGTGTGCTGAGCCGTGACGCTGTGGCCGGGCCAGCGATTCACCAAGGTGCCGAACAGGGCGGAGGGGCGGCCGCTGCCGGCGGCCAGATGTTCGATCAGATGGGTGACGGTGGTCTTGCCGTTGGTGCCGGTGACCCCGAACAGCTGCAGGCGGGAGCTGGGGTGCTGCCAGAAGGCGGCGGCCAGTTCGCCGGCCAGGCGGCTCAGCTCCTCCCTGGGCAGCACCAGCACCGGATCGGTCGGGGCGGGGGGATGGCGCTGGGCCGCCTCGTGGCTGATCAGCAGGCAGGCGGCACCGGCAGCAAGGACCTGGGGCCAGAAGTCGCCCCCATCCACCTGGGTGCCGGGTAGACCGATGAACAGGCTGCCGTGACCGATGCGGCGCGAATCGCAGCTGATCGCGCTGATGTCGGCATTGGCGAGCTGGGAGGGAATCGGCACCCCCACCTCATGCAGCAGCGGATGCAGCAGCTGAACCATGGCGGCGGCGGCCCCGCAGGGCCCAGGTGAACTGGCGCCTTTCTAGGCCGCTGTGCCGGGGACTGAACGGCAGCGATGAACAGACAGCGATGAACAGATAGCGATGGCAGTGGGGCAACGATGCGCCGGTTGCCGCCCACTCCGCTGCCACCGCCGCACGGCCACCGGTTGCGTGGTCGAGGTCGCGCGGCTGTCACCGCGGCGGGTAGGTCCGCGACGCGGTCGTGGCGCGGCAGGTTCCCCAGCGGGGATTGGCGGGGTGGGGGAGGCCAGGCGCTCAGAGGGCCGTGTGCTTCACCAGCCAGGCCCGCAGACCCGCACCGCTCAGGCGTGGCGGCACCCGCGGCAGGTCCTGCAGCCGTCCGTCGCGGTGCAGGGCCAGCACCGGCACCTCCAGCCCGTAGCGCGCCTGCAGCCCGGGCTCGCCGTCCACATCCACCACCTCCAGAGCCGGCGCCGGATCCAGGGCTTGCAGCCGTTCCTGCAGGCCTTCGCAGAGGCAGCAGCCCTGGCGGCTGTAGAGCCGCAGCTGGAGCTCCGGATCGACCATCGCTGCCACCACCACACACAGAAGCAGCATCGCGCCGAGCGCCACCCCAGCGCGGCCTCAGTCCGGCACCGGATCGCAGCCGCAGGGCGTGAACGGGTGGCAGCGGCCGAGGCGCCTGAGGGTGAGCCAGCCGCCCTTCCAGGGGCCGTGGCGCTGGATCGCCTCGAAGCCGTAGGCGCTGCAGCTGGGAATGAAGCGGCAGCGGGGTCCGAGCAGGGGCGAGATCCAGCGGCGGTAGAAGCCGATCAGGGCCAGCAGCACGGCGCTCAACGGCCGTTGGCGCCAGGGCAGGGGCGCAGCGGCAGCGGGGCCGGCAATGCCGATGCCGGCCCGGGGCGCCAGGCCGAGCGCCGCCGGACCCACCGACAGGGACAGGGGAGCAGGGGCCGGCTGGGACGGCGGCTCGGAAGCGGGGCAGGCGCCACCGTTTAGGGTGGGGGATCGGCCGTGCACGGCGAAGGCTGCCTGGGGATTTCCAAGCATGCCGCAAGCCCGCTCCCTGCCGATGCCGCAACGGTGGCAGCGCGTTCTGCGCCGGCCGCGGCTTCCATCCCCTGCTCGAAGTTCCCTATGTCCCGCTACCGCGGCCCTCGCCTGAGGATCACGCGGCGCTTGGGAGACCTCCCCGGTCTCACCCGTAAGGCCGCCAAGCGGTCTTATCCCCCCGGTCAGCACGGCCAAGCCCGTCGCAAGCGCTCCGAATACGCAATCCGTCTGGAAGAGAAGCAGAAACTCCGCTTCAACTACGGCATTTCCGAACGGCAGCTGGTGCGCTACGTGAAGAAGGCCCGTGCCCAGGATGGCTCCACGGGTACCAACCTGCTGCGTCTGCTCGAGAACCGCCTCGACAACGTCTGTTTCCGTCTGGGTTTCGGCCCCACCGTTCCCGGTGCCCGTCAGCTGGTGAACCACGGCCACGTCACCGTCAACGGACGGGTGGTCGACATCCCCAGCTATCAGTGCCGCGCCGGTGATGTGGTGGCCATCCGTGAACGCAAGGCGTCCAAGAAGCTCGCCGAAGGCAATCTTGAGTTCCCTGGTCTGGCCAACGTGCCGCCGCACCTGGAGTTCGACAAGGCCAAGATGAGCGCCAAGGTGCTCGGCAGGATCGAGCGCGAATGGGTGGCGCTCGAGATCAACGAACTGCTGGTGGTGGAGTTCTACAGCCGCAAGGTCTGAGGCCCCATCTCCTTTCTGTTTCGCGGCTGCACCTGTTGGTGTGCCGCCGTTCAGCCCCTGCCATCGGTGGGGGCTTTTTTGTGCTCTCAGGCTGCAGCACGTTTCGGGATGGAGCTCCCCCACCGTCTGAGGTGAGCGCTGAGGTGAGCAGCATGGATGCGATCAGCCTGGAGCCTCGGCTGCGGCGGCCTGGAGCGCATCGATCCGGTTCTCCAGGCCCAGGGCGCAGGCGACATGGATCAGATGCATCGGGATCGCCGCCAGCCGCGGCAACAGCAGCAGTCGCAGCTCCCGCCTGAGTTGCGCAACGCCCTGAAGGACAGCGACAACACGCTCGTCGTCAGCGCTGCCTCCGCCTGGGAGATCCCCACCAAGTGGCGGCTCGGCAAGAAGACTCCGTCTTGGATCGCCTTCTGGCGGCCCAGGCCCGGTCTGACGATCTCGTGCTGGCCAGCACCGATCCGGCATTCGCCCAGTTCGAGGGGGTGGTGACGCTGCGTTGAGGCGCAGGAGCGCCAGGCGATCCAGGGCCAAGCCATGTACGCTTAGACGTACGGGCACAGCGATCACCATGGCCACTGTCTCAGCCACGGAAGCCCGCAGGCGTCTCTACGCCCTGATTGATGAGGTGGGGCAGTCGCATGAACCGGTGCAGATCACCGGCAAGCGGGGCAATGCCGTGCTGGTCTCGGAAGCCGATTGGCGCTCCATTCAGGAGACCCTGCATCTGGTCTCGATCCCCGGCATGCGTGAGTCGATCCTGGAGGGGATGGCCACCGAGGTCTCTGAGCTGAGCAGCGAGCCTGGCTGGTGAGCTGGACCGTGCTGTTCACCAGGCAGGCCCAGAAGGACGCGCGCAAGCTCGCGTCTGCATCTCTGGCCCTCAAGCAGAAGGCCCAGGCCCTGCTGGCGCTTCTGGCTAACGACCCCTACGCCCAGCCGCCGCCCTACGAGGCCCTGGTCGGAGAGTTGCGGGGGGCCTGCTCACGCCGCATCAATATTCAGCATCGGCTCGTGTATCAGGTGCTGGAAGAGGAGCGCATCGTGAAGGTGCTGCGACTCTGGAGCCACTATGCGTAGAGCGCTGGCAAAGGGCGGAATGGAGCTCGGTGACACTTCAGGCGCTGATCGCCAGCGGTGCACTGGCCTGCGCGAGAAACGTCGTCGCCGTGGCGGAGTGCGCGTCCGGCGTCAGCACGGCCAGCAGCACACAGGTGTCGAGGTAGAGCATCAGGCGCCAGCTCATCCCGCAACGTCCGCATGATCTCCACGCCAGTGGTCGGTTGCTCGGGCAAGAAGGCGCGCAGGGCCTCAAGCTGTAGCAGATCACGCACCTGGAGACGCGGCACCAGCTCGGCAATGGCCCTGCCGTGGCGGGTGTGTCCGCCTGGGAGATCACCACCAAGTGGCGGCTCGGCAAACGGCAACACGCCAGAGCCGTCGTCGAGACCTACGCCATGGCCCTGCATCGCCTGGTGGCGGTGGATCTGATGATCAGCGGGGGTGGCCGTGGAGAAGAGGGGCGAGCCGCTCTGGTGCAGAAGGCAGGGCCTAGGGCGTGGATGTCACCCTGGGCCTCCTGCTTAGCCCCCCCGGTTCAGATCACCTCCGTGGGCTGGATCCTGGCGATGACATCGCTGGTAGAGATAGCGCCGCTGAAGGGATCGTCAAAGCCGAAGGTGTTGGCGGCGAGCACCGCGAAGGCGCGGATGCCCTCGGGATTGGCCGCCGGGAAGGCAAAGAAACGGTGGCGATCATGGTGGCGGTCGCCATCGCTGTTCTCCAGGGCTGTTTTCACCAGGGCGGTGGGGGCAGCGAAGAGGCCGCCGGTGATGGCGAACTCCCTGCTGAGGCTCTCCGGAGCCTCGGGGGCCGCCGCCTGGAGCGTGTCGATCCGGTTCTCCGGATGCAGGGCTGCGCGGGCGTACCCGCGTTGGCCAGGGAGGAGCGGCTCCCCAGCGCGATCGAGCACGGTGCCGTGGGGATCGAGGCAGCGGTAGAAGCGGATGATCACATCGTGGTCCGCTGGATGCGCTGCGGGTGCGCCTGTTTCGCCAGCCGTGCTGGTGTTGTGCACCAGTTCCAGCGAGCCGCGCAGGGTGTGCTTGTCCGAGTAGTGAGAGAGATCGAGCACGGGCGCGCGGCCCTGTTGGCCGGCCAGGCGGGTGTCGAGCTGCTGGCGGTCGTCGATCACCTGCAGCTGCACGCGCACACCACCGGGGGTGCGGAAGCGGGCGCGCTGTTCGCTGTCGTCTGATTCCCGCGCTTTCAGCAGGGAGAACCGCTGATCGTCGAGGCTGTCCAGCTCCGCCAGGCCGGCACCTTCCACCGCATAGAGCAGCAGGCGGCGCTGGTTTTTGATGAAGAAATCGCGGGAGGCCTCAAACTCCTCCGGCAGCAGTGTTCCCGGCTGTTTCGGCCGGCTGGTGAGCAGGGTGCGGGCGCGGCGGCGGAACCGTTCGGGATCCTGAAGCAGGGCGGTGACGCTCTCCTCGGGGCGCAGCTGGAGGTAGCCGATCTCCACGGCGTCAGCGCCGCGGCGGTGGAGGCTGCCCTGGAGCAGGAAGCGGCTGGGGGAGGCGTTGTTGGGATCGCCCACCTGCAGGGTGGCATCGGCCGCCGGCCGGAAGCGGGGCTGATGCAGCAGGTTGAGCGGCCGGTCCTTGTGGCTGTCCTCGGCGGGCTGCAGGGCCAGGGAGCGATCCGGCGCCTGCAGCGCCAGGTTGAACTGCAGCGCCACCTGGTCATTGCGAAGATCATCGAGGTCAAAGGCGGTCTGCCTGCCATCGCGCAGCTCCAGGGTCTGGGAGCGGGCGCCGGCCTCGTTGGGATCGGCATCGGCGCTGGAGCGACTCGTCAGGGTGAAGCGCAGGTTCTGCCGGGCCTGGGCATGGGCCGAGGTGGTGTCGGCCCGCAGCGTGATCGTCGCCTGGCTGGCCTGGCGATCGACTTCAAAGGCCAGCTCGGACAGCACGGGCCGCTCGCCATCGGCGTTGGCCTCGGGGCTGAGCAGCAGGTGCAGCTCCGGCTGGCCGCGATCGGTCAGTTCCTCCACCTTGAGGCTGAAGGTGGGAGTGCCCAGCGTCGCGGCCGCCTTCGCCTCCAGGGGCACGCGCACCAGGCGGCTGCTCACTCCGGCCGGCAGGCGCAGCAGCCCCAGCACCGGCCCGTAATCACGGCCGGGATGGCTGCTGCTGTTCGCCGCCGTGGAGCTGTAGATGATCAGCTGATCGTGGCTGCTGTCGCTGCGGCGGATCACGAAGCGGGCCGCCTGCTCCGCTGCCGGGGTGCGCAGCGACTCCAGGATCAGCCCCCTGCCGAAGCGCAGGCTGCTGAGCACCTCCTGGGGCACCGGCGCCAGGCCCGGAGCCGAGACGGCCACGAGCCCGGCGGAGTCGCCCGCTGGCGCTGCCGGAGCATCCTGGCGCTCCGCATCCGGGGTGGCGGTGCTCAGAAGCACCGGGGTGGTGTCTGGGGTGGAGAGATCGGGAGACCCGGTTCCGATCTCGCTGGGAACAGCCCTGTCTGCGCTGACATCCCTGTCTGCGCGAACGGCCGCATTCACGCCGAAAGCCGTATCCGTGCTGGCGTTCATGTCTGCGCTGACGGTCAAGTCTGCGCTGGCAGCAGGATTCAGGCCAGCAGGCAGATCCTCGTCAGCAGCCATGGTGTCGCCAACACTCATGGTGTCGCCAGCAGTCAGGGTATTGCCAACAGCCATGCCCTCAACGCTGTCCATGGCGTCGACGTCAGTGATCCCTGCAGCAGGGTCCGTGTTCGCGATGCGTGCACTTTTCGCCATAGGCGCAGCCGTGGAGGTTGCGGTGACGGTCGCCGTGGCGGGAGCGGCAGCCGACAGCGGCGCTGAAGCGGTCATCACGCCGGTGGTCGGTGCCGAAGCCGTCGTGATGCTGCTGGAGGCCGCATCGCTCGGCGGAGCGCTGGCGGCCAGGCTGGAGCCGTTGATGCTGATCTGAGCGCTCAACCAGTCGGCCGCAGCAGCGCTGCTGGGGGAACCCCCGCCGGGATTGAGCACATAGAGCAGGGCAGGGTGGGGATCGGCAGCGGCCCCGGCGGCAAAGGCGGTCCACAGGGCGCCCTGGAAGCGGGCATCGAAGGCACTGTTGCGCTGGAACGCACCGCTGAGGGCGATCGCATCCTTGCGGTCGGGGGTGAGGAACAGCAGGCGATCGGGATTGATCGCATTCAGCACTGCTGCATCAAAGCTGAGCTGATTGGCTCCTGAACCGATAGAACTGATCCGCTCGATTTGGCGCAGCTTTGTGCCGGCGAAATACTCGGGCTTGTTCACGGCGAGGCGGAAGTCGTACGCCTGATTCGCCTCTCCCTGCAGCAGCAGTTGATCGAAGCCGGCGCCGCCGTCAATCCGTAGGAAGGCGTTGTCGCGGATGGCGATGCTGTCGTCTCCGGAGCCGGTGAGAATCACATCGGCACCGCCCTGGCTGTGCACCGTGTCATTGCCCTGCAGGGTGTAGATCACATCCGCCAGCGGTGATCCCTTCAGGCCATCATCTGCCCTGGTGCCCACCTGGGAGGCAATCCCGAGCCGGTCGCCGCCGAACACCGCATATTGCTCTCCCTGGCCCGATCGGCTGCCGCCCTTGCGGGTCGGCGGGTTGGAGAGCAGCACATCGGCGAAGCCATCGCCGTTGATGTCGAGATTGCCGTCGATCGACGCCCCGGCCAGGGCGCCGGCGGCACCATCAGCGTTGAACCAGGTCTGCAGCAGGGACAGGGCACTGTCGGGGGAGATATCACCGGCGCGGAAGCGGCTGACGGTGAGCGCCTGCGGATTGGCGGCGGTGACATAACTGAGCGTCAGACCGCCGGCATTGCCGCTGAGGCCGAGCCCGGTGCGGCTGCCGGGGTCGGTGATCGTCTGCAGCGACCAGGAGCTGCCGCGATTCACCGCGGCGCTGGAGGCGATCGTGATCGCGGTGGCGCTGCTGCTGCCGGTGCCGCCCTGATAGGCCAGCCAGGTGCGGCCCTGGTAGCGGCTGGCGGCCAGCGGTCCCGAGGCCGTGATCGCCGTCTGACCGTCGGCGGTGGTGAGCGGCGTCACCCCCGACCAGAAGCCGGCCGATTGCGGCGTGGCGCTGGACACCTTGCACAGCTGATCCGGTGTTGCCGCGCTGCCGCTGGCCACGTAGTACACCGCCAGCTGCTGGCGCCCCCCCGCGCTTTCCCGCAGCAGGGTGGCCGCGCTGGCGTTGGTGCCGGCGATCGTGTACGGGGTGCTCCAGCTGTTGCTGCCGGCCGCCTCCAGGGTGGTGATCGCGATCGCCCCGTCACCGTCGAGGTAGCCGAGATGGAGGTTGCCGTTGACCACGGCAAGGGACAAGGGCTCGCCGGAGCGCAGGTTGCCGGGCAGGCTCTGCCACGCGGCCCAGCTGGCGCCGGCATCGCTGCTGGAGGTCCACTGAATCGGACCGGGCGCGGCGCTAGAGCCGCTCTGCACCGCCATATAGAGGGTGTCGCCGATCCGGGCCAGGGCCGGGGTGGAGGCGGAGTTTGCCCCATTCACCCCACTCCAGGCCTCGAAGGGCGAGAGCACGGTGGTCTGCACCGAGGAGTCGGCGGCGGATGTGTTGATGCCGGCGAGCAGCAGCTCCTGGACGTTGCTGCTCTCCCCGAGCAGGATCGCCACGGTGTTGCTCTGCTGCGCCGAGAGGGGCTGGCTGCTGGTCTGGCTGATCGCCACCGTGCCGTTCGTCTGGGGCTATAGCAGGCTCAGTTGCAGGCTGTCGGGGGCGCTGGCGGCGCCGTAGCTGAGCGTGAGGCCGTCGCTGCCGCCAGAGAGCCCCAGCCGGTGCTGACGCCCGGATCGAGCAGCCCCTGGGCGCTCCAGCTGCTGCCGGTGTTGGTGTTGGTGCTGGTGGCGATGTAGATCTCGGTGCTGGGACTGCCCGTGGTGCCGCCCTGATAGGCCAGGTAGGTCTGGCCGTTGAGCTGACTGACCGCCAGGGGGGCGGAGGCGGTCTGGGTGCCGCTGTTGTTGCTGTATTGAATCTGGATGTCCGAGGTCCAGTTGCTGCTGGAGCCCGGGTTGGTGGTGTAAGCCTTCAGGATGCGATTGGTGGCATCGCTCGAGACGCAATACACCGCCAGTTGCTGGCTCGTGCCCACCGTTTCGGTGGTGAGGCTGGCGTAGGTGGCCGATTGGCCGGGGATCTGATATTGCGTGCTCCAGCTGTTGGTGGCGGCGTCGGTGAGCGCGGTGATGTTGATCTCGTTGTTGCCATCACCGAGATAGCTCAGATACAGCGTGCCGTTCACCAGCGCCAGCGAGGGCGGCTTCACCGAGCTCATGCTGGAGGGAAGGGCCAGCCAGTTGTTCCAGGTGGCGCCACCATCGCTGCTGGAGGTCCAGTAGATTGCACTGCCGCCGGAGCCGGCCTGCACCGCCATGTACACGGTGTCGCCGCTGCGCACCAGGGCCGGGATGGCGGCGGAGGCGCCCCTGTGGCGACGATCGTCACGATCCGAATCGTCAGCGCCAGGGGGCTGAGCGAGCCGCGCGCCGCCTCGCCACCCACCGCTCCGGCCAGCACCATCAGCGAGAAGCGCGGCACCAGCATCAGGCAGGCCAGGGCATA
>JBJTQH010000083.1:0-5084 GCA_046075505.1 Cyanobium sp. | reverse complement strand
TGGAGAGCACCCGGTCGATGAGGCCGTACTCACGGGCCTCCTCGGCAGTCATATAGGTCATGCGATCGGAATCGCGCGACAGCTGCTCCACGCTCTTGCCGGTGTTGTCGGCCAGGATCTCGAGCATGGTGTGCTTGTTGTGCAACACCTCCTTGGCCCGAATCTGGATATCGCTGGCCTGGCCGCGGGCGCCGGAGCGGGGCTGATGCAGCACGATCGAGGCGTGGGGCAGGGCCGCCCGCTGCCCCTTGGTGCCGGCACTGAGGATCATTGCGGCGGTGCCCATCGCCTGGCCGATGCAGATCGTGTGCACCGGTGGCTTGACATACCGCAGAGTGTCGCAGATGGCGAAGGCCTCTGTTTCGAAGCCGATCGCATCGCCTGAATACCAGCTGGTGCCGGTGGAATTAATATAAAAATAAATCGGCTTTTCTGGGTTGTCGAACTCCAGATACAGCAGCTGCGCGATGATTAGCTCCGTTACATCGATGCCCAGCTGGCGCTTGGAGTCGTCGTCGGAGAACAGCGGCAGCCCCAGGTAGACGATTCGCTCCTTCAGCAGCAGCGAAGGCAGGTCGGGTGGGGGGGTGCGGATCACGGCGGAATCGCCGTAGTAGGGGGCCGACACCGTCATCCGCACTCATCGCTGGGGAGATCGCAAGCCTAGCCGGGGCCGGGAGGCGGACGTTGTCAGCGCTGGACGGGTTTTCCGCCCGCAGGCTCCCTGCCGTCTCCGGGCTGGTCGTGGGGCTGTTTCGCGCCGGCTCCCGGATCCGCTGCAGCGGCCACCTCCCTAGGAGCCCTTGACGCCCGCACAGGACAGGAGCGGCAGCGCGATCACCCCGGGCTCGGGCGGAACGTCACGGCGTGCGGGCAGGCATCGAGGGCGTCGCCCCTCGCTTCAACGCCTGGAACGGCGCTCCTTCGCCGTCGAGGGGCCACGGCCTGCAGGGCCCTGGCCGCGGCCGGAGGAACGCGGGGCGCTGGCGTCGCTGCCGCCGGATGGGGGGGCTTCAGCCGCAATCGGCCCGCTGGGCTCAACGGCGGCGGGCGGCGGCGGATCCTGGGCAGCGGCGCCGCCGGCGACCGCTGGGGGGGCAACAGGTGTGGATGGCGCTGCCGCGGGGCCGACCGGTTGCGTGGGGCTGCCTGGGCCGGCGGGAGCAGATGCCGCCGCCGGTACGACCTCGGAGGAGCGGCGAGCGGCCTTCTCCGCAGCGGCACGAGCCCGGGCTGTCTCCTCGTCGCTGTGGTCGCCGCCCCTGTCGCTGTTGGTGGTGTCGCTGCGCTCCGGTTGCGCCTTGACGCCGCGTTCGCCCTGACCTTGGTCACCGCCCTCGTTGTGGGGCTTCTCGGTGTTGGTTTTCTCGCTGCGCTCGGTTTGAGCCTTCTCGCTCCGCTCGGTGTGAGCTTTCTCGCTCCGCTCGGTGCGGGCGAAGACCATGCGGCCGGTGGGGGTCTGCAGGGCGCCGGTGACGGTGACCGCCAGGCGCTCGCCAATGCGCCGCCGCGCATCTTCCACCACCACCATCGTGCCGTCCTCCAGGTAGCCGATGCCCTGGTCGGCCTCCTTGCCTTCGCGCACGATCTTCAGCTGCAGGTCGTCGCCGGGCTGCACCTCCGGCCGCAGGGCGATCACCAGCTGGCTCAGGTTCAGGACCTTCAGCTCCTGCACCAGGGCCACCTGGGCCAGGTTGTAATCGGCGGTGAGCAGGGTGCCGCCGGTGTCGGCGGTGAGCCGCAGCAGCTTGTCGTCGGCGCCGTTGCCCTCGTAGCGGGTGGTGTTGACCACCAGGCGGCGGCCATAGCGCTCGCGCAGCTCGCTCAGCAGCTTCAGGCCCCGCCGCCCTTTGCCGCGTTTCTCAGCGTTGGCGGAGTCGGCGAGGGCCTGCAGCTCATCGATCACCGCCTGGGCCACGATCACCTGACCCTCGAGCAGCCCCGATTCGAGCAGGCCGCGGATGCGGCCGTCGATGATCACGCTCGTATCGAGAATCTTGGCGCTGGCCGGCTGCAGCACCCCTTCCGCCACCAGCAGCGCTTCGGTGCTGGTGGGGTTGAACAGCCGCAGCAGCGTGCGGCCATGTACCTCGGCCAGGTTGTAGCCGAGCACCCCGAAGAACACATTGCTGAGCACCGCCGCCAGCGGTTTGACCAGCACCACCTCCCAGGGCAGCGGCAGCAGCAGGATCGGCGCCAGCAGCAGATTGGCCACCAGCAGCCCCAGGATCAGACCGACGGCGCGGCTGATCAGCAGGTCGGTGGGCATGCTGCGCACCTGGGCCATCAGCCGCCGGCGCAGCTGCTGGAAGAAGAACCCCGCCAGCAACCCGAAAAACGCCCCGAAGCCCCCCAGCACCGTGCGCAGCCCTTCCGGGTTGTTCACCTGCAGCAGCAGGCCTTCCGGCAGCAGGTCAACCCCCAGCCAGCCCGTGGCGGCCCCGGAGAGGAGAAACAGCACCAGGATGAGGGTGTCCACCATGGCGAAATCCTGTGGCGGCCCAACGCACCAGCATCGCAGCATGACGGATCCACCGCCCGTTGCCAGGCCGCGGTTACCGCCCATCGCGCCCCGTTCGGCCTATCTGCACATCCCCTTCTGCCATCGGCGCTGCTTCTACTGCGATTTCGCCGTCGTGCCCCTGGGGGATCGGGCCGATGGTGCCGATGGGCCCGGCGCCGCCTCGATCGCGGCCTATCTCGAGCAGCTCAGCCGCGAGATCCGCCTCGCCCCGGCCGGTCCCCCCCTGGCGACGGTGTATCTGGGGGGCGGCACCCCCTCGATGCTCACCCCGGCCCAGGTGGGGGCGCTGCTGACGCTGCTGCGCCAGCGTTACGGCCTGATGCCGGGCGGGGAGATCACCCTGGAGATGGATCCGGCCAGCTTTGATCAGGCCCGCCTCGAGGGCTATCTGCAGGTCGGCATCAATCGGGTGAGCCTGGGGGGGCAGAGCTTCAGCGATGCGGTGCTGGAGGGCCTCGGCCGCCGCCATCGCGCCGACGCTCTGCGCCAGGCCGCCGGCTGGCTGCAGCAGGCCCTGGGGCGGGGGGGCCTGACCAGCTGGAGTCTGGATCTGCTCCAGGCCCTGCCCGGCCAGGACCTGCCCCAGTGGGATGCCCAGCTGCAGGAGGCGATCGCCCTGGCCCCCCCTCACCTCTCGATCTACGACCTGATCGTGGAGCCGGGCACCGTGTTCGCCTGGCGCCAGCAGCGGGGGGAGCTGCACCTGCCCGATGAGGACACTGGCGCCGAGCTGATGTGGCACACCCAGCGACGCCTGAGCCGGGCCGGCTACGGCCACTACGAGGTGTCGAACTACGCCCTGCCCGGCCATGCCTGCCGCCACAACCGCGTCTACTGGAGCGGGGCCGGCTGGTGGGGTTTCGGGATGGGAGCGACGGCGGCCCCCGATGGCGTGCGACGGGCGCGGCCGCGCACCCGGGAGGCCTATGCCGCTTGGCTGGAGCAGCTGGAGGCGCGCGGCGGGTCGCCGCAGGACGACGGCGAGCCGATGGCCTGGGAGGACCGCTGGCTGGTGGGCCTGCGGCGCCGTGAGGGGGTGAATGCTGCAGCGCTGCTGGCGGAGGCCGGCCTGCCGAGCGAAGCGCTGGCGGATCTGCAGACCCAGCTGGCGCCGTTCGTCGCCCGGGGGGTGCTGCGGCTGGAGGGGCCCCGCTGGCGTCTGAGCGATCCGGAGGGGCTGGCCCTCAGCAATGCGGTGCTGCGGGAGCTGCTGCGGTGGTGGGAGCATCGCGGCCCGGCAGATCGCTGATCCACTGCCGCAGGGCGGCCACCGCCAGGCCGCGGCCCTCGAGCAGGGGCGGGCAGAAGGGGGGCTGCCGCTCGGTGAGGCCGAGCAGATCGGCGGTGACCCGCACCTGCCCGTCGCAGCCCTCGCCGGCACCGATGCCGATCACCGGGATGCGCAGGCTGCGGCTCACCGTGGTGGCCAGGGCGGCGGGCACGTGTTCGAGCACCAGCGAGAAACAGCCGCTGGCCTCAAGGCGTTCCGCCTGGCGCCGCAGGCGCTCCTGGGCGATCGGATCGCTGGCCTGGCGCCGATAGCCGAGCCGATGCACCGACTGGGGGGTGAGGCCGAGGTGGCCCATCACCGGGATGCCGCTGCGCACCATCCGATCGATCACCGCCAGGGTTTCGGGTTCGGCCCCTTCCAGCTTGACGGCGGCGGCGGCGGTTTCCTTGAGCACACGACCGGCGGCGGCCAGGGCCTCATCGGCGCCGCACTGATAACTGAGAAAGGGCAGATCGCAGATCAGCAGCGGCAGGCGCGGCCGCCGGCGCCCGGAGGCGCGGCCGGATGGGGCCTCTCCAGCACCACCAACGGCGACCGCGCGAGCGTCGTCGCTCTGCAGCAGCTGCTGCAGCGCCCAGGCCTCCAGGCCCCGGCCCACCGCCCGGCAGTGATGCAGCATCTCCTCGAGGGTGACCGGCAGGGTGGTGCCGTGACCGAGCACGGTCATCGCCAGGGAGTCGCCCACCAGAACCGCTTCGGCGCCGGCTTCGGCCACCACGGCGGCGGAGAGGGCATCCCAGGCCGTGAGCACGGCGATCGGGCGACCCTCCTGCTTGCGGAGCTCAAGATCGGCGGGACGCAACGGCACGGCGGGGATCGGCCCGGAGGGAAGGGTGGCCTTGCTAGCATCGGTCACGACTCGGACCCACGCGGCCCTGACGCCTAAACCTGGTCAGGACCGGAAGGGAGCAGCCACACGGGATGCTCTGGGCAGGCGTGGATTCCGGGTCACCCCCTTCAGGCTTTGATGCAGGCTCTGGGCGTCGGCCGGCACCACTGTTGGCTGCAGACTTAGGGGCAGATCCGGGAGCTGCCTGAGGCCGCGTGTCGGGACGTTGCTTCAGGCTCCGGATCGTCCTCCTCGGATGCGACGTGGACGCCAGAGGAGGCGTGCGGCACTGGATGGTCTGCACAGATTGATCTGCACAGATTGGTCTGCCCGGGTCGATCGAACCGTCCGCGGCCTCGCTGACCCGGGGATCGGGGCTCTGCCAGGGCCCTGCGCTTGCCTGAAATCGGCGGCGGCTGTCGCCGATCGGGCGAAGGGGA
>JBJTQH010000082.1:0-14140 GCA_046075505.1 Cyanobium sp. | reverse complement strand
GGCCCGCATGGAGCTGAAGCACAAGAAGGGCTTCACGGCCTGCGGCCAGAACCTGGGGGTGACGGCCGACATGGCCTTCGCCCGCGACTTCTTCCAGCCCTTGCGCGACAACTTCCAGGCGGCCCTGGCCGAAGGCAAGGTGACCACCTGCCTGCTGATCCAGGCGATCCTGATCGAAGCCTTCGCGATCTCGGCCTACCACATCTACATCCCTGTCTCCGATCCCTTCGCCCGCAGGATCACCGAGGCGGTGGTCAAGGACGAGTACACCCATCTCAACTACGGCCAGGAGTGGCTCAAGGCCAATCTGGCCAGCGTGCGCGACGAGCTGGAGCAGGCCAATCGCCAGAACCTGCCCCTGGTGCGTCGCATGCTTGAGCAGGTGGCTGCCGATGCTGCCAACCTCCACATGGACAAGGAGGACCTGATGGCCGATTTCATGGCCTCCTACCAGGAGACTCTCACCGAGATCGGGTTCAACTCCCGCGAGATCGCCCGCTTCGCGATGGCGGCTCTGGTGGGCTGATCGGCCCGGATCGGCCCGGAACCCTGCAGGGTGCCACGGCTCTCTCGGTCCGGGCCGGGATGCCGCGGCATCGCGTCCGATCCTGCCCCGATCCACCGCAGCCGCCCATGGCAAACTGTGACGCCGGCGACAGCCCCCGGTGCTCGCTCCGGGGCCGTCCCAGCTCACCCCTCGTGAAGCGCGCATGTTCGGCCTGATCGGTCACTCCACCAGCCTCGAGGAAGCACGCAGCAAGGCACTGCAGCTCGGCTACCCCGAATACGCCGAAGGGGATTTCGAGATGTGGTGCGTTGCCCCTCCCCAGCTGGTGGAGACGGTCAGCGTCACCAGCCGCACCGGCACCGTGGTCGAAGGGGCCTACATCGACTCGGTGTTCGTGCCCGAGATGCTGACCCGCTTCAAGACGGCGCGGCGCAAGGTGCTGGCTGCGATGGAGCTGGCTCAGAAGAGCGACATCGCAATCACCGCCCTCGGCGGCTTCACCTCGATCATCTTCGAGAATTTCAACCTGCTCAAGGAGCAGCAGATCCGCAGCACCACCCTCGAGTGGGAGCGGTTCACCACCGGTAACACCCACACCGCCTGGGTGATTTGCCAGCAGGTGGAGCGCAATGCCCCCCTGCTCGGCATCGATCTGGCCCGGGCCAACGTCGCGGTCGTCGGTGCCACCGGTGACATCGGCAGTGCCGTGTGCCGCTGGCTGCAGCGCACCGGTGTCGGCGAGCTGCTGCTGGTGGCCCGCCAGCAGCAGCGTCTGCTCGATCTGCAGGCGGAGCTGGGCAGCGGCCGGGTTCTGTCACTGGAGGAGGCCCTGCCCGAGGCGGATGTGGTGGTGTGGGTGGCCAGCCTGCCCCAAGGGCTGGAGGTGGATGCCTCCACCCTGCGGCGGCCCTGCCTGATGATCGACGGCGGCTATCCCAAGAACCTCGACAGCCGCTTCGCCGGTGAGGGCGTGCATGTAATCAAGGGCGGCATCGTCGAGTTCTGGCAGGACCTGGGCTGGCAGATGATGGAGGTGGCGGAGATGGCCAATCCGCGCCGTCAGCTGTTCGCCTGCTTCGCTGAGGCGATGCTGCTGGAATTCGAGGGCATCCACACCAATTTCAGCTGGGGACGCAACAACATCACCCTGGCCAATATGGAGCGCATCGGCGAGGCTTCGCTCCGCCATGGCTTCCAGGCCCTTGGGCTCGACCCCGCCCGTCTGGGTGAGCTGGCCGTCGCCTGAGGGGGATGGCGCGCCGCGGTGCCGCCTCACTCCGCGAGCCCGGCGATGGCCTCGGCCCTCGGCCCCTGCAGATCCACTGCCTGCCCCGACCCCTGCCTGCCCGGCTCCCCTTCTGCGCCGTTCACCGTTGGCCCCTTCCTCCGCTGACACCCTGGTCTGCTGGCACCGTCACCGCTGGCACGCCTGACGCTCTGCACGGCTGACACCCGAGCTGACACCCGATTCGTTTCCGCCTGTACCCCTCCTCGCTGCTCCGCCATGGCTCGCCGCGCTCTGCTCGATTTCGAGAAACCCCTGTTTGAGCTGGAGGAGCAGATCGAGCAGATCCGGCAGCTGGCCCGCGATTCGGAAGTCGATGTCAGCCAGCAGCTGCTGCAGCTGGAAACCCTGGCCTCGCGGCGGCGGGATGAGATCTTCCGCAACCTGACGCCGGCCCAGAAGATTCAGGTGGCACGCCATCCGCAGCGCCCCAGTTGCCTCGATTACATCCAGCTGATCTGCGATGACTGGATCGAGCTGCACGGCGATCGCCGCGGTTCCGATGATCAGGCGCTGGTGGGTGGCGTCGCCCGCCTCGGCGATCAGCCGGTGCTGGTGCTCGGCCATCAGAAGGGGCGCGACACCAAGGAGAACGTGGCTCGCAACTTCGGCATGGCCTCCCCTGGCGGCTATCGCAAGGCGTTGCGGCTGATGGACCATGCCGATCGCTTCCGCCTGCCGATCCTCACGTTCATCGACACCCCCGGCGCCTATGCGGGGGTGCTGGCGGAGGAGCAGGGACAAGGTGAGGCGATCGCGGTGAATCTGCGCGAGATGTTCCGCCTGCGGGTGCCGATCCTGGCCACCGTGATCGGGGAAGGAGGCTCCGGAGGCGCCCTGGGCATCGGCGTGGCCGACCGGTTGCTGATGTTTGAGCACAGCGTGTACACCGTCGCCAGCCCGGAGGCCTGCGCTTCGATCCTGTGGCGCGACGCCGGCAAGGCCCCGGTGGCGGCCGAGGCCCTGCGGATCACCGGCGCCGACCTGCTGCAGCTCGGGGTGATCGATGCGGTGCTGCCGGAGCCTTCAGGCGGCAATCACTGGGCCCCTCTGCAGGCGGCGGAGACCCTGCGCGCGGCCTTGCTGCACCATCTGACAGCGCTGCAGGCCCTGCCCGAGACGGAGCTGCGCGAACGTCGCTACCAGAAGTTCCGCCGCATGGGCCGGTTCGTGGAGGAGGGATCCGCAGAGGCGGCTCCCTCCTCTTAAGGTTTTCTTGCGCGACATCGCCCCTTTGCCCGTCGTTCTCATCACCGGTGCCAGTCGTGGCATCGGGGCCGCCGCCGCCCGCTGCTTCGCCGCCGCTGGCTACGACCTGTTGCTGGTGGCCCGATCCGCCCCTGCCCTGGAGGATCTGGCCGAGGAGCTGCGCCTCCTGGGCCGCCAGGTGCAGGTGGCCAGCCTTGATCTGGCTGACCCGGCGGCGGTGGAGCCCGGTATCGCCGATCTATGCGCCCGCGGACTTGTTCCCGACGTGGTGATCAACAATGCCGGCGCCGCCTGGACCGGCCCCCTGGCCGCGATGCCCACCGAGAGCTGGCAGTGGCTGCTGCAGCTCAACCTCACCAGCGTTTTCCAGGTGTGCAGGGTCGTGGTGCCGCTGCTGCGTCGCCCCGCCGCAGATCCGGACCGCGGCGGTGGTCTGATCATCAACGTCAGCAGCCATGCCGCTCGCAACGCGTTTCCGGACTGGGGTGCTTACTGCGCCAGCAAGGCCGCCCTGCAGGCCTTCAGTCGCTGCCTGGCCGAGGAGGAGCGCGCCCATGGGGTGCGCGTCTGCACCCTCACCCTGGGTTCGGTGAACACCCCCCTCTGGGATAGCGAGACGGTCGTCAGTTCCTTTGACCGCCGTGCCATGCTTCCAGCCGCCCAGGCGGCCGAAGCCCTGCTGGTGCTGGCACAGCAGCCCTCCACCCAGGTGGTGGAAGATCTCACCCTCATGCCGACGGCCGGCGCCTTCTGACCGACTCCATGACATCAACTCTCCCTTCCAGTTTCGGTACACGCAATGGCTCGAGCGAGCCGCTGCCGCTCCCGATCAGTGCCCGTCTGCGCCAGCGCCTGCAGGAGCAGGGTCTGCCCTTCCTTGCCAACGACAACATCGCAGCGGTGCTGCGCGAGGGTGAGATCGAGCAGCTGGAGGTGGAGGTGGCCGGCAAGGTGCGTGAGCTGTTGCGCAGCCTGGTCATTGACCTCGACAACGATCACAACACCGAGGAGACGGCCGAGCGCGTCGCCCGCATGTATCTGCACGAGGTGTTCAAAGGGCGTTATCACCAACAGCCCAAGATCGCCAGCTTCCCCAACGTCAAGAAGCTCGACGAGATCTATACTGTTGGGCCGATCACAGTGCGCTCTGCCTGTTCGCATCACCTCGTGCCGATTCTGGGCACCTGCTGGATCGGCATCAAGCCGGGTGATCGGGTGATCGGTCTTTCCAAATTCTCCCGCGTTGCCGACTGGGTGTTTTCCAGGCCCCATATCCAGGAGGAGGCGGTGATGATCCTCGCCGATGAGATCGAGCGCCTCTGTCATCCCCAGGGCCTGGCGATCTTGGTCAAGGCGCAGCACTACTGCATGAAGTGGCGCGGTGTGAAGGAGCCCCAGACCAGCATGGTCAATTCAGTGGTGCGCGGCGACTTCCGCCACGATCCCAGCCTCAAGGCCGAGTTCTTTGAGCTGGTCAAACAGCAGGAATCGTTGCTGATCCGCTGATCGCATCCAGCAGCTGTTGCACCTGGCTGAGATCCTTCTCGCCGGGCGCAGTCTCCACACCGCTGGACACATCCAGACCATCGGGTCTGAGCTGTCGCACGATCGTTCCGGCCCGCTCAGGCGTGATCCCTCCGGCCAGCCACCAGGGCATCGGCGGCGCAAAGTTCTGCAGCCACTGCAGCGGCAGCGCCTGGCCGGTGCCGCCCAGTTGTCCCTCCACCCAGGCATCGAGCAGCAGGGCATCGACGCTGCCGCCATAGACCTGCGCCTGCTGCAGATCGGCGGCCGAGCGGATGCGCAGGGCCTTCCACACCTCCAGCCCCAGCTGGTGGCGCAGCTGGCTGCAGCGCTCCGGGGTTTCACGGCCGTGCAGCTGCAGCACCCGGTGGCCCCCTTCAGCCGCCAGCTCCGTCAGCTGGCTGTCGTCCGGATCGGCGACCACCAGCACGCCGCGGCAGTTCGGGAAGGCGGCGGCCAGCTCCTGGAACAGGATCCGTCGCGGCTGAGGTTCCAGGTAGCGGGGCGAGGCGGCGACGCCGATCACCCCGATCGCCTCCACGCCCAGGGCTCCGATCGCCAGCGCCTGCCGCGGGTGGCGCAGACCGCAGATCTTCAGGGCAGGGCGGTTCAAGGAGTCAGGGGGCGAAGCTCGCTTCCTAGGATCCCAGTCCATGCTCCAGGTGTCGCCTGGGGCCCCGTTGCATCGGTGGCCGTGGGTGAAGGCTGGCAGCTGTTTTCAATCCGGGGGATTCCACTGCGGATCCATCCCACCTGGTTCATCATCCTCGCTCTGGCCACCCTTGGCTTCGAGCAGCAGTACCGCACCGCCTTCGGCAGCGCCACGCCGGCGGGCGGTGTCTGGCTGATCGCTCTGCTGACGGCCCTGCTTCTGTTCGTCTCCGTGCTGTTGCACGAGATGGGGCATTCCCTGGCGGCCCTCTCCCAGGGGGTGAAGGTGCGCAGCATCACCCTGTTCCTGCTCGGTGGTGTGGCCACCGTGGAGAAGGAATGCGCCACGGCCCGCGGTGCCCTGCTGGTGGCGGCGGCGGGTCCGGCGGTGAGTCTGCTGCTGGCAGCCCTGTGTCTCGCCTCCATCCATGGAGCCTCCCACCTGTCGCCGCTGCTGGGCGAGATGGTGATGCAACTGGGTCAGCTCAATCTGGTGCTGGCGCTGTTCAACCTGTTGCCCGGTCTGCCGCTGGACGGGGGGCTGATTCTCAAGGCGCTGGTGTGGCAGGTCACCGGCAGCCAGCGCCGCGGCATCGAGGTGGCCAATGCCAGCGGCCGTCTGCTGGCCACCCTGGCGGTGCTGCTGGGTGCCCTGCTGCTCCTGCGCGGAGGGGGCATGGGTGGGGCCTGGCTGATGTTGCTGGGCTGGTTCGGTCTTGGCGCCGCCCGCAATCAGAGTCAGCTGCTGCGCCTGCAGCACCTGCTGCAGGCGATTCCGGTGCGGGAGGTGGCCCAGCGTCGCTATCGGGTGCTGGAGGCCGGCCTCAGCCTGCGCCAGCTCAGTCAGCTGTTGCTGCAGGATGGCGACAGCCCCAGGAGCCCGGCCCGCGCAGGTGCTTCGGGCCTGGCCGGCGCCGATCTGATCCCCCGGGCCGGTGGCCTCAGCGACTGGTGGTTGGTCTGCGATCGCGGGCGCTGGCAGGGGGTGATCGACAGCGTCCCCCTGCAGCAGCTGCCGGTGCAGCGCTGGGATGGCGAGACGGTCGGCGACCATCTCCGCCCCCTGGCCAGCTTGCCCACCATCGCCCAGGAGGCGCCGCTCTGGCAGGCGGTGCTGCAGCTGGAGGAGCATCCGCGGTTGCTGGTGCTCAGCCCCGCCGGTCTGCCCTGCGGCACGGTGGAGAAGCCGGAGCTGGGCGAGGCGGTGCTGCGTCGCCTCGGTCTCAACCCACCGGCCCCGCTGCTGGAGGCCGCCCGCCGCCACAACACCTATCCGCTCGGTCTGGCCCTGGCGCCCGTGGCCCGCGCCATGGTGAGCAGCGGCGAGGTGCAGCCTGCTCCAGCGGACTGAGGGCCTGCCGCAAGCGCCACGGTCTGCGGGGTGCGTCCAGCGGCCGATGCTTTTCGCGGGCGTGCTTCTCGCGGGCGGCAGCTGCCGCTCAGGCATGGCTGACGCCGTCAGAGGCCTGCAGACCGGTGATCCGATGGCGGTGCAGGCGGCCGGCGATGGCGCTCCATTCCGCCGGCTCCAGGGCCTGGCAACGCCAGTCCGCTGCGCTGAACGGTTCCAGCGTGCGGGCACAGTCCAGCAGGACGGCGACCAGCTCCGGGCGGCTGCAGGGCAGCGGTGCCAGGGCGGGGGGATCCTGGCCCAGCACCTGATGCCAGAGATCCCGCCTGGGCTCCATCAGGATGGTGCCGTGCTGCAGCAGCACGCCGCGGCGCCACAGCTGGGCATTGCCGATGCGCTTGGCCCCATCGTCGTGGACGAGATCGGCGCTGCTGCTGCCGGCGAAGCAGCTGCCCTGGGGGCGTGGGTCGCTCTGCTCCCCGAAACGGAGCGGCAGACCGAGGCGGGCGAAGCCCTGCTGCAACCACTGACAGGCCCGGCTGTAGGCCTGCCGACGCCGCGTCGGGGCCTGGGGCCAGAGGAGGGCATAGGTGAGGTCACCGGCGCCGTGCAGCACCGCCTGGCCGCCGCTGGGACGGCGCACCAGGGCCAGCTGCCCCTGGGCGACCAGCTCCAGCCAGCGGGTTTCCGGGCGCTGGTGGTAGCCGAGGGAGAGGGTCGGCCGGCTCCAGGTGTAGAAGCGCAGCGCGGCACCGCAGTGGCCCGGGCCGGCAGCGCTGCCTGGTCTGGTCACGGCCCGATCCAGCAGCCAGGTATCGATCGCCATCTGCCACAGGCCGGCCAGCTGCAGCGGCGGCAGCAGGCGGGGAGCCTCCCCGTCGCTCATCCGATCGCCGGCAGCGGCGTCCAGAAGTCGGGGTCGAGCTCGAAGCCCAGCACCGCCGCCATCTGGGCCAGGCTGCCGCGGCAGTTGAGGCCGGCGTCACGCCCCAGTTCGTCGAGCTGGAACAGCCGGTGCGTGATCCACAGCTCCAGACTCTCCGGAGCGAAGCGGATGCCCTCCTGGCGGCTGAAGCCATGGGGCAGCAGCATCGCCACATGGCGTGTGAGCTGCCCGCTGGAGCGTTCCAGCAGCAGGGGCAGCCAGGGGTCGCGCGCATCGGCCCGCAGGCTCCAGAGGCGCACCTCGGCGATTTCAGACAGTTCGCGCGGATCCTCCGCCGGCCGGGGCCACTCCAGCTGCAGTTCAACCAGGCCGGCCGTCTGCAGCCGTTCGGCCAGGGGCTGTTGCAGCAAGGGGTCCAGGGGGGAGAGGTCGAGGCGGCGGATGGCCCCGGCGCTCACGCACAGGGGAGGGGGCGAGGGGCGTGATGCCATCAAGAGCTGTGACAGGGAGCGGCCGGAGGCTGGACCGTAGCCACGGGACCCCGAAGAATGGGTCGATTGCGTTTCTTCGCCAAGCCCATGCTCAACCAGGCTGAAATTCTGATTGCTCTGGTGGTCGCCGCCCACGCCGGTGTGCTGGCCGTTCGCCTCTGCTTCTCCCTGTACAAGGCCTGAAGCTCCGGCCCTGGCCCCTTGGCAGAGCGCCGGCGAGTAGCTAGAAGCAGAGCCGCTGCCGGCGCCTTCCCTTGCATTCCTCTCCCCGTACCCCCCGCCCCAGCGCTTCCAGTCCCCGGCGCCGACCGCGAGCTGCAGAGGGTGATGCCTCGCCGCTGCCCGCGATTGGTCCGGCTCGCCGCGGTGTCCATCGGGAGGTCACGGCGCGATCCGCTTCTCAGCCCGGCTGGTTCACCGCCGGCCAGGCCGGGGCGGCGGCAGCACCGGCTGCGGCCAGTCCGATGCGCACCCCCCAGCCCCTGAGTGCCGGGGCCGCGGCTGAAGTGATCACCCTCAGCAGTGAGCGGCGGGAGCTGCTGTGCAGCGTGATCGGTCTGTCGGTCAAACTCGGTCTGGTGGCCGTCGCCGGAGTCAGCCTGATGCGACTGGCCGGGGCCTATCAGAACCGCATGGATCGCCAGGCGGAGATCGCGGCGGTGCTGGAGCTGCAGACCGCCAAGCTGACCCGCGCCCGCGCCCGTTTCGATGAGCTGTTCATGATCGCCGGGGAGCAGCGGCTGATCCGCGAGCAGAGCCAGTGGATCGCCCCTAACCGCATGCGGATCGTCTGGCAGAGCCGTCAGGGCGGTGTGCAGACCGCAGCAGGCCTGTCGTCTGAGGCGCAGCGCCCCCCTGCCCCCTGACGGGTCGGCCTGTGCCGCAGGTGCTCAGCGCTGCGGGCCTTGAGGTACCGTCCCTGAGCCATAGGGGGGAGTTCGCGCCTCCCGCCTCGATCGATACGCCTGCTCGTCATGGTTTCCGCCCTCGGTGATGCCGCCTCTGCCCGCGATACCGCGACCCGCGGAACTCCCGGTACGGCCCTGATCACCGGCGCTTCCTCCGGGGTGGGCCTGTTCGCCACCCGCGCCCTGGTGGAGCGGGGCTGGCACGTGGTGATGGCCTGCCGCGACACCGACAAAGCCCGCCGCGCCCAGGCGGCCCTGGCGATCCCCGATGCCGCCGTCACCCATCGCCAGGTGGACCTGGGCGATCTGGACAGCGTGCGGCGGCTGGCCGCCGAGGTGCAGGCCGATGGTCGCTCCCTCGATGCGCTGGTGGTGAATGCGGCGGTGTATCTGCCTCGCCTGAAGCAGCCGCAGCGCTCACCCCAGGGCTATGAGATCTCGATGGCCACCAATCACCTCGGCCATTTCCTGCTGATCCATCTGCTGCTCGACAAGCTGCAGCACTCCCAGCACCCTTCGCGCCGTCTGGTGATCCTCGGCACCGTCACCGCCAATTCCAAGGAGCTGGGCGGCAAGATCCCCATCCCCGCCCCGGCTGATCTGGGCGATCTCTCCGGCTTCGCGGCCGGCTTCAAGGCGCCGATCGCCATGGCCGATGGCAAGCCGTTCAAGCCTGGTAAGGCCTATAAAGACAGCAAGTTGTGCAACATGATCACCACCCAGGAGTTGCATCGCCGTCTGCATGACTCCAGCGGGATCGTGTTCACCTCTCTCTATCCCGGCTGCGTGGCTGATACGCCACTATTCCGCAACACCCCCCGCGCCTTCCAGACGATCTTCCCCTGGTTCCAGAAAAACATCACCGGAGGTTATGTGAGTCAGGCCCTGGCTGGCGAGCGGGTGGCCGATGTGGTGATGGGTCCCGATTTTGCTGTGTCCGGTGTGCACTGGAGCTGGGGCAATCGCCAGAAAAAAGATGGCAGGCAGTTCAGCCAGGAACTCTCCGATAAGGCCAGCAATCCTGAGACCGCCCGCCGCGTCTGGGAGTCTTCGCTGCAGCTGGTGGGGCTGAGCTGAATCGGCTCCTCATCCCCTCCATCCGGGTCGTCTCAGCCTCGATTGCCGCACGGATCTGCGGCAGCTGGGCCGCTACCGAAACCGCGAAGATCACGCGCCCCTACGGCAGGTTCAGATGGCGACCGCTTGGCCTGATGCCTGCACATCAGAAACACGACCGAAAATAAAACCGGGCCAGCGTATATTTCGCGGCCCGGTCTTTGTATTGCTGATTGGATCGCGACGCTGGTCTTGATCCTGACAGCCATCCATGTGGCGCCGTAACTCAATCGAAACCGAGCAGATCGAAGATCTCGCGATCCTTGAGCGATTCAGCGTGCAGGGGTTGCACGTTCTCAAGCATGGTGCGGGCCAGGTTGAGGTATTCCTGCTGCACCGCTTCTACCTCGGGGCTGGCTTCCATTTCGAAAATGGTGCACTTCTTGAGGCGCGAGCGGCGGATCGCATCGACATCGCGGAAATGGGCCATCGTCTTCATGCCCACCCGATCATTGAACTTGTCGATCTGATCGGTTTCACGGCTGCGGTTGGCCACCACACCACCGAGACGCACCTTGTAGTTCTTGGCTTTGGCCTGGATGGCGGCGATGATGCGATTCATCGCAAAGATCGAATCAAAATCGTTCGCCGTCACGATCAGGCAGTAATGGGCGTGCTGCAGTGGCGCTGCAAATCCGCCGCACACCACATCACCCAGCACATCAAAGATCACCACGTCGGTGTCCTCGAGCAGGTGGTGCTCCTTGAGCAGCTTCACCGTCTGGCCGGTGACGTAGCCACCGCAGCCAGTGCCAGCGGGTGGGCCTCCGGCCTCGATGCACTGCACACCGTTGAAGCCCTCGAACATGTAGTCCTCAGGACGCAGCTCCTCGGTGTGAAAATCCACGGTCTCGAGGATGTCGATCACCGTGGGCACCATTTTCTTGGTGAGGGTGAAGGTGGAGTCGTGCTTGGGATCGCAGCCGATCTGCAGCACCCGTTTGCCCAGTTTCGAGAAGGCGGCCGACAGGTTGGAGGAGGTGGTGGATTTACCGATGCCGCCCTTGCCGTAGACGGCGATTACCAGGGCGCCCTCCTCAATGTGCAGAGCGGGATCCTGATGCACCTGCACACTGCCCTCACCGTCCTCGCGGTGGGTGCCGCCGGCCGGGGTCTGGATGGACGGGGGCTGAAGCGTCGTGGTCATGGCAGGGGGTGCGAGAACGGCGCAGGGGACCGGCGCCGCAGAAGGGTCCCATCCGTCGGGAATCGGACCAGGGACTGGTCCGGAAGCTCATCCCGCCGCAGCGGTCCGGGAGTGATGCTCCTGGACGGGGCCGTGCCGGGGAGAGGCTGACGGATTGCGCCACGGATTCTGCAGAGAAAACGCGGCGTGCCATCCATCCAAGGGCGGCCGCCAGCTCGCCGGGGGCTGATCGTGCAAAGCGAAACATCCAGGGTTCCTTTCATGGGCAGTCGGCCACAGATCGATGAGCACAAACACTCAACCCTGAGCTGTGTCCTTGACGCCACGGCCGTTGACCCATCACAGCTGATCACTGGGCCAGGCTGTTTCCCATGCCACGGCTGTTGCCTCGCCACGGCTGTTTCCCGCGCCACGGCTGCTGTCTCGCTAGAGCTGTTGCCTCGCCAGGCTGTCGCGTCGCTGCAGCTGAGGATCCCGGGCGGCTGGGCCATGTCGGCGTTCACCACCAGGGGCAGCCTTGCCAGGGCCCGCCCCAGCCGCCATACATCGTTCCGCCATAGGGCATCATCCCCGGCTCCAGGCGGCAACCATCCAGGGCTGTGGCCGATCCGGCGCTCTGCAGGCAGCGCTGTTGCCCCTGCAGGCGTTGTTGCAGCAGGCGATTGCGTTGCACCAGCCAGTCCCGTTGCTGCTGCCAGGCAGGAGCGCCCGGGCGGACTGGATCCGCTGTGCGGCTCTGGCCGAGGCCCAGTCCAGCGTGCAGGCTGGCCAGAGCCAGGGCCACCAGGGCGCTGCGGTTCAGCATCCGGGCGACGGAGCCGCGCAGCTGCGGTGGGGGACTGCCGTTCAGAGCCTGCGTTGCCATCACGATCTCTCCTGGAGGCTGCGTGCTGGTTCTCAGGTTGTTGCTGCGGTCGGGGCTGCCGCAGCCTTTGCCGCAGAACCGCCAGGCATTCGCCGGGTTGTGCGGATCGCGAGCTGTTGCGGTGGCGCATGGCGGTTTGATGCCGCAACGCCCCGCGTCCACGCGCGCTCGCGATCCTCGTCACGCTTCAGGGCCCGATCGCGGCGTTGCCGGTCGCCGGGCGGCGCTGCCGTCGCTGGCGGCGATCGGCTCAGTGACTGAAGTGGGCCTTGGCGTCGTACAGGGTCTCGGCGTCGATCAGGCTGATCCCCCGTTCGCGGGCGAAGGTTTCGGTGTTGCGTCGCACCTTGCTCCGCACGAAGAAGGGGATCTTGTGCAGTTCCGCTTCGCCATCCGGGCTCCACACCGGCTCGGCCGCTGTCTGGACACCCGCCGTGGCCGGCTGCGGTTCCGCCACCGCAGTGGCCGTTGCTGTGGCCACCGCCGCTGGAGCGGTGAGCGTGGCCGTGCCGCCGTTGGAGGTGGGCATCGTCGCCGCGGTGGCCATCCGCTCGCCCGGGGCGGGGTCGGGGACTGAGGCCATGGCGGGCGCTCCATCCCCCAGATGGCTGCGATGGCCATCCACGAATTCAAAGTCGTGGCGGAACATGCCGATCAGGTGTTCCTCCAGCCCCATCATCAGTGGATGCACCCAGCTGTCGAAGATCACATTCGCCCCCTCCCAGCCCATCTGAGGTGAATAGCGGGCCGGCACATCCTGCACGTGCAGTGGTGTGCTGATCACGGCGCAGGGCACCCCCAGCCGCTTGGCGCTGTGGCGCTCCATCTGGGTGCCGAGCACCAGTTCGGGGGCCGCCTCCGCCATCGCCTTCTCCACCGCCAGGTAGTCGTCGCTGATCAGGGCCTCCAGACCCAGATCCCTGGCGGCGGCGCGCACCTCGCGGGCCATCTCACGGCTGTAGGTGCCCAGGCCGACCACCTTGAACCCCAGTTCCTCGGAGGCGATGCGGGCGGCGGCGATCGCATGGGTGCCGTCGCCGAAGATGAACACCCGCTTGCCGGTGAGATAGGTGGAATCCACCGATTGCGAGTACCAGGGCAACCGCGAAGCTGCGGTGGCGCCGGCCGGCGGTTCCAGCCCCAACACCTGGCACACCTCCGCCAGGAAGGCCGTGGTGGCGGCGATGCCGATCGGCACCGTCCGGATCGTCGGCATGCCGAAGCTGCGTTCCAACCAGCTGCAGACGGTGCCGGCCACTTCCGGGTAGAGGCAGACATTGGCATCGGCCGTCGGGATGCGCAGCAGATCGGCCGGTCGCGCCCCGAGGGGGGCGGTCACGGTCACCTCCACCCCCAGATCGGCGAGCAGGCGGGTGATCTCACGCACGTCATCGCGACAGCGGAAGCCGAGGAGGGAGGGGCCCAGCAGGTTCAGCCGCGGCCGGCGGCCCTCCTGCTGCCAGCGGTTGGGGGAGGGTTTCGGGCTGCCGGGCGGCGGCACGCTGTTTTTGAGCAGACCGCGCACCAGCTGATAGAAGGTTTCGGCGGCGCCCCAGTTCTCCTTCTTGGAATAGGCCGGCAACTCCAGGTTCACGATCGGCAGGTCGCCGAAGCCCATCCCTGCCGCCAGGGCACCGGGCTGGTCCTGGATCAGCTCGGCGGTGCAGCTTTCGCCCACCAGCAGGGCTTCGGGCTGGAAACGATCCACCGCTTCCTTCAGGGTGCGCTTCACCAGGTCGGCCGTGTCACCGCCCAGGTCGCGGGCCTGGAAGGTGGTGTAAGTGACGGGCGGGCGCCGGTTGCGCCGCTCGATCATCGTGAACAGCAGATCGGCGTAGGTGTCGCCCTGGGGCGCATGCAGCACGTAGTGCACCCCTTCCATCGAGGCGGCGATGCGCATGGCGCCCACGTGGGGGGGGCCTTCGTAGGTCCAGAGGGTGAGTTCCATGCGGAGGTGCTCGTCGCGAGGTGAGGTTTTGAGGAAGTGTTGGCGCTGGAGGGGAGGCGGTGGCCTGACGGCTGCTGCGCTGCGCGTTGTTGGGATCTGGTGGCTTTGGCTTTTCTTTTTTTGTATCCGTTCAGGGGCTGGATATAGCGTTTGACCAGGCAGGGGACACTACTCGTAGCGTCCACACGGCTCCTGGAAGGCGGTAATCGCCCCCATCGGGGCCCCCAAAGCACCTGCGTGGTTGAAGTGAA
>JBJTQH010000081.1:0-10001 GCA_046075505.1 Cyanobium sp. | reverse complement strand
GGATCAGCTGGGCGAAGCCGGTGGCGCCACCCTCGCCCAGGCCTTCACGGAGGTGGTGGATCTGCGCGGCGGCGATGTGGTGCTGATCATCGATGAGGTGCAGCAGGCGATCACCACCGATGAGGGCAACCAGATGCTGCTGGCCCTCAAGGCCGCGCGGGATGCGATCAACCCCAGACCCGGCACCCCTGGCCATTTCCTGTTTCTGGGCACCGGCTCCCATCGCGCCCTGGTGAGTGAGCTCACGGCCCGCCGCAATCAGGCCTTTGCCGGCGCCACCTCACTGCCCTATCCGGTGCTGGATCAGGAGTACGTACGGCATGTGCTGGAGCGGCTGCGTAGCGAGGGAATGGAGGCCCTGCCATCCGAAGAGGCTGCCTGGACGGCCTTCGCGACCCTGGGACACAGGCCTGAGGAGTTTCTACGGGCGCTCGGCCAACTCCACCTCAGCACGTCGTCCGGAGTCGCCCCGGATCAACTGTTACCCGTGATCGCCGCCACGCTGCGCAGCTCTGCAGCGGACCTTGAACTGCAGAAAGTGGAACAGATCGGTGGCCTGGCCATGGCGATCTTCGGCCGTGTCGCCCAGGAGGAGGGCCCTGCCAAGGGCCTGTTCTCAGCAGAGGCTGCGGTGGCCTATGGCGAAGCGATCGGGAGGCCGGTGCGAATCGAGGAGATTCAGCCGGTGGTCAATGAACTGCTGGCCGACAATCTGCTGATGCGAGTGGGCCACGGCCTCTATGACCTCGCCGATCCGTTTGTGCAGGAGATCTGGCGCGAACGGCACGGCTGAGCGATTCAGCCACGGCCTTTGCTGGACCCTGGATCTGACACATCCGTGACACACGGCAGAGCCACCTCCCAGAACCCTTGGCAGCGCCAAGGCCTTGGCTACGTTGTGTAATCGGCGTTGATCCGCACATATTGATCCGAGAGATCGCAGCCCCAGGCGCTGCCGGATCCGGGGCCATCACCCAGCTGCAGCCGGATCATCACCGTGTCGCCTTCGGGGCCGGGGCCACCGAGATAGGGGCCTGATGCGCAGGCCCTGAGATAGCTGCTGGCTGCCGTCCGATCGAAGGCCAGCGGCTGGCCGTTCTGCATCAGCTGGTGTTCACCCAGCCACAGCGCCACGGCCTCTGGATCGAAGGCCACACCGGCCCGGCCTGCGGCCGCCACGATCCGGCCCCAGTTGGGATCGCGGCCATGCACGGCGCACTTCACCAGCGAAGATCCACACACCGTGCGCGCAATGGCGCGGGCACCAGCATCATCCGGCGCCCCCTCCACCTGCACCTCGATCAGGCAGGTGGCCCCTTCGCCATCGTGGGCGATCGCCCGTGCCAGGTGCTGCGACACCGCCGTCAGGCCGGACTCCAGCGCTGGGTAATGCTCGGGAGATACAACCTCTCCGGCTGCAAAGGCCAGGTACGTGTCATTCGTGCTGGTGTCGCCGTCCACCGTGATCGCATTGAAGGAGCGATCCACGGCCCGGCTCACCATCACCTGCCAGACCTCGGCCGGCACACCGGCATCACAGCTGAGATAGCCCAGCATCGTGGCCATGTTCGGGTGGATCATCCCCGAGCCTTTGGCCATGCCGCCGAGGCGCACCGTGCGGCCACCCAGCTCGGCCTCGATGGCAATCTGCTTGTCCACCAGATCGGTGGTGAGGATCGCCCGGGCCGCGGCGTCGCCGCCCGTCTCGCTCAGAGCTTCCAGCAGTGGATCCAGGCCCGCCACCAGCGTGTCCATCGGGATCGGCACGCCGATCACCCCCGTGCTGCAGATCAACACCTGATCGGCCTGCAGGCCCAGCCGCGCCGCCAGCTGTGCCGTGGCGGTGAGGCTGTCGGCCAGGCCGCGTTCGCCGGTGCAGGCATTGGCCTGGCACGAATTGGTGAGCACCGCCCGGGCGTATCCACCGCTGGCGCGCAGCCGCTCGGCGCAGAGATCGACGCAGGCGGCCCGCACCCGGCTGGTGGTGAACGTGCCGGCGCAGACCGCCCCCTCGGGCGCCAGCAGCAGCGACAGATCGGGGTTGCCCGAGGGCTTCAGGCCGACCGTGATCCCCGCCGCCCGGAAGCCGTGCGCTGCCGTGACGCCACCCTCGATGCGCCGCCAGGGGGCGGGCAGGGCGCTGAATCCGGCGGGCGTCGCTGCGATCACGGGAGCTGGGGAAGCGGGGCCGTTCCCAGCCTGCCTTGGCACGCTGCCCGGGATGCTGACCGGTGGCTGCTCCGAGGCTCTGCCCCGGTGGCCCTGGCCCGGTGGAGCCGCCCTGCTGCAGGCTGCAACAGCTGCCTGCGCGACCCCATGGACACCCCCGCTCCGGACTGGATCCCCACGACCGCCAGGCTGATCTATCCCGGCTGGGTGCAACGCAAGGCCGTGACGCTGTGCAAACGCGATCAGAAACGCGGCGGCCAGGGCAACGTGCAGCAGTACCGCCTGGCCATCCATCAGGCCGTGCTCGCCTCCGGCGGCCGCGATCACTGGACCGGGGAAGCGCTCGCCTGGGAGCTGATCGGCACCTATGACAGCCGCGAAGCGGCGGCGACTCAGGGCGAGCACAGGCGGCACTACGCCCTGCTGCCTACCGTGGCCCATCGCACACCGCCGCACGGCGGCCTCCCCGAACCCGATTTCGTGATCTGCGCCTGGCGCACCAGCGACGCCAAACAGGACATGAGCGCCCAGGAGCTGCTCGCCTTCTGCCAGGCCGTTGTCCAGCACAGCCCCCACTGGTGAAGGGCTGTGGCCACCCGCCGACAGACCGCCAGGCCCCTTGCCCAGAAGGCGCCATCCTGAGCTAGAACGTGTGTTCTGGTTGCCTGGAGCCGCCGTGCTCACCGGACTGCGCCTCGAGAACATCGCCCTGATCGAGCGGCTGGAGCTTGGCTTCTCCAGCGGCTTCACCGTCCTCACCGGCGAAACGGGGGCCGGAAAATCGATTCTGCTGGATGCCCTCGATGCCCTGCTGGGCGGCGCCCAGGGCTCCCAGGCGGCGCGATTGCTGCGACCCGGCTGCAGCCGCGGCCAGGTGGAGGCCAGTTTCAGCCTCACCCCACCGGTGCGGGCCTGGCTGACGGAGCAGCAGCTGGAACTCGATGGCGAGGAGGAGCTGCTGATCAGCCGCGACTGGCGTCAGCAGGACAACCGCCTGTGCAGCCGTCACCGCATCGCCGGCATCGCCGTGCGCCGCGCCCAGGTGCTGGAGCTGCGCCCCCTGCTGCTCGATCTCACCGTGCAGGGCCAGACCCAGCAGCTGGCCCGCCCCGGGCAGCAGCGCCGCTGGCTGGATCGTTTCGGCGGCGATGCCCTGCTGCAACCGCTGGCGGCCGTGCGACAGGCCCATCGCCACTGGCGGCAGGCCGAGGCGGCCCTGCTGCAGCTGCGCGCCGATCTGGCACGGCTCGAAGGGGAGCGCCAGCAACAGGAGCAATGGCTCGACGACCTCGAAGCCGCCGCCCTGGATGATCCACTGGAGCTGCAGCTGCTGCTGGCCGAGCAGGATCGGCTCAGCCATGGGGTCCGCCTGCAGGAGGGGGTGCTGACGCTGCTCACCCGGCTGCAGGAAGGGAGCGGCGAAGCACCGTCGGTGCTCGATCACCTGGCGGCCTGCGAACAGGAGCTGATGCTGATGGAGGCGCTTGATAGCAGTGCCGCCCCTCTGCGCGGCCTCTGCGCCGATCTGCTGGCCCTCGCCCAGGATCTGGGCCGCGATCTGGATCGCTACGGCGCCTCGCTCGACAGCGAGCCCGGCCGGCTGGCGGAACTGCAGGAGCGTCTGGCCGAGCTGCGCACCCTGGAACGGCGCCACGGCCGCGATCTGGCGGCGCTGATCACCCTGCGGGATCAGCTGCGCCAGCGGCTCAGCCAGGGCCGGAACGCGGCCGATCTCGAAGCGCTGCAGACCGCCGAAGCCGAGGCCCGCGCCGCCCGCGATCGCTGCAACCGGCGGCTGCATCAGGGCCGCAGCGAGGCCGCCCGGCGGCTGGAACGGCAGCTGCTCGACACCCTGCGGCCGATGGGGTTGGCCGCGGTGCGGTTTGCGGTGCAGCTCAGCGCCTGCGAACCGGGCGAGGAGGGGGCCGATGCGGTGCAGTTCCTGTTCTCCGCCAACCCCGGCCAGCCGCTGGCACCACTGGCGGAGGTGGCCTCCGGCGGCGAGATGAGCCGTTTCCTGCTCGCCCTGAAAACCGCCCTGGCCGCCGCCGATCCCCATGTGACGCTGCTGTTCGATGAGATCGACACCGGTGTCAGCGGCCGGGTGAGCGGTGTGATGGCCTCGCTGCTGCAGCAGCTCGCCGCCAGCCGCCAGGTGTTCTGCGTCACCCACCAGCCGCTGCTGGCCGCCGCCGCCGATCACCATTTCCGGGTGTGCAAGGAGGTGGTGGGCGGCCACACCCACACGCGGGTGTCCGCCCTGCAGGACGTGCGCGCCCGCCAGGCGGAACTGGCGGAACTGGCCGGCGGCGATTGCGGCGACACCCGCAGCTACGCCGCCAGCCTGCTGGGACGCCACGCCGCCTGACGCGGAGCAGCACTCCCAACCACGCCACTTCCAGCCAGGTCACTGCCAGCCAGGTCAGGGAGATCGCCCAATGGATCCAGGCGGAGCCGCAGCCACAGCCCAGCCGGCACGGGGCCGCCAGCACGAAAGCGCCAGCCAACGTGACAGCGCTAGCCAACGTGACAGTGCCAGCCAACATGACAGTGCCGCCATTCCGTAGCAACCGCTACGCATTTATGCTGCGCCTCTGTTCATCCTGAACTTTTGCTGGCGCTGGCCCATGGCTGTGCCCCCTCCTTCCGCTGCCCTGGCCCTGAGCAGTGCCAACAACGGCTTCGTGCTGCTCTGTGCCGGCCTGGTGCTGATGATGACGCCGGCGCTGGCGCTCTTCTATGCCGGCTTCGTGCGCAGCCGCAATGTGCTCAACACGATGATGATGAGCTTCAGCGCCCTGGCCCTGGTCACGGTGCTGTGGTTGTTGTTCGGCTATAGCCTCGTCTTTGCACCTGGCAGCGGGCCACTGGCTCCGTTCATCGGCGGGTGGCAGTGGGCCGGGCTGTCGAACTGGTCCGAGCCCTATGGCGATGGCCAGCTCAGCCATGGCGCCGTCGCCCTGTTCCAGGCCACCTTCGCGATCATCACGCCGGCGCTGATCTCCGGAGCGGTGGTGGAGCGGATGCGCTTCCGGGCCTGGCTCCTGTTCGTGCCGCTCTGGAGCACGATCGTGTATCTGCCATTGGCCCACATGGTGTGGGGCCCCTCCGGCTTCCTCGGCCCCGAGGGCCTGGGGGTGCTCGATTTCGCCGGTGGCCTGGTGGTGGAACTGGCCTCCGGCGTGGGAGCCCTGGTGGCGACGCTGATGGTCGGCCGGCGGCGCAGCTATCCCCAGGCGGTGGCACCGCCCCACAACGTGCCGCTGATCCTGCTGGGGGCGGGTCTGCTGTGGTTCGGCTGGTTCGGCTTCAACGGCGGCAGCGGCCTGGTGGCGGGCAATCTCGCCTCCCTGGCCTGCCTCACCACCCAGGTGGCCGGGGCGGCGGCGGCGCTCACCTGGATGCTGCTGGAAACCCTGCAGCGCGGCAAACCAACGGCAGTCGGCGTCGCCACCGGTGCGGTCGCCGGCCTGGTGGGGATCACCCCGGCGGCCGGATTTGTCTCACCCCTGGCAGCCCTGCCGATCGGTGCCCTGGCCGCTCTGGTGTGCAGCGGCGCCCTGCAGCTCAAGACCCGTCTGCAGCTCGATGACAGCCTCGATGTGCTGCCGGTGCATGGTGTCGCCGGCCTGGTGGGCACGCTGCTCACCGGTGTGTTCGCCCTGCGCAGCCTTAATCCGGCCGGGGCCGATGGGCTGATCACCGGTCGCGCGGCGCAGCTGGGAATCCAGCTCAGTGCGGCTGCCTTCACCATCCTGTGGGTGGCTGTCGGCACGTTCGCGCTGCTGCAGCTGATCCGTCTGGTCACACCGCTGCGGGTGAGCCCGGAGGAGGAGCGTCAGGGTCTCGACATCAGCGCCCACGGCGAAGAGGCCTATAACACCGAATTCACCGGCTGAGGGCTGCATGCACTGGCTGAGCGCTGCAGGGCACCCGTGTGCGATCGGCAGCGAAGCAGACCAGGCAATCCAAGCAAACCAGTCAGCGGCAGGGCCCTTCAGCGCCAGGGCCTTTCAGCCCTGGATCAGTCAGCCACAGATCAGTCAGCGGCAGTATCCAGTCAGCAGCAGAGCAGGCAGCGACAGACCGTTCAGGGGCGGGCTGTTGGCGAAGGCCTCGGGCATGCCGGACGTTCTGGCGTACAGGCGAACCGCTTCCACCTCGCTACGCTCCGCCCAGGACTCGTTTTGCGCTCTGCTCCCATGGCCACCTCAGCAGCTTCTCTCCTGCGGCGCCTTCCGGTCCTGCTACTGCCGTGTCTGCTGGCCATCGCCCTGCCCGCCGGGGCCTGTGAGCGCCACCTGAACGGCCATCAGAACAGCGTTGACTCGGCCCAGGAAGCCAGCCGCCGCTGAGGCCCCCGAAAGCCGAGACCATCGAAAGCCGAGGCCTCCGAAAGCCGGGGTGGCAGCGACGCGGCGGCCCGGATCCGTGCCTTGCCCAACCTTGAAGCTCAGGTGAACTGCCTACAGTGGGCCGCTCCCGACCTGGCCGGATGCCCGCCGACCCTGCAGCTCTGACCCTCAGCGGGGGAAGCCTTGAGGATGTGATCCGGGTGCGCGGCGCCCGTCAGCACAACCTGCGCAACATCGATCTCACGATTCCGCGCAATCAGCTGGTGGTGTTCACGGGGGTGAGCGGCAGCGGCAAGAGCTCCCTGGCCTTCGACACGATCTTCGCGGAGGGGCAGCGCCGCTATGTCGAGAGCCTCTCGGCCTATGCGCGCCAGTTCCTCGGCCAGGTGGACAAGCCCGATGTCGATGCGATCGAAGGGTTGTCGCCGGCGATCTCGATCGATCAGAAATCCACCAGCCACAACCCACGCTCCACCGTCGGCACCGTCACCGAGGTGCAGGACTATCTGCGGCTGCTGTTCGGACGGGCCGGCGAACCCCACTGCCCGCAGTGCGAACGGCCGATCCGGCCCCAGAGCATCGACGAGATGGTCGATCAGATCCTCACCCTGCCGGAGGGCACCCGCTACCAGCTGCTGGCGCCGGTGGTGCGCGGCAAGAAGGGCACCCATGTGAAGCTGCTTTCAGGCTTGGTGGCCGAGGGCTTCGCGCGGGTGCGGATCAACGGCGAAGTGCGCGAGCTGGCCGACAACATCGAACTCGATAAGAATCACGCCCACAACATCGAGGTGGTCGTCGATCGCCTCGTGGCTCGCGAGGGCATCCAGGAACGGCTCACCGATTCGCTGCGCACCGCCCTCAAACGCGGTGAGGGACTGGCCTTGGTGGAGGTGGTTCCCAAAGGCGGCGAGGAGCTGCCGGAGGGGCTGGAGCGGGAGCGGCTGTTTTCGGAGAATTTCGCCTGCCCGGTGCACGGGGCGGTGATGGAGGAGCTGTCGCCGCGCCTGTTCTCGTTCAACAGCCCCTATGGCGCCTGCGCCGATTGTCACGGCATCGGCTTTCTGCGCACCTTCACCTGTGAACGGGTGATTCCCGATCCCAGCCTGCCGGTGTATGCGGCGATCGCCCCCTGGAGCGACAAAGACAACTCCTATTACTTTTCGCTGCTCTATTCAGTCGGCGAAGCCTTCGGCTTTGAGATCAAAACGCCCTGGAATGCCCTCAGCGATGAGCAGCGGCAGGTGTTGCTGCATGGCGACAGCACCCCGATCCCGATCCAGGCGGACAGCCGCTACCGCAAATCCCAGACCTACCTGCGGCCATTCGAAGGCATCCTGCCGATCCTGGAACGGCAGCTGCGCGATGCCAGCGGCGAATCGGTGCGCCAGAAGCTGGAGAAGTTCCTTGAGCTGGTGCCCTGCTCCACCTGCCGCGGTCTGCGGTTGCGGCCCGAGGCGCTGGCCGTGCGGGTGGGCCCCTATGCCATCCATGAACTCACCAGCGTCAGCGTCGGCGAGAGCCTGGCGCGGATCGAGGCGTTGATGGGGGTAGGGGCCAGCGAGGGAGAAGAACCGCTGCTGACGCCACGCCAGATCCAGATCGGTGATCTGGTGCTGCGCGAGATCCGCATGCGCCTGAAATTCCTGCTCGATGTGGGCCTCGATTACCTCAGCCTCGACCGCCCGGCGATGACCCTCTCCGGCGGCGAAGCGCAGCGCATCCGCCTGGCCACCCAGATCGGTGCCGGCCTCACCGGCGTGCTCTATGTGCTCGATGAACCGAGCATCGGCCTGCATCAACGCGACAATGACCGGTTGCTGGCCACGCTGCTGAAGCTGCGCGATCTGGGCAACACCCTGATCGTGGTGGAGCACGACGAGGACACGATTCGCGCTGCCGATCACCTGGTGGATATCGGTCCCGGCGCCGGCGTGCATGGCGGCCACATCGTCGCCCAGGGCAATCTGCAGGATCTGCTGCAGGCCAAGGAGTCGCTCACCGGCGCCTACCTCAGCGGTCGCCGCTCGATCCCGACCCCGGCCCAGCGCCGTGATGCCGGCAGCCGCCGCCTGACCCTGCAGGGCTGCAGTCGCAACAACCTGCAGAACCTGTCGGTGGAGATCCCACTGGGGCGCCTGGTCTGCGTCACCGGGGTGAGCGGCAGCGGCAAGAGCACGCTGGTGAATGAACTGCTGCATCCGGCCCTGGAGCACAAGCTGGGGCTGAAGGTGCCCTTCCCAGCGGGGCTGGAGGAACTGAAGGGAATCAAGGCGATCGACAAGGTGATCGTGATCGATCAATCGCCGATCGGGCGCACGCCCCGCTCCAATCCCGCCACCTACACCGGCGCCTTCGATCCGATCCGCCAGGTGTTTGCCGCCACGGTGGAAGCCAAGGCGCGCGGCTAACAGGTGGGGCAGTTCAGCTTCAATGTCAAAGGGGGGCGCTGCGAGGCGTGCAGCGGCCAGGGCGTCAATGTAATTGAGATGAACTTCCTGCCGGATGTCTATGTGCAGTGCGATGTCTGCAAGGGCGCGCGATACAACCGCGAAACCCTGCAGGTCACCTATCGGGGCCACACGATCGCCGATGTGCTGCAGATGACGGTGGAGCAGGCGGCCGACGTGTTCAGCGCCATTCCCCAGGCGGCCGACCGCCTGCGCACGCTGGTGGATGTGGGGCTGGGCTACATCAAGCTCGGCCAGAGCGCCCCCACGCTTTCCGGCGGAGAAGCGCAGCGGGTGAAGCTGGCCAGCGAACTGTCGAAACGCGCCACTGGCAAGACGCTCTATCTGATCGATGAGCCCACCACCGGCCTGAGCTTCTATGACGTGCACAAACTGATGGAGGTGATGCAGCGCCTGGTGGACAAGGGCAATTCGATCCTGGTGATCGAGCACAATCTCGACGTGATCCGCTGTGCCGACTGGATCATCGATCTCGGTCCGGAAGGCGGCGACAAGGGCGGTGAGATCGTGGTGTGCGGCACACCAGAAGACGTGGCCGAGCATCCCAGCAGCCACACCGGACGCTATCTGCGTCAGGTGCTGGCGCAGCATCCACCATTGGTGCTGGCAGCGGCCTGAGATCCCTGCAGACAGCTCAGAGCGGAGATCGGCAATCGCCCCCCGGCCGGCAGTGGCACCGGATGACAGGCCAAGGGACGACTGCCGCAGGCACCCGCAACCCGGTGGCTACAGCCTGCTTTCCACCCGATCGGGGGATGCGACGCAGCCGGGGTTGACACGACACTACATAGGGCATGCTGAGCAACCCAGATCCGCTGCGGTGCAGTTGATTCCAGCGGCTGTCTCGGGTTAGGATGGAACGCAATCGGCCGTTTCGGGCTTAGAAGAATCCTCAGGCTCCTCAATGTACGTTCTTCAGCACTCAGGTCAGCTCTCCATCGAGGAGTTTCATTCACCCTTCGGTGGAAAGCTCGACCCCAACAATCGCTGGGTTCTGCTTCACGAGATA
>JBJTQH010000080.1:0-28748 GCA_046075505.1 Cyanobium sp. | reverse complement strand
GGACCCGGCAGCGCTGCCAGACGCAGCCCTGCAGCTGCCTGCGGATCGCCTTGGTCAGACCGCTGTGGGCGTCAGAGATCACCAGCTTGACGCCAGCAAGGCCTCGCTCTTTGAGGGAGGTGATGAACTCGGCCCAGAAGGCCTCGTTCTCGCTGTCGCCCACCTTGATGCCCAACAGCTCGCGGCGACCGTCGGCATTGACGCCCATGGCGACGACCGCAGCCCGTGAGCAGACCTGCATCGCCTTGCCCAGCCTCCCATTGAGGTAGGTGGCGTCGAGGTAGACGTAGGCGTAGCTGCTGCTCTCCAGCGGCCGGCTCAGGAAGGCCTGCACCTGCTGGTCGATGTCCTGACAGATGCGACTCACCTGCGACTTGGAGATGCCGCTCTGCGACCCCAGCGCCCCCACCAGGGCATCGACCTTGCGGGTCGACACCTCACCGATGTAGGCCTCCATGATCACCGCATACAGGGCCTGATCGACCCGGCGGCGGGGCTCGAGGATCGAGGGCAGGAAGCTGCCCGCCCGCAGCTTGGGGATCTGGAGCTCAATGTCGCCCACCTGGGTGGTGAGGCTGCGGCTCCGGTAGCCGTTGCGATAGCCGAGCCGCTCCTCGGTGCGCTCGTGGCGGTCAGCACCCAGAACGGCGGCGACCTCCAGCTCGATCAGCTCTTGCAGGCCGTAGCGAGCCAGTTCGGGGATCAGCTCACCGGCGCTGCTGCCATCGAGTAGCGAGGCAGCTCAGGTGCGGCACAGTGGGTCTTGGGCATGGTCTGTCTGGTTGAGGTGGTTCTCAAACCAGGGAAACGGGCCTGCCCACCCCTTGCAATGCCAGCCGCTGGGCCAGCCGCCTGAGGTGCGCGGCCCACCCCGGCTACGCCGGGGTGGGGGTGCCGGGGGATTTACACCACTGCAGGGGACGCAGGCCCTCCCTGCCCACCCAATGACCTGAGACTCGTTCTGCCGCAGCGCTTCTGGGACTTGTGTCCGTCAGTCAGGGTGGCGACAGGCCTGCGTGGCAACACCCCATGCCGGCAGCTGCCGCTGGAGCAGTGGGGCTACCCTCCCGAAACCACGCCCTGCCTTCCTTGACCAGCACCGCGGCACCCGTGCCGATCCGCACCATCTGCTGCATCGGTGCCGGCTATGTCGGTGGGCCCACGATGGCCGTGATCGCCGATCGCTGTCCCGGCGTGCAGGTGATCGTGGTTGATCTCAATGCCGAGCGGATCGCCGCCTGGAACGACGCCGATCTCAACCGGTTGCCGGTGTATGAACCCGGGCTCGATGCGGTGGTGGCCCGGGCGCGGGGTCGCAACCTCAGCTTCAGCACCGCGGTGGATGCGGCGATCGCCGCCGCCGACATGGTGTTCCTGTCGGTGAACACCCCCACCAAGCAGCGTGGGGTCGGTGCTGGCCAGGCCAGCGATCTGCGCTGGATCGAGGCCTCGGCCCGCCAGGTGGCGGCGGCAGCCACCGGCCACACGATCGTGGTGGAGAAGAGCACCCTGCCGGTGCGCACCGCCGAGGCGGTGAAGGCGATCCTGATGGCCGCCCAGGGCGATGCGGCGGGCAGCAAGAGTTTCTCGGTGCTCTCCAATCCGGAATTCCTGGCGGAGGGCACGGCGATCTCGGATCTGGAGACCCCCGATCGGGTGTTGATCGGTGGCGAGGACCCGCAGGCGATCGAGGCCCTGGCCGCCATCTACAGCCAGTGGGTGCCGGCCGAGCGCATCCTGCGCACCAATCTATGGAGCAGTGAGCTCTCCAAACTCACGGCCAATGCCTTTCTGGCCCAGCGCATCTCCTCGATCAATAGCATCGCGGCGTTGTGTGAGGTCACCGGGGCCGATGTGCGTGAGGTGGCGCGGGCGATCGGCAGCGACAGCCGCCTTGGTCCGCGTTTCCTGCAGGCCGGCCCGGGATTCGGCGGCAGCTGTTTTCAGAAAGACATCCTCAATCTTGTGTATCTCTGCCATCACTACGGCCTCGAGGATGTGGCCGCCTACTGGCAGAAGGTGGTGGATCTCAACACCTGGCAGCAGGACCGCATCGCCCGGCTTGTCGTGCAGCGCCTGTTCGGCACGGTGACCGGCAAACGGCTGGCGGTGCTGGGGTTTGCTTTCAAGGCCGACACCAACGACACGCGCGAATCGCCGGCGATCCGCATCTGCCGCGAGCTGATCGAAGAGGGCGCCCTGCTGGCGATCGTCGACCCGAAGGTGGAGCCGCGCCAGATCGCCCAGGATCTGGGCCTGCCGCCTGTGGAGCCGGAGCAGGGGGCCGGCAGTGATGGGGGCTGGCTGCCGGCGCCCGATCCGGTGGTGGCCGCCCGCGGCGCCGATGCCGTGCTGATCCTCACCGAATGGTCCAGCTATCGCTCGATCGACTGGGGGGCGATCGCCGCCGTGATGCGACGGCCGGCCTGGTTGTTCGATGGCCGCGCCGTGGCCGATGCCGAGGCGGCCCGGGCCGCCGGCCTGAAGGTGTGGCGGGTGGGGGAAGGCTGATGGTGCGCCGCAATCTGATCACCGGTGGTGCCGGATTTCTGGGCTCCCATCTCTGCGACCGGCTGATGCAGGCCGGTGAGGAGGTGATCTGCCTCGACAACTACTTCACCGGCCGCAAGGATAACGTGCGCCAGTGGATCGGCCATCCGCGCTTTGAGCTGATCCGCCACGACGTCACCGATCCGATCCGGCTGGAGGTGGACCGCATCTGGCATCTGGCCTGTCCCGCCTCGCCGGTGCATTACCAGCACAATCCGATCAAGACCGCCAAGACCAGTTTTCTGGGCACCTACAACATGCTTGGCATGGCCCGGCGGGTGGGAGCGCGGCTACTGCTGGCCAGCACCAGCGAGGTCTACGGCGATCCGGAGGTGCATCCGCAGCCGGAGAGCTATCGCGGCTGTGTCAATACGATCGGCATCCGCTCCTGCTACGACGAGGGCAAGCGCATCGCGGAAACCCTCTGTTTTGATTACCAGCGCATGCATGGCACCGAGATCCGGGTGATGCGCATCTTCAATACCTACGGCCCGCGCATGCTGCCGGATGATGGCCGTGTCGTCAGCAATTTCATCGTGCAGGCCCTGCGTGGTGAGGCACTCACCCTCTATGGCGATGGCAGCCAGACCCGTTCTTTCTGTTATGTGGACGATCTGATTGAAGGGATGATTCGCCTGATGAATGCGGATCACTGTGGACCGATCAACATCGGCAACCCCGGTGAATTCACGATCCGTCAGTTGGCCGAACTCGTGCGCGCCCGCATCAATCCCGCCCTGGAGCTGGTCTGCAGACCCTTGCCGCAGGATGATCCGCTGCAGCGTCAGCCCCTGATCGATCTGGCCCGGCGCGAGCTCGGTTGGCAGCCCACGATCGCTCTGGAGCAGGGCCTGGAACCGACCATCGCCTGGTTCCGTGAGCGCCTGGCGGAGCCGGCCTGAGCCGCCGTCCCGGCCGCTCCGCTGGCGTTCCACCTGCGCTGTGCCCTCGTGTTCCGGTTCGGCGCTGGGGGTGGTCGGTCTGCAAGCCTGGACCCCACTGCTGTTCCCTGATCCCCCGGTGATGCCATGAGCCGCCCCATCCTGGTCACCGGTGCCGCTGGCTTCATCGGTGCTGCGGTCAGTGAACGGTTGCTGCAGCGCGGCGAGCGGGTGATCGGCCTCGACAACCTCAACAGCTATTACGACCCGTCGCTGAAACGGGCCCGGCTGGAGCGGCTTGCGGCGCTGCCGCAGGCATCGGCCTTCCAGTTCAGGGAGCTGGCGGTGGAGGAGGGCGAGGCGCTGGCGGATCTGTTCGCCGCCGAACGCCCGGAGCGGGTGGTGCATCTGGCTGCCCAGGCGGGGGTGCGCTATTCGCTAGAGAATCCGGCGGCCTACATCCAGAGCAATCTGGTGGGGTTCGGCCATATTCTCGAAGGCTGTCGCCACGGTGAGGTGGGGCATCTGGTCTATGCCTCCAGCAGCTCGGTGTATGGCGGCAATCGCCACATGCCGTTCTCGGAACAGCATCCGGTCAACCATCCGGTGAGCCTCTATGCGGCCACCAAAAAGGCCAATGAACTGATGGCCCACACCTACAGCCATCTCTACGGCCTGCCGGCCACCGGTCTGCGCTTCTTCACTGTCTATGGGCCCTGGGGCCGGCCCGACATGGCCCCGATGCTGTTCGCCCGCGCCATCCTCGCCGGTGAGCCGATCCGGGTGTTCAATCATGGCGCCATGCAGCGCGATTTCACCTATATCGCCGACATCGTGGAAGGGGTGATCCGCTGCCTCGACAAACCGGCCAGCGCCGATCCCCATTTCGATCCGCTGCAGCCCGATCCGGCCAGCGCCGCCTGTCCCCACCGCCTGTTCAACATCGGCAATGCCGATCCCACACCGCTGCTGCGTTTCATCGCGGTGCTGGAGCAGGCCCTGGGGCGGCCGGCGATCCGTGAGCTGCTGCCGATGCAGCCCGGCGATGTGCCCGCCACCGCTGCGGACACCCGGGCCCTGGAGGCCTGGACCGGCTTCGCACCGTCCACCCCGATCGAGGAGGGGGTGCAGCGCTTTGCGGACTGGTATTGCGATCACTACGGCCATCGTCGTTGAGGCCTGTCGCTGGAAGCCCGTCGCCTGGCACAGTCAGCGGGCGAATGTCTGCCGGAATGGATTCCTCTGCCTCCATGGATGCCTCCCCCAGCGCTGCCCTCCCCCTGGTGATCGCCAGCGGTAACGCCGGCAAGATCCGTGAGTTCGCTGGTTTGCTGGCGCCGCTGCCGGTGCGGGTTGTGCCCCAGCCCGAGGGATTGGAGGTGGAGGAGAACGGTGCCAGCTTCGCGGCCAATGCGGCCCTCAAGGCGATGGCGGTGGCGCGGGCCACCGGCTGCTGGGCCCTGGCCGATGATTCCGGCCTGGAAGTGCGGGCCCTGGGCGGAGCCCCCGGGGTGCACTCGGCCCGTTATGCCGCCACCGACCCCTTGCGCATCGCCCGGTTGCTGCAGGAACTGGCCGAGGCGAACCGGCAGCGGCTGGCGGCCGGGCAGCCGGAGGATCGCAGCGCCCGCTTCACAGCGGCCCTTGCGGTGGCCGATCCCGGCGGGGCGATCCGGCTGGAGGTGGAGGGGCACTGCCCGGGGCAGATCCTGCCGGCTCCCCGCGGCAGCGGTGGCTTCGGCTACGACCCGGTGTTCTGGGTTCCCGAGGCCGGCTTGAGCTTCGCCGAGATGGACAAGCCCAGCAAAGCCCGCATCAGCCATCGCGGTTGCGCCTTCGCCCTGCTGGAGCCCCGCCTGCGGCAGCTGCTGGCGGCGGAGATCGGCTGAGCAGGGAGGCGACGTGGCGGCCAGGTCTGGCTGCCATTCTCTCCTGCGGCCATGAAAAAGCCCCACCGGGTGGCGGGGCTGGCCGTGTTGGGCTGGATCGCTCCAGGGATCGGCTGGCTGATCGCGGCTGGCTCCAGGCCAGGCCCCCGGGCCGGAGGGCCCGGGGGGAGCTGAAGCCACGCCAGCGAGGGATCAGTAGTCGAAGTCGCCGCCCATGCCGCCGCCACCGGCGGGTGCGGCTTCCTTCTTTTCGGGCAGATCGGCCACGATGCACTCGGTGGTGAGCACCATGCCGGCGATCGAGGCGGCGTTCTGCAGGCCGGAACGGGTCACCTTGGCGGGATCGACGATGCCGGCGGCCAGCATGTCGACGTACTCGCCGGTGGCGGCGTTGTAGCCCTCGTTGAAGGGCTTGTTCTTGACGTGCTCGGCCACGACGGCGCCATTGGCACCAGCGTTCTCAGCGATGCGCTTCAGGGGAGCGGTGAGAGCGGAAGCCACGATCGTGGCGCCGATCAGCTCTTCGCCGGCGAGGTTGCCGGCGGCCCACTCCTCGAGGGCCGGGGCCAGATGGGCCAGGGTGGTGCCGCCACCGGGGACGATGCCTTCCTCAACGGCTGCCTTGGTGGCGTTGATGGCATCTTCCAGGCGCAGCTTCTTGTCCTTCATCTCGGTCTCGGTGGCAGCGCCCACCTTGACCACGGCCACACCACCGCTCAGCTTGGCCAGACGCTCCTGCAGCTTCTCCTTGTCATAGGAGGAGTCGGTTTCGTCCATCTGCTTGCGGATCTGCTCGCAGCGGGCCTTGACAGCCGCCTCGTTGCCTTCGGCGACGATGGTGGTGGTGTCCTTGTTGATCGTGATGCGGCGGGCGGTGCCCAGCATCTCGAGCTTGGTGTTCTCCAGCTTGAGGCCGGCGTCCTCGGTGATCATCTGGCCGTTGGTGAGCACGGCGATGTCCTCGAGCATGGCCTTGCGGCGATCGCCGAAGCCGGGGGCCTTGACGGCCGCTACGTTCAGCACACCGCGCAGACGGTTCACCACCAGGGTGGCGAGCGCTTCCTTCTCGATGTCCTCGGCGATGATCAGCAGCGGCTTGCCGGTGCGGGCGATCTGCTCAAGCACGGGCACGAGATCCTGCACCAGACCGATCTTCTTGTCGGTGATCAGGATGTAGGGATCATCGAGCACCGCCTCCATGCGCTCGGTGTCGGTGGCGAAGTAGGGCGAGATGTAGCCCTTGTCGAAGCGCATGCCCTCGGTGACCTCCAGCTCGGTGGTCATCGATTTGCCTTCCTCGAGGGAGATCACACCCTCTTTGCCGACCTTGTCCATGGCGTCGGCGATCATCTGGCCGACCTCGTCGTCGTTGCCGGCGGAGATGGCACCCACCTGGGCAATGGCCTTGCTGTCGCTGATCGGCTTGGCGTGCTCCTCGATCTTCCTGACCAGGAATTCGGAGGCCTTGTCGATGCCGCGCTTGAGGCTGATCGCGTTGGCACCGGCGGCCACGTTGCGCAGGCCGGCCTTGACCATGGCGTGGGCCAGGACGGTGGCGGTGGTGGTGCCGTCACCGGCGGCGTCGTTGGTCTTGCTGGCGGCCTGACGGATCAGGGCGACACCGGTGTTCTCAATGTGGTCCTCGAGTTCGATCTCCTTGGCGATGGTCACACCATCGTTGACGATCTGAGGAGCGCCGAACTTCTTCTCGAGCACCACATTGCGGCCCTTGGGACCGAGGGTGACGGCGACGGACTCGGCGAGGATATCGATGCCTTTCTCGAGGGCGCGGCGGGCCTGCTCGTTATAAATAATGCGCTTGGCCATGGAAGGCAGAGGAAAGAGAGGGATCAGGGAGGAGTGATGCGGGAGCCGCTGCGGCCCGGGCCTGCACGGTGGTGGTCGCCGGGCCATCAGTTGGCAGTCGGGCGATTGCTGGTGCGACCTCAGGGATGCAGCGGCCGATGAACCGGCCGGTTCAGCTGACGACAGCCAGGATGTCCTTCTCGGAGAGAAGCACGTACTCGTCGGTGCCGAGCTTGATGTCGGTGCCGGCGTACTTGCTGTAGAGCACCTTGTCGCCGATGCTCACCTCGGGAGCCTGGCGACTGCCGTCGTCGTTGCGCTTGCCGGGGCCCACCTGGACCACCTCACCCACCTGGGGCTTTTCCTGGGCGGTGTCGGGCAGAAGGATGCCGCCGGTGGTGCGCTCCTCCGACTCGGACACCTTGATGAAGATGCGATCTCCGAGCGGTTTGACCGTGGAGACGCTGAGAGAGACAGCTGCCATGGATGGAAAGGAAAAGATCGCTGGAATGGGGCGCGGTCGCGGAGAGGGAGGGATGGACCGGTGAACACAGCGCCGGCCTGGCTCGATCTCCCGATCGGCCCCTGGATCCCACGGGGATCCTGACGCGCTGGCACTCGCGCGCCTTGAGTGCCAACTTATGGGAGCGACCAGTGACGGCGCCAGCGTTCGCCAGTTCGGGTGACCGAACCCGCCCGTCGTCGTCGCCGCCTGCGCCCCCGGCTCCTCCCGGTTTCACCCGGTTCCGGCCAGCGCCCTGCCATCCATTTCTGTTGCATGGGGGCTGCGGCACGCTCGGCGGCATGGGTCTCCGGTGCTCCGGCAGGGCCGCAGGGCGGCCCGTTCGCTGTCGGCAGAGCGCTGGGGGTGAAGTGTTAAGGTTGCCCGGCTTCAGGTGGGTTTCATGCCCACTGGCTCTCCCCGCCACACCCTTTACCTATGGCAGCTGCTGCTCCCGCCGCGACCGGCACACAAGGAATCGTCAAGCAGGTCATCGGCCCCGTGCTCGACGTGGAGTTTCCAGCCGGAAAGCTGCCCCGCATTTACAACGCTCTCCGCATCGAAGGCCGCAATCCCGCCGGTCAGGACGTGGCCCTCACCGCCGAAGTGCAGCAGCTGCTGGGTGATCACCGCGTCCGCGCCGTGGCCATGAGCACCACCGACGGACTGGTGCGGGGGATGAGCGCCGTCGATACCGGCGCTCCCATCTCTGTGCCCGTCGGTGAGGCCACCCTCGGCCGCATCTTCAATGTCCTGGGCGAGCCCGTCGATGAGCGCGGCCCCGTCAACACCTCCACCACGGCCCCGATTCACCGCGAGGCTCCCAAGCTCACCGAGCTGGAAACCAAGCCCAAGGTGTTCGAGACCGGTATCAAGGTGATCGACCTCCTGGCTCCCTACCGCCAGGGCGGCAAGGTCGGCCTGTTCGGCGGTGCCGGCGTGGGCAAGACCGTGCTGATTCAGGAACTGATCAACAACATTGCCAAGGAGCACGGCGGTGTGTCCGTGTTCGGTGGTGTGGGTGAGCGCACCCGCGAGGGCAACGACCTCTACGAGGAGTTCAAGGAGTCGGGGGTGATCAACTCCGAGGATCTGAGCAAGTCGAAGGTGGCCCTCTGCTATGGCCAGATGAACGAGCCCCCCGGTGCCCGCATGCGCGTGGGTCTGTCGGCGCTCACCATGGCCGAGCACTTCCGTGATGTGAACAAGCAGGACGTGCTGCTGTTCATCGACAACATCTTCCGCTTCGTGCAGGCCGGCTCCGAGGTCTCGGCTCTGCTGGGCCGCATGCCTTCGGCTGTGGGTTACCAGCCCACCCTCGGCACCGACGTGGGTGAGCTGCAGGAGCGCATCACCTCCACCCTCGAGGGTTCGATCACCTCAATTCAGGCGGTGTACGTGCCGGCGGACGACCTCACCGACCCGGCTCCCGCCACCACCTTCGCTCACCTCGACGCCACCACCGTGCTCAGCCGCGGTCTGGCCTCCAAGGGCATCTACCCCGCTGTGGATCCCCTTGATTCCACCAGCACCATGCTGCAGCCCTCGGTGGTGGGTGATGAGCACTACCGTACCGCCCGCGCCGTGCAGGCCACCCTGCAGCGCTACAAGGAACTGCAGGACATCATCGCGATCCTCGGTCTCGATGAACTGTCGGAAGACGACCGCCGCACGGTGGATCGCGCCCGCAAGATCGAGAAGTTCCTCTCCCAGCCCTTCTTTGTTGCTGAGATCTTCACCGGTCAGTCTGGCGAATATGTGAAGCTCGAAGACACGATCAAGGGCTTCAACATGATCCTCGCCGGCGAACTGGATGATCTGCCGGAAGCTTCCTTCTATCTGGTCGGCAACATCGACCAGGTGAAGGCCAAGGCTGCCAAGATCCTCTCGGAAGCCAAGGGTTGAGCCGATGACACTTTCCCTGCGTGTTCTCGCTCCCGATCAGAGCGTCTATGACGGCAGCGCCGATGAGGTGATCCTGCCCAGCACCACCGGTCAGGTGGGCATCCTCACAGGTCACGTTTCGATGCTCACCGCCCTTGACAGTGGCGTGCTGCGCCTGCGTCAGGGCAACAGCTGGCAATCGATCGCCCTGATGGGCGGTTTTGCCGAGGTGGAAGCCAATGAGGTCACGGTGTTGGTCAATGCGGCCGAACTCGGCAGCAAGATCGATGCGGCCGCTGCTGAAAAAGCCTTCGAAGCCGCCCAGCAGGCTGCTGCCTCCTTTGAGGGTCAGGCCCCCAGCCCTGAGAAGCTGAAGGCACAGCAGGCCCTGGCCAGCGCCCGCGCCCGCCTCTCCGCCAGCCGCGGCAGCTGACTGAAGGTCCCCCATCCAGGGGGCTTCCCGACAGCAGCGAGCCTGAGCCAGGGATGTCTGGAGGCTCGCTCCAGCTTGATGGTGGCCGCTCCCAGGCTCCCCTCTTTCACGCCCCCCTCATCCCAGGGGGGCTTTTTGCTGGCCGTCGCCGCGGCCTTTTCCTCGCAACCGTGCTCCCTAAGCTCAGGCGGCAGAAGCCGGGATCATGGGAATTGGGCGCGAGATCGGAAGCCGGTTGCGGGCCTGGATGGTCACCGGTCGCCCCGGTTCCCTGAGCGGACGCCTGCTGGAAGGGGTGATGCTCGATGCCCTCGGTGGCGAGACCCGTCTGCGAGGGGCGCTGCGCGATCTGGCGTTTCAGCCCCTGCTGGCGAAGCTGCTGCAGGAACGTTCGCCGGCGCTGCGACGCAGCCTGTGCGATGCGCTGCTGCAGGAGCTGGCTGGGATCTACACCCCGCCGGTTCTGGCCGAACTGTGTGATCTGCTCGAGGCGGCTGCCGATCTGCCTTCCGGGCCGCGGCCCGGCCCGCTGCCTGGGGAGTCCCCGGGGCGGTCCGGCTCCGCGGCGCCGCCGCCACCCGAGCGGTCTGCCGTGCCAGGCCATCCGGCAGTGCCAGGGCATCCGGCAGCGCCAGGCCATTCCTCAGCACAGCCGCCACCCCCACCAGCGGCCCAGCCCCTCCCGGGGCGTGCCCTCCGGGCTGCGGCGGTCGGGCTGCATGGGCTGGCCCGCCGCCTGCAGCCGCTGGCACCGGGGTTGGCTCTGGCTTTCGGCGCGGCCCTGGTGCTGCGCTGGCTGGGGGGGGAACTGGAGCGTCTGCGTCCGCCCAGCTGGAGCAGTGCGCTGTTGCTGCTGCTCGCTCTGGCGTTGCTGCAGCTGCTGCTGCTGCGGCCCCTGGCCTCCCTGCGTCGTCGGGCCCCGCTGCGCCTGCAGGACAGCGGCAATCCGCGGCGGGCCTGGCGGTGGATCACGGCCCCCTGGGTGCATCACCGCCAGGGGGAGGCTGTGCTCAACGGCCTGATGCTGTTGATCCTGCTGGGGGCAACGCCGCTGCCGCTCGGTCCCCTGCTGCTGCGTTATCAGCTCAGCAGCCTGGCGAGCCTGCTGCCGGCGGTGCTGCTGGCCCGCCACTGGCGGATCGCGACCCTCTGGGATGGGGCCACCGGCGCGGTCTCAGCCCTGATCGCCCTGGCCGCCGGGGTGAGTTTGCTGCAGGGGCAGGTGATCACCTATCCCTTCGGGGTGCTGACGGTGCCGGTGTGGGTGCTGGTGCTGGTCTACGGCGCCATCCAGATGGCCTGGGTGCTGCCCGCTCCAGCTGGTGAACAGCAGGCGCAGCCCTGGCAGCGACTGCTCAGTTCCTGCTGGTGCTGGGGCAGCCTGCTGGGTCTGCTCTGGGCCTGTCTGTCACGGTTTCTGGCCTGGGCCGGCCCGCTGCTGCGTCAGGCTGCAGCATCGTGAGGTCTCTCCGCCCGCCCGCTCCCCTGCCGATGCAGCCGCTGCTGATCCCTGTTGCGATCGGGGAACTGATCGACAAGATCACCATCCTTGAGATCAAGCGTGAGCACCTCAACGCTGAGCGCCGCGGTCCTGTGGAGCGGGAGCTGCAGCTGTTGCAGGAGGTGTTGGAGCGCTCCGGTCTGCAGGTGGATCCCAACCTGCGGGCCCAGCTGCATGCGATCAATCTGCAGCTCTGGCAGATCGAGGATGCGATCCGCGAGCAGGAGCGCTGCGCTGATTTCGGTGAGCGGTTCATCGCCCTGGCCCGCTCTGTCTATCGCAGCAATGACCGTCGCGCCAGCCTGAAACGGCAGCTGAATGAACAGCTGGGTTCGCCGTTGATCGAGGTGAAGTCCTATAGTGCTTATTGAGGTTGGGCTGTGCTGAAACCCGCCAGCTGCGCCCGGCCCCCTCCGAAGCCGGGCAGGCAGAGGGTCCCTTGAAGCTCTGGCCGTCTCCAGCGCCGCAGGCGATTCCCACACTCGCCCACCAGCAACAGAGCGCGATCACCCCATGAACCCAGCAGAGAAGAGCGAGGCGAGGTCGATAGCCTCGGTTCAGAATTACATCAAGGCCAAGCGACATCTGCGGTCTCTGATCCAAGCTAATCCCAGGCCTGGATTGGCGCCGGCTGAGACGCTGGAGCGTCTGACGCGATGGATCGAGGCCTACGAACAGCAGCAGCCGGGTGATCCCGCCGGCCCCGAGGCGCGGCCGGCACCAGTGGCCAATCGCTGGCGCCAGCAGCTGCGCGAGGTCTGCCGCCAGGGCTGGGCGGAGCGGTGGCGCGATCCCACGGCCAGGCCCAGATGGGCGGATCGTGGCGTGTCGCCGGAAATCGTGGCGGCGGTGCAGAGCGGCTGGTGTCCCGCCCGGGGGTGGGTGCTGGATGTCGGCTGCGGCCTGGGGGAGGTGACGGCGTGGTTCGCGCACCAGGGCTTTCGGGCAACCGGGATTGATTTCCCGGAGGCGATTGAGAAAGCCGCCCAGCGGCATGCCGCTTTTCTGGCCCCCTCTTCTGGCTCCGGGATGGCCGTTGGCGGCGGCGATCCAGAGGCTGATGGCCTGCTCTCCGGGGCTTGGGCCAGCGATGCCGCGCTGCAGTTCATGGCCCTGGATATCTGCGCTGAGGAGGTGCCCCCTCTGCAGTTTGATGTGTTGATCGACCGGGGCTGCCTCCATGCCATTCCCCTGTTCCTGCATGATCACTATGTGCGGAACATGGCTGCTTTAGCGGCGCCGGGTGCGAAGATGTTGTTGTTCATTAAGGCTTTCCGCAAGGGACAGCCGTTTGCTGATCAACGCGAAAGTGAGCATCACCACCGTTGGGTGTCGCGCCTGTTTTCCGGCCTGTTTGCCATCGAAGACCAGGCGCCCACCTACCTCAATGCCGGTGGTGTCTGTGATCCCGCCAACCCGCTGCCTGGCCTGGTGTTCTGGCTCCGCAGGAGCGGCTGAGGGCCAGCGACCTGCGCCCCGGGCCCCGATGCTGGGGGCGGCGCGAAGCGCAGGCTGGGAGCGTGGCCAGGGTGTCTGTCGGTGCTCAGATGCTGGTCGGCGCCTTCACAAGCCGAGGGGAACGGTCAGACTGGCTTCAGACTTCTGCAGGGCTGGCAGCTCTGCTGGGCGGTGGCGGCGCCATGGCGACCGTCACCTGCGCTTCGCATCCCGCGCCGATCGGGGCGGATGCTTCCCGGTTTCTTGCCCGGATGCTGTTGCGGCCGCTCTGCCCCGCCTTCCTCCCGTTTTCCTTTCCCCCACTTCCCCTCTCCCTACTTCAATGGACAGCAGCAACTTCTCCCTGGGCACCATCCTGCTGGCGGTGAGCCTGGCGTTCTGCGTGACCACTCTCTTTTTCGGCACCAAGGGCGGCTACTACGACACCGACGACTACGACGGCAACGGCACGGCCCACTGAGCACTTCCTGCTGAGCAATCCCTGCTGAGCACTGCCTGCTGGCTCGTTCGGCGTGGAGTGTCGCCGCAGCTGGCCTGCTCCCGGTCCGCGTCAGGGATGCCCTGAAAACAGCGGCGGCCGCGCAGGGTCGCCCTGGTGCAGCGAACCTGCCTGGCGGGGCAGCCCCTCCGCCGTTCCAGCGTTCAACGGCTCAACCACTCAGCTGCTGAGCCGCTCCGCCTCCGGGCAGTCGCCGGTGGTGGGGATGTCGTCGCTGCCGGCGCTGCGATTCACTGAGGAGAGACGGGTGCTCACCGCCCCGATCGATTCGAGGCGCACACTCAGCTCCCAGCTGGAGCGCTGCTCATCGTCGTCGTCCTCATGGCGCAGGGTGACCATGTCGCCGAGGATCTCCACCACCAGGGCGTCCTCAATCCAGCACTGCTGGTCACGCAGGTAAATCCAGACCGGTGTCTGCTCCTGAAGGAAACGATCGAGTTTGCGCTGCAGCATCGGAACGCCGCGAATAGGGTCGATCCTACGCAGATCCCCATGCGCAGCCGTGTCCGCGATGACCGAATTGCCCCCACCCCCTCGTCGCGACCGTCAGGCCGGCCGATCCGGGGCCCCTGCCGGGCCGGACCCCACCGCTGCCGGCCAGGGGGGTGCGGCCGCCGATCCGCTGGCGCCCCAGGGTCTGACCAGCGAGGCGGTGCGGCTGCAGCTGCGCAGCTGGCCGGAGGTGGAGGCCTATCTGGAGCGTTGCCGCGGCGTCATCGTGCCCCTGGGCTCCACCGAGCAGCACGGCCCCACCGGCGCCATCGGCACCGACGCCCTCACCGCCGAAGCCGTGGCCCTGGAGGTGGGACGGCGCACGGGGGTGCTGGTCACCCCCGCCCAGAACTTCGGCATGGCCGAGCATCACCTCGGCTTCGCCGGCACGGTCAGCCTGCAGCCGGCCACCCTGATGGCGCTGCTGCACGACGTGGTGCTGTCGCTGGCGCGCCATGGCTTTGAGCGGATCTTCGTGATCAACGGCCACGGCGGCAACATCGCCACCGCCCGGGCCGCCTTCGCCCAGGCCTATGGCAGCGCCGCCGCCCGCGGTCTGCCGGTTGCCGACCGACTGCGCTGCCGCCTGGCCAACTGGTTCACAGCCGGCCCGGTGCTGCAGGAGGCCCGCAGCCTCTACGGCGAGCGGGAGGGGCATCACGCCACCCCCAGCGAGATCGCCCTCACCCTGCATCTGGAGCCCAGCCTGCTGGCCAAGCAGCGGCCCCTGGCGGAGCCGGCTCCGGCCGGTCCGATCCATGGACCGGAGGATTTCCGGCGCCGCCATCCCGACGGTCGCATGGGCTCCGATCCCTATCTGGCGCGGGCCGAGCACGGCGAGCGTTTCCTCAATCTGGCGGCCACCGCCCTGGCCGAGGATCTGCGCCGCTTCCTGGCTGAGGCGGATGGGGAGCCGGGCTGAGCTGGGCCCTCGCTCGCACCCGCAAGTCCGGCGGCTAGGTTCGGCCGCATCGACATGCTCCCCTTTGGCCATGAGCCGGATCTCCGCCGACGATGTGCGCAAGGTCGCCCAGCTGGCCAGGCTGGAGCTGCCCGAGGACAAGATCACCACCTACACGGCGCAGTTGGAGCGGATCCTCGATTACGTCGCCCACCTGGAGCAGGTGGACACTGAGGGGGTGCCCCCCACCACGCGGGCCGTGGAGGTGGTCAATGTCTGCCGGCAGGACGGAGTCGAGCCGACCCCGGTGCGGGAACAGCTGCTCGATCTGGCGCCGCAGCGGCAGGGTGATTATTTCCGCGTCCCGAAGATCCTCGGCGACTGAATCGCCTGAGCTCAATTCTCGCGATTTGAGGGCGAGCCGGGACGGGGTCACCCCTTGCAAATTGGGGCGGGCTGGTCGCGCCAGCCGCTCAGCGGGCCGGCGGCGAGACCGCGGTGCGGTGCAGCACGTCGAGCACGCGACGACGGGCGTGGCGCGTGGGCATCAGGGCTGCCAGGGGGCGCAGGCGGCTGCGACGCTTCTTATGGCTGCGGACGCCAAGGAAAATGTCGTAGAGGAAGTTGAACAGATCAGCGCGCGACTCGAACATGCCGAGCCGCTGGGGGGATCCTTTGGCATCGAGGAGATGGCGGGTGGCGTGATAGGTGGGGCGGTATTCAAACCAGGGGATGGAGGGCCAGAGGTGGTGGATCAGGTGATAGTTCTGACCCATGATCAGCCAGTTCATCAGTCTGCCGGGGTAAACGCGGGCGTTGTGCCAGCGGTTGCGTGACTGGAAGGGCCGGTGGGGCAGGTAATCAAAGAACAGCCCCAGTGTCACGCCCACCATAAGAGCCGGGGCAAACCAGCAATTGAAGATGAAGGGCAGAAAGTCGAATTTGGCGGCTGCTACTACGATTGCAATGAAGATGCCGCGGGCGATGCCCCATTCGAGCAACTCATAGCGCCGCCACAGACGCCGCTGGAAAAAGAAGACTTCGTGATAGAAAAATCGTGGTGCGATCAGCCACAGCGGCCCGAAGGTGCTGACGATGTGATCGGGATCGTTTTTAGGATCGTTGACATGGGCGTGATGCTGCAGATGCACACGCGTGAACACCGGGAAGCTGAATCCCAGCAACATCGCTGCACCATGGCCCATCACCGCATTCCAGAAGCGGCTGGGATGGGCGGCGTTATGGCAGGCATCATGGATCACGGTGCCCTCCAGATGCAGTGCCAGGAAGCCGAGCAACAGCAGCAGCGGCAGCGGCCAGTTGCCCTGGAACCAGCCCCAGATCGTGAGTCCGGCGAGCAGATAGCCCCCCACGAACAGACCCACGGTGGGATTGAGCGGCTCGGGAGGATCGAGAAATTCACGCGGCACGCTCTGCACTGGAGCCGGGCTGCGGAGAGGGGCCACCGGTGGATCAAGAGCCTGCACAGAAGTCATCAGCCGCTGAACATCCGGTCGCTGTGAGCCGACCCAGACTACGGACCGGGATCGGCTCACCGCTGGCTCCGGCCCGGCCAGCGCCCAGCAGGTCCCACGAGCACCGGGCTTTCAGGGAATCACCGCCCGCTGGCCGTGCGAGTCGTGCATGGCCACAGCACCCCTGCGATAGCCCCGAGGCCCTCTCTGCCTGCAATGCCCACCGGGGGACTTGAACCCCCACAGCCGCAGCCACTGGAACCTAAACCCAGCGCGTCTACCAATTCCGCCAGGTGGGCCTGGCACCGGAGGACGGACCGTCCGGGGCTGCGCTGCACTTTAGAAGCCGGCGTCGCTGGCGCCATGCGCCATGCGCTGCGGGCGGGCCTGCGGGCCTGCGGGCATCGGCCTGGCTGAGGCTGGGGCAGGGACCGGAGGCTGCCGGCAGCGGCCCTCCGCAGAATGGAGCCCCCTCTGAGGCCCTTGTCATGCTCGCCACCCTCGGCGGTTTTCTGGCCCTGTTGCTGGGGCTGGGGCTGTTGCTGCTGCCTCTGCTGTTCAGCGAACTGAGCCGCCCGCGCGATTCCGCCTGGGGCGCCCTGGTGCTGCTGCTGGGGCTGGTGCTGGTCACCAGTGCCGATCGGCTCACCGGCGCCCCGATGTTGGCTGTGCTCTGCGGTGGTCTGCTGATCGGTCGCCTGGGCAGCGAGGTGGCCCAGGCCCGCTGGCGTGCCCTCACCGATGAGGAGCGGCATCTGCTGCGCTCCGCCGAGCGCTGGAGCCGCAGCCTGCATCAGCTCGGGGCCGTGGCCGCCAGCCTGCTGCAGGGGGCTGTGGCCGTGTTTGCCGCGCTCTCGGCCTGGATCGCCGAGCGCCGCCAGGTCCGCCCCCGCGGCAAGCGCTGGGTGCGGGCGGAGTCGGAGAGCGGGGGCAGCGCCGCGCCGGTGGAGGCGCCTGAGCAGCAGCCCCCCGGCCCGCAGGCCGTCGCCTCTGGCGCCGAGCCCGAAGCGGTGCCCGGCGCGCCTGCTGATCCGGCCGCCAGCCCGCTTGAGGCTGCGGGTGAGGGTGGTGATCGCGGGCCGGACCCCGCGGCTGAGGCGGCAGCGTCCGAAGCGGCTGCTCACCCGGGCCCGGACCCGATGGCGGCGGCCGGTGCGCCCCTGGCGGCCCTTGCGGTTGGGGATGCCCCGGCTGATCCGGCGGCGGCCGAGCCCGGCAGTGCGGCTGCCGATGTGCTGCTGGTGGAGGACTTCGGGGCGATCGATGCCCTGCTCGATCAGGCGGCGGCGGATTCGGATGCAGCGGCGGCGGAGGGCAGCGATCGGGCGCCCGATCCTGTGGCCCGCGAGCCGCGTGATCCCGATGCGGCGGGCGAGCAGGCCCCATCCGAGTGAGCCTCCGCTGAGCGGTTGGTCTTCCGGCGCGGCTGTACGGCCGTGCCATCGTCCACCGCCGCTGCGGCCAGGGCGGGGCCCCGTGGCGCGACTTCAGTGCAGCATTTTCGTCGCCAGCCCCCGGCCCAGGGTGCCTGTGCCCCCGAAGCGCCACAGGCGAAGCGGGATAATCCGCTCCACCCCAGCCGCTGAGGCGCCGTGACCTCCAGAACCGCCTCCCCTCGCTCCGGCTCCTCCGCAGGCAGCAGCGCCGAGGCCGGCTCCGCCTACAAGCACACCCTCAACCTGCTGCAGACCCCGTTTGCCATGCGGGCCAACGCCCGCCAGCGGGAGCCGGAGCTGCAGGCCTTCTGGAGTGAACAGCGCCTCTATGAGCGGCTCAGCCGTGGGGCCACCCTGCCCGATGGCAGCGTCGAGACATTCACCCTGCATGACGGCCCGCCCTATGCCAACGGCGCCCTGCACGTCGGCCATGCCCTCAACAAGATCCTCAAGGACATCATCAACAAGCACGCCCTGTTGCGCGGTCGGCGGGCCCGTTTCGTGCCGGGCTGGGACTGCCATGGTCTGCCGATCGAGCTGAAGGTGCTGCAGGGTCTCTCCAGCGAAGAGCGCCGTTCACTCACGCCTCTGGAGCTGCGGCGCCGCGCCCATGCCTATGCGCTCGAGCAGATGCAGCTGCAACGCCGGGGCTTCCAGCGCTGGGGCATCTGGGCTGACTGGGAGAAGCCCTATCTCACCTTGAACCGCTCCTACGAGGCGGCCCAGATCGGCGTGTTCGGCCGCATGGTGCTGGCGGGTCACATCTACCGCGGCCTCAAGCCGGTGCACTGGAGCCCGAGCTCCCGCACGGCTCTGGCGGAGGCGGAACTGGAATATCCCGACGGCCATACCTCCCCGAGTGTCTATGTGGCCTTCCCGGTGGTGGAGCTGCCCGAGGGCCTGGCCCAGCGCCTGCGGCCCCTGGGCATCGCCGGGCCCACCGCCGCCGACCACCGCGAGCAGCTGTTCATCGCCATCTGGACCACCACCCCCTGGACCCTGCCCGCCAACCTGGCGGTGTCGGTGAACGGTGAGCTCAGCTACAGCATCTGCCGTGATGGCAGCAGTCCCGACAATGCGCCGCGTTATTTGGTGGTGGCGGAGGATCTGGTGCCGGCGTTGCAGCAGAAGCTGGAGCGGCCGCTGCAGGTGCTGCTCAGTCTGCGCGGAGCGGATCTTGAGGGGATCATCTATCGCCATCCGCTGCTGGAGCGCACCGGTGCTGTGGTGATCGGCGGCGATTACATCACCACCGAATCCGGCACGGGCCTGGTGCATACCGCACCGGGTCATGGTGTCGATGATTTCCTGACTGGTCGCAAGGTCGGTCTGCCGGTGCTCTGCCCGGTGGATGAGGCCGGCACCCTCACCGATGAGGCCGGCCCGTTTGCCGGGTTGAATGTGCTCAAGGATGCCAATCCCGCCATCATCACCGCTTTGCGTGATGCCGGGGTGCTGCTGGCCCAGGAGAGCTACGCCCACCGCTATCCCTACGACTGGCGCACCAAGAAGCCGACGATCTTCCGGGCCACCGAGCAGTGGTTTGCCTCGGTGGAAGGCTTCCGCGAGCAGGCTCTGGAGGCGATCGCTCAGGTGCAGTGGCTGCCGGGCAGCGGCCGCAATCGCATTGAGGCGATGGTGCGCGATCGCGGCGACTGGTGCATCTCGCGCCAGCGCACCTGGGGGGTGCCGATTCCGGTGTTCTATCACCGTGAAACGGGCGAGGTGCTGCTCAATGAGGCCAGCCTCGCCCACATCCAGGCGCTGATCGCTGCGCACGGTTCCGATGTCTGGTGGGAGAAGGAGGAGGCGGAGCTGCTGCCCCCCTCCCACGCCGCGGAGGCGCATCTGTGGTGCAAGGGCAGCGACACGATGGATGTCTGGTTTGATTCCGGCTCCTCCTGGGCCGGCGTGCTCGGCGGTCTTGCCGCCGGCGACACGGGTGGAGACACGGGTGGCGACACGGCTGAGCATGCCGGTCTGCAGTATCCGGCCGATCTGTATCTCGAGGGCAGCGATCAGCACCGCGGCTGGTTCCAGAGCAGCCTGCTCACCTCGGTGGCCGTCAATGGCCACGCTCCCTATCGCACGGTGCTCACCCACGGCTTCACCCTCGATGAGAAGGGTCGCAAGATGAGCAAGTCGCTGGGCAATGTGGTCGATCCGGCGGTGCTGGTGGAAGGCGGCAAAAATGAGAAGCAGGAGCCGGCCTATGGCGCTGATGTGCTACGCCTGTGGGTGAGCTCGGTGGATTATTCCGCCGATGTGCCGCTCGGCCCTGGCATCGTGAAGCAGCTGGCTGATGTATATCGCAAGGTGCGTAACACGGCCCGCTATCTGCTCGGCAATCTGCACGACTTCGATCCAGCCCGCGATGGGATTCCGGTGGCGGAGCTGCCTCTGCTGGATCGCTGGATGCTGCGGCGCACGGCCTCGCTGATCGAGGAGGTAAGCGCCGATTTCGATCGCTTTGAGTTTTACCGCTTCTTCCAGGCGCTGCAGAACTTCTGTGTGGTTGATCTGTCGAATTTCTACCTTGATATCGCCAAGGATCGTCTGTATGTGAGCGCGGCCGGTGACGTCCGTCGCCGCAGCTGCCAGACCGTGCTGGCCCTGGTGGTGGAGCGGCTGGCCGGGCTGATCGCCCCGGTGCTGTGCCACATGGCCGAGGACATCTGGCAGAACCTGCCCTACCCGGTGGCCGAAACCTCGGTGTTCGAGCGGGGCTGGCCGGAGGCACCGGCGGCCTGGAGCGCGGCGATCAGCGAAGCGGAGGAGGCGGCGATCCGCCAGGTGCGCGATGGTCTGCGGCCGATGGTCAACCGTCTGCTGGAGAGCTGCAGGGCCAGCGGCAGCATCGGTGCCTCCCTGGAGGCCCGGGTGCAGCTGCAGCTGCAGAACGATCCCGAGGGTGCCGCCGTGGCGCAGCTGCTGGCGGTGATGGCGGCCAGCCCCCATCCCGAGGTCGATGCCCTGGCTGACTGGCTGCTGGTGTCGGATCTGGCGATCGGCGGTGCGCCCCCGGCCGAGCTGCTGGCTGAAGCCACCGAGGCGGGTGTGACGGTGCGCCTGGCCCGGGCCGAGGGCCAGAAGTGCGAGCGCTGCTGGCACTACGAGACCGACATCGGCCAGCATGCCGCCCATCCCAGCCTCTGCGGCCGCTGCGTCGCCGTGCTGGCGGGCTGAAGGCGCGACTGGAAAGCGCTCGTCGGTTCCCTGTGCCGCGGAACTGGATGCCGACCCGACGCCGCGGGCCTCCGCTGCTGTCGGCTCCAGCCTCGGCTGGGGCGTGAGGGTGGATCCTCAAGATCACGATCCGGTGGGGGATCGATCCGGGTCAGGATCCGCCGGCAGGATCTGGATCCGCCGGGGTCGCCGGTCTCTCCTGGGCTGCGCTGCGCTTCAGCCCCACGCCTGAGCGGCGAGAAAGGTGGCCACCGGCAGCGGAGCGGTGAGCAGGGTTTCGGCGCCTGGTCTCAGCGGCGCCTGCAGCAGCTCGGCGCTGGCGATGTGGCTCCCTTCCGGCAGGGCGGGGCGGTCCGGGTCGAAGGCGGTGGGATGGGTGGTGAGGCTGGAGAAGCCGCGGAAGATCAGCAGCTCAAAGGGCTCCACCGCTCCGCTTTCTTCATCTTCGCCCTCGCCTTCGTCGGGCAGATGGCCGCGCAGGCGCAGCACCCGTTCGGGATGGTCGCGGCTGTGGATTTCCAGCTGCAGCAGCAGGGCGGCGATCGTGTCCGGCATTGCCGCCGCCGCCGCTGTCGCTGTAGCTGTAGCCGCCGCTGTCGCGGTGGAGGTGGTGGGGTCGGGTTCAGCCATCCTGCTCAGCCATAGCCTGTCCCCATCGTGGCGCGACTCCGGCTTCAGAACTCGCCGGCGACCCGACCCTGGCGCGGCAGGCGCACCAGCAGCCACTGCAGCAGGCCCACCCCGTAGGCCACCAGGGCCAGATAACCGAGGAAGGCGGCCACCGCCGGCGTCCAGTTCGCCCCGAAGATGAAGTCGAACACCCGATCCAGCGAGGCGTTCAGGCCCCGCGGCGCCTCCAGCCAGCTGCGGCAGATCGCGATCGCCCGCTGGCCCCCCAGGCAGGGCAGGGCCGTGAGCGCCAGGCCGCTGATCAGCAGATGCACCAGGCTCAGGCTCCAGCGCCACAGGCGCACCGTCAGCGGCAGCGCCCGCCAGGGGGGCATATCGGCCAGCTCCTCGTTCAGATCCACCCAGAACCACAGCGACACCAGGCTCAGCAGCGGCGCGATCACCAGCAGCAGGTAGCCGGCCGGCCGGGCGTCGACCAGCAGCAGCAGGGCGATCAGCATCAGGCTCGAAACCTTCCAGTACAGCGACAGCAAGCGCAGCAGGGCCGTTTCGCGCCGCAGCAGGGTCCACACCAGCAGCACCAGCGGCAGGGCCACGGCGAACAGCACCCCCAGGCGTACATCCAGCCAGACCAGGGAGCGGTAGAGCAGATCCGGCACAGACGCGGTGTTCGGGAAGGCGCCATTATCCGGTCACCCTTCAGGCGGTAGGGTCCCGCCATGGCAGCCCTCCCCACCTTTCCCTGGCTGGCGCTTCGCGATCGTCCGGCCCGGGGCCGGCCCTGGTGCCGCACAGCCCTGGCGCGGGAGGTCTCCCTGGAGGAGGCCGTCGCCTCCGTGGCGCGTCAGCTCGGCGGCTGTGGTCCGGCCGATCTGGCGCTGGTCTTCGTGTCCAACAGCTACGCCAGCGATCTGCCACGGGTGTTGCCGCTGCTGCGCCAGAAGCTGCGCTCCAGCCATTGGCTCGGCTGCCTCGGCGGTGGTGTCGCCGGCACCCTCAGCGACGGCACGGTGCGGGAGCTGGAACAGGAGCCGGCCCTAGTGGTCACCCTGCTGCATCTGCCCGGCGCTGAGTTGCATCCCTTTGCCATCGACACCTCGGCGCTGCCGGACCTCGATGGGCCCGCCGAGCCCTGGGTGGAGCAGGTGGGGCCCGCCCCTGCGGCCGGCCAGTCGCTGCTGCTGTTCGTGGATCCCACGGCCGCGGCGATCAACGATCTGATCAGCGGTCTTGATTACGCCTATCCGGCTGCCGCCAAAGTCGGCGGCATCGCCTGTGCCCACAGCGCCAGCCATGGCTCGCTGCTGTTCGCCGATGGCGTCTGCGGCGGTGCGGTGGGCTGCCTGATCGGCGGGGCGTGGCGGATCGAGCCGCTGCTGGCCCAGGGCTGCCGCCCGATCGGGCCGGTGCTGGAGGTGGAGCAGGCCCAGCGCAATGTGGTGCTGGAGGTGAGTGATGGAGAGCGGCGCCGCAGCCCGGTGGCGGCGCTGCAGGCGATCCTGGTGGATCTCACCCCCAGCGAGCGCGAACAGGTGCGCAACTCGCTGTTCCTCGGGGTGGGTCGCAGTGATTTCAGCCTCGCCAGCCTGCGCCAGGAACCCTCCGCTTTTCTGGTGCGCAATCTGATCGGTGTCGATCCCCGCAACGGGGCCGTGGCGGTGGCGGAACGGATGCGGGTCGGCCAGAAGGTGCAGTTTCAGCTGCGCGATGGCCAGGCGTCCCGCCAGGAGGCGCGTCACCTGCTGGGGCGGCTGGCTGCCCGCCTCGAGGAGCCGCCGCTGGCGGCGCTCCTGTTCGCCTGCCTGGGTCGGGGCGAGGGTCTTTACGGCTGCCCGGATGGCGACGTCAGCCTCTGCCGTGAGGCCTTCGCGGCGGTGCCGATCAGCGGCGTCTTCTGCAACGGTGAGATCGGACCGGTGGGCGCCAGCACCCATCTGCATGGCTACACGGCCAGCTGGGGCTTCCTGGTCCCCTCCCGTCCTGATCCAACCCCGGACGCTTCGTCTCCATCCCGCTGATGGTTCGCCAGCACGTCAATCCGCTCAGCCGTTATCACCAGCTGCCGCGGCCGCTGCCGCCCCTGGCTGAGCTGTTTGAAGCGCCGCAGCTGCCGCTGCATCTCGATATCGGCTGCGCCCGCGGTCGCTGCCTGCTGCAGCTGGCGGCCCAGGCGCCGCAGCGCAATCACCTCGGGCTGGAGATCCGCCAGCCCCTGGTGGAGGCCGCCGAAGCCGATCGCCTCGCCGCTGGTCTCGCCAACCTCCGCTATCTGTTCTGCAACGCCAATGTCAGCCTGCAGACCTGGCTGGCGCAGCTGCCGCCCGGCTGTCTGGAGCTGGTGACGATCCAGTTTCCCGATCCCTGGTTCAAGGCCAGGCACCACAAGCGGCGGGTGCTGCAACCGCTGCTGCTGCTCGATCTGGCCCGGGCGCTGGCGCCGGGTTGTGGGCTGTTTCTGCAGAGCGATGTGCTCGCCGTGATCGAGCCGATGGTGGCTCTGGTGGAAGCCAGCGGCTGTTTCGAGCGCCCGGCGGCGGATGGCCGTCCCTGGCGCGCCGATAACCCGTTGCCCGTGCCCACTGAACGGGAGATGCATGTGCTGAGCCAGGGGTTGCCGGTGTACCGGGTGCTGTACCGGCGCACGGCCGCGGCACCGCCGCCCCTGACGCAGTTCGAGCTGGTGTTGCAGCAGCAGGGCCTGGGATCGCTGCCGGCCCAGGAGACGGCCGCGGTGCTCCGCTGATCCGGTGCTGACCGGGCAGGCCTGAGCCCTCCGTTTCGTGGCCGCAGCTCCATGGCCTGCGCCGGCGAGCCGTGCGGCTGCGGCGATCCCACCTGCGTCGCCGGCCGGAGTCGCGCCGGGCCTGCTGCCGGTCGGGCCGTGCGGTGAACCCTGGCGGACAGGATCTCCGTTCCGCTGTCGGTTCGGGTCGAACAAAACGCCCTCGGCACCCATAATCCCGCTGATGCCTGCCGCTGCGCCTTTCCTGCCGCAGGTGCAGCCCAGTTCCGTCCCAGGGCCCTCTGCCAGGGCCACCCCGGCTCTTCCCTCTCCCCATGGCGTCTTCCGTTCCTGCCCCATCGCCCCTGCTGCTGCGCTGGCAGGGGGTGCTGGCCTCCAGCAGAGGCGGCTGGCTGGCGGAGCATCTGCCGCTGCTGGCCGGCTGGGTGCTCGTGGCCCTGATGGCCGTGCTGCCGGTGGTCACCCGCGCCGGCCTCACCCTGCTGATCACGGCCTGCGGCCTGTTGTGGCTGCTCTGGGCCCTGCGCACCCCGCCCGGACGGATCGGGGCGATCAACGGCTGGCTGTTGCTGGTGCTGGCGGTGGCGGTGCTGGCCACCGGTTTCTCGCCGGTGCCGGTGGCGGCCTTCAAGGGCCTGCTGAAGCTGGTGAGCTATCTGGGGGTCTATGCCCTGCTGCGGCAGCTGCTGGCCCAGGCTCCCCTGTGGTGGGACCGGATCACGGCCGCCCTGCTGGCCGGTGAACTGCTCACCTGTGTGATCGGCATCCGCCAGCTCTACGGCGGTCCCGGTGCCCTGGCCCGCTGGTCGGACAGCAATTCGGTGGCCCAGGGCACCGTGCGCATCTACAGCACCCTGGAGAACCCGAATCTGCTGGGGGGCTACCTGCTGCCGATCCTGCCTCTGGCCGTGGTGGCCCTGCTGCGCTGGCAGGGCCGCTCCCAGCGGCTGTTTGCCCTGGTGGCGCTGCTGCTGGGTGTGGTGACCCTGGTGCTCACCTACAGCCGTGGCGCCTGGATGGGGATGGTGGCCGGCCTGGGCACCCTGGTGCTGCTGCTGCTCTGGCGGGCGATCCGCCACTGGCCGCTGTTCTGGCGCCGCACCCTGCCGGTGCTGCTCGTGATCGGGGCAGCTGCGGTGCTGCTGGTGCTGGTCACCCAGGTGGAGCCCCTGCGGGTGCGGGTGATGAGCCTGGTGGCCGGCCGTGAGGACAGCTCCAACAACTTCCGCATGAACGTCTGGACGTCGGTGCTGCAGATGATTCAGGACCGCCCCTGGATCGGGATCGGGCCCGGCAACACCGCTTTCAACCTGATCTATCCCCTGTATCAGCAGCCGAAGTTCAACGCCCTCAGCTCCTATTCGATCCCCCTGGAGTGGACCGTGGAGGCCGGCATTCCCGGCCTGCTGGCGGGGGCCGGTCTGTTCCTGACCGCGGTGCGCACCGGGCTGGCCCAGTGGCGCGCCCAGGGACCGCTGGTGCTGCCCAGCCTGGCGGCGGTGGCGGTGTTCGTGGCGCTGGCGATCCAGGGTCTCACCGACACGATCTTCTTCCGGCCGGAGGTGCAGCTGGTGGCCTTCTTCTCGCTCGCCACCCTGGCGGCTTCGGTGCAGGGTGTGGGCGCCAGCCGCCGGGAGGGAGAGAACGGTACGGCCTGAGCCGTGGGCCTGCTCCCCCAGCCAGGGCTGGCTGCGAGGCAAGCCGGCCCTACGCCTTGCCGATTCGCCGGATCGCCAACCGCCTGCGTCGCAGCCAAAGCCCTCTGCAGGCTGATCTGCAATGCTCCGTGTCAGCTTCGTCCCCTGATCTGTCGCCGTGGATCCGCATCCGGACCTGATCGCCGGTTTCGATGCCGGCCAGACCCACACCACCTGTCGCCTGGCCGATGCGGGCAGCGGTGTCGTGGTGGCGGAGGGGCAGGGGAGCGGTGTCTGCCATCTGGCGGCCGCGACTGGTCCCCGAACATTCCTGAGTGCGCTGCGTTCCAGCCTGGCCGATGCCTTGGGCTCGCTGGCGGGAGCAGGCGTACTGGCGCCGCCAGCTTCCCTGCGCGCCGCCGCGGTCGGGGCCAGCGGCATCGAGATGGGGACGGCCGTGCAGCGCCAGGGTCTGGAGCTGGCGGCCGAGGCTCTGGCTCTCCCTGCCACCCGGCTGTGGGTGGGAGGCGATGAACGCACCGCCCTGCGGGGCGCCTTTCCGCAGGGGCCGGGCATCGTCGTGATCAGTGGCACCGGCACGATCGCGGTCGGTCGTGATGCCGCGGGCCGGGAGCACCGCTGCGCCGGCTGGGGCTGGATCCTCGATGGGGCCGGTTCGGCCTGTGACATCGGCCGCGATGCGCTGGCCCTGACGCTGCGCATGGCCGATGGACGCGTCCCCCGGGGGGCGCTGCTGCCGCAGATCTGGAGTGCCCTGGAGCTGGATCCGGACGATCCCGGCGCCGCCCAGGCGATCAAGGCGCGGGTGGTGCAGCCGGGCTTTGCGCCGGCAGGTCTGGCGGCCCTGGCCCCGGCGGTGGAGGCTCTGGCGCAGGAGGGCGATGCCGATGCGCTGGGGTTGCTGCGCCGCCACGCCAACGCTCTGGCGGCTTCCAGCGGCGGCGTGGCCCGGGCCCTGCAGCTGCAGGCGCCGCAGGTGGCCGCCCAAGGCGGCGCGATCACCCATCTGCAGATCTTCCGTGCTCTGTTTCAGGAGGAACTGCTGCAACGCTTCCCCCAGGCAGCACTGGTGAAAGCCGCCGGTGATGCCGCCAGCGGAGCCTTGGCGATCGCCAGGGAGCTGGTGGAGCGAGGGGAGGGAGGCGACTGAGCGGATTCCGGCGCGATGCGGCAGGCGTGCAGACGCCGAGAGGTGGGATCAGCGCAGGCTGCAGATCGAGGGGGATGAAGGTCAACGGGAACACTCTTCGGATGCGTTGCCGCGCCATCGATGAACAGCTCAGTGCGCCCACCAGGCCTGATCCAACGCTACCGGGAGGAGCTGCAGGTCAGGCACTACGCCCGCCGCACGGTTTCGTCCTACGAACAGTGGTTACGGCGCTTCCTGCGCTTTCACCGGATGCGCCATCCGCGCACCATGGGGGAGGCGGAGATCAATGTCTTCCTGAGCCATCTGGCGATCGAGGAAAGGGTGAGTGCTTCCACGCAGAACCAGGCGCTGGCGGCCTTGCTGTTTCTCTATCGCACGGTGCTGGGTGGGGATGTGGGGAACCTGGAGGGCGTGATCCGGGCCCGCAAGCGTCCGCATCTTCCCGTGGTGCTGACGGTGGATGAAGTGCGAACTGTTCTGGGCCATCTGGGTGGAGCCGAGGCCCTGGTGGCCCAGCTGCTGTATGGCGGTGGCCTGAGGCTGATGGAGGCGCTGCGGCTGCGGATCAAGGATGTGGATCTGGAGCAGCGCTGCATCACGGTGCGCTGCGGCAAGGGAGACAAGGACCGCCGCACCGTGCTGCCCTCCAGCCTGGTGGAGCCCTTGAAACGGCATTTGCAGGGTGTGAGGCGCGTGCACCAGGCTGATCTGGCGGCGGGCTGGGGTGCGGTGGAGCTGCCCCATGCCCTGGAGAGGAAGTACCGAAATGCGGCAAGAGAATGGTCCTGGCAATGGCTGTTTCCCCAAGGCCGCCGCTGGCGCGATCCGCGCCAGAACAGCGAAGGAAGGCACCACCTCGATCCCAGCCTTGTGCAGCGCGCCGTGCGTGCAGCCGTGCAGGCGGCGGGAATCAGCAAGCCAGCCACCTGCCACACCTTCCGCCATTCGTTCGCCACCCACCTGCTGGAGCAGGGCGCCGACATCCGCACGATTCAGGAGCTGCTTGGTCACAGCGATGTGAAGACCACCATGATCTACACCCATGTGTTGAATCGCGGGCCATCAGGGGTCCGCAGCCCCGCTGACCTGCTCTGACGCCCGGGATGTTATGCGGACCGCGTAACAAACCATGACGAAATGGGGGCGCTGCGGTAATCTTGCTATCAGTGGTGAATTGGTTGCCAGGAGGTGAAGGGATCGGTAGCTTATGCGGCAAAAAGCCACCCGGGGGTAGCTTCCGTGGTCCGCCGAAACACTGTTAGGCAGACTTCTATTATCCTTAAGCCCTTAGCTAGGAGGTATGTTATTTGATTGCTTCATTAGATCGATTTATCCCACTATCAAACACGCAGGACGGATTAGGATGAAAAAAGCGACTCCCGCTGTCAGATTCACTTCCTTAGCTTTCGCTACTGCATCTCTTATTATAGGCACGCAGGTTTTTAATTTAAATTCAGTCGCTCAGGCTTTGCCCGTGGTTGACCAACTAAAAGATTCTGATGCAAAGACTTTCCTGTCAATTCTTACCATTATTAGCCTGGCTCTCATCCTAATCACCTTTCTTATGTCTTCCACTTTTCTTGCTTGTAAAGCACTTGAAAACAATGCAAAAACCGCAGAATTCCTCAATTCATTCCTCACGAGTAGCAATGCTCTTCAAATCCTCACTGTAAC
>JBJTQH010000079.1:0-14723 GCA_046075505.1 Cyanobium sp. | reverse complement strand
CAGGTTGACCAGACGAAGAATCGATCCAGTAAATGCATCGAGGCTGCCATTGGCAGGAAGGGGTATCGGTTGACCTTCTCTTGCGGGCCATTCCACCCCGATGAAATTGATACCGGTGACAAAATCAAAGAGGCTTGGGGGTAGCGCTTTTGCCATAGGGCCCATCAATCGCAGCGCCCATCCTACGGCATTGAGAGCGAATCAGGCCATCCTCCTATCTCTCCCAGATGTCATCTTGATCTCCCCGGTCACTGATCCCACCGCCGGCTTGATCGGCAGCCGGCGTAGCCACCGCTACCGAAAGGATATCGGACTGGCATCAGCGCAGGATCGCGGCAGAACTGCCGGCCCGCTCTAGACCTCGCCCCAGTTGCAGTCGAACTTCACCCGGCCGGCCGCCGGCAGCAGAAAGCGGCGGCAGAGGATGTTCTCCAGCTGCGGGCCCCGGGGCGAGCGCACCAGGAACTTGTAGTGCAACAGGCCGCCGGCGCTGGCCTCGAACGGCACCTCGCCGATCCAGGTATCAGCATTGACATACTCCAGGCCGTAGGCCCGTTCGTGATCCCAGCCGCCCAGTTCGGGGGCGCTGCCGGTGATCGCCAGCGATTCCCCCGGCGAGGTGCGATAGCCATTCACCTGAAACACACCCACCACCGCACCGTTCACCCGCGCGCCGGGCCAGCTGAACACCCGCGCCGAACATTCGGGCAACCCCAGCCCGTGCAGGGCACCGCCGCGGATCTGGTGGCGTTCACCGCTGAGGCTGCAGATCACCTCACCGTCGGGGAGGCCGGTGTGGGCGATATCGATCGTGGTTGCCGCTCCCTGGTTGAGCGCCACCAGCACATGACCATCGCGATAGCTGCGGCTGTAGGCATACACCTGCTCGCTGAGCCAGCGCTGCTGATGGCTGCCGAAACTGAGGGCCTGATTGCTGCGGCGCAGATCGGCCAGCACCCGGATCAGGCGATACAGCGACGCCTGTTGATCCCAGCTCTCCATCATCGGCCGGTTGTAAGGATCACGGCCGCCATCGGTGCTGTTGTTCAGGTACTGCTCGGTGCCATAGAAGAGGCAAGGCACACCGCGCAAGGTCATCAGCAGCACCACCGCCAGTTCCAACTTGCGGCGATCGGGCACCACCGACAGGAAACGCGGCATGTCGTGGTTGTCGATGAAGGTCACCAGTTCATTGGTGCGCGCATAGACGTGGTCGTAGGCAAGAACACGCTCGATCTGCTGAAATCCACCCGGCTCCTCACCGGAGAAGGCGAAGCGGATGCCATCGCACAGCCCGAAATCGAGGATCGACATGCCGGTGTGATTGGCATAGGCAACTGAGCGTTGATCCCAGGGCTTGCTGAAGCCGTATTCACCGAACAGAAAAATGTCCGGCTTGTGGGCCTTCATGTCGGAGGTGAATTCCTGCCAGAACCAGATTGGCATGTGCTTGAGCGTATCCACCCGCAGGGCATCGACGCCGGCATCGATCCAGTCGCGGATGGCAGCCTTGATATAATTGCGAAACTCGATGTTCTTTTCATTGAATGTTGCCAGACCGCACATCTCATGGTGAATGAGCTGAAACTCATCCTCCCAGTCACTGATCTCCGGGTGGTGATGATAGAAATTACGGCTGTCGTTGTTAAAGTCGCACAGCAACTCGCCATCGTCATAGACTACCCCCTTCTCGCCATTGATATCCGGTGAACTGTGGTTGCAGACCACATCGAGGATCAGCTTGATGCCAGCATCGTGCAGCGCCTGAACCAGATCCCGCAGCGTCGTGGAATGGCGCAGACTGCGGGAATCACCGCTGCGCAGAAAACGAGGATTGAGGCGCTTGAAATCCTTCGTCCAGTAGCCGTGCATCGGCGCACGGTCGTACTGCATGTCATCCACCTGCTCAAACAGGGGGGACAGCCACACGGCGGTGACCCCCAGGGTCTTGAGATAGGGCACCTTCTCGATGATTCCCTCCAGGTTGCCGCCCCAGTATTTGCCCCATTCCTGCCAGGTCTTATCCAGCAGGCCGGGGCGATCACCGCGATCCCACTGGCCGGCTCTCTCCTCCTCATCGCTGCTGCCGTCATGGAAGCGATCGACGATGATGAAGTAAAGAATCTCCTCGCGGAATTCCACCTCATTGGTGAAAAAGCCGCCCACCCTCTCGGCAGCAGCAGCCATCGCTGTGCCAACCGCATCGGTCGCTGTTGCCGCGCTGGCATGCGCTTGGTTGAGGGCTTCCTCGCGATCCATCCCTGCACCCGGCAACGGCTGGGCGCACCGTAGCCGTGCGCTCCAGATTCGCCAGCGGGCCAGCAAGGTGGGCACAAAAAAAACCGGAAGCACAACCTTCCGGGTTCAAGCTGTGGTATCCGTTCAGGGGCTGGAGATAGCGTTTGGCCAGGCAGGGGACACTACTCGTAGCGTCCACACGGCTACTGGAAGGCGGTAATCGCCCCCATCGGGGCCCCCAAAGCACCTGCGTGGTTGAAGTGAAATCATCTTGAAAAGGCGTAGACCCATTGCGGCAACTGGGGTCTTGGTGTTCGTCCCACCCCCTGAACGGATACGAGCTGTGAATGGACGGTGGAATGGGCCGGGCGAACGCGCCCAGGGAAGGAGACAGGCCAGACACCATCCCTGGAGCGGCGGCACCGGCCGGTGGCGATCAGCCGAGGCCGATCTGGCTGAGGATGCCCTGACCGGTGAGCAGCTCGGTGGCCAGGCCGATCACGAAGCCGAGCATGGCCAGGCGGCCATTCCAGGTCTCGGCGAAGACGACAAAACCGAAGCGGGAGGTGGGGGTGGTCATCTGCAGTGCTGATGATTTCGAAACGTAAAGAGACTGTAGCGGAGTGTGAAGCGGGTTGGGTGGCGCGGCCGGGATCAGCAGATGCGGGGCAGCAGCTCACCGCTGAGGGGCAGCAGCACCCGCTCGGTGCCGAACGGTGTGCCCAGCAGCACCCGGCCCGGCGCGCCTCCCCCACCCAGCAACCGCCATGGGATTGCAGCACCTGCTGCGCCAGCTCCAGATCCTGGGGGGCCACCACCACCAGGCAGCGCCCCTCGTTGGCCAGCTGCAGCGGATCGAGCCCCAGCAGCGCACAACAGCGGCTGACGGCCTCGCACACCGGCAGCTGCTGCTCCTGCACGACCAGCTCCAGCACGCTGGCCTCGGCCAGTTCCTGCAGGGCGCTGGCCAGCCCGCCGCGGGTGAGATCCCGCAGGCAGTGGGGCACCACCCCGGCCTGCAGCAGCTGTTGCACCAACGGCCACAGGGGCGCACAGTCGCTGGCCAGGGGCGGTTGCAGATCGAGACCATGGCGCGCCGCCAGCACCGCCACCCCGTGGCGTCCCAGATCACCGCTCAGCAGCAGCTGGTCGCCGGCGCGAATGCGATCCGGCCCGATCGGCTGCGGCGTCTCCACCAGACCGATGCCGCTGCTGGTGATGAACACCCCATCCCCCTTGCCCCGCTCCACCACCTTGGTGTCACCGGTGACGATCGTGACGCCGCAGTCGCGGGCGGCCTGGGTGATCGAGGCGATCAACTGCCGCAGCAACGCCAGCTCCAGACCCTCCTCCAGGATCAGGGCGAGGCTGAGATGCAGCGGCCGCGCCCCGGCCATCGCCAAATCGTTGGCGGTACCGATCACCGCCAGCTTGCCGATGTCCCCCCCGGGGAACTGCAGCGGCTGCACCACGTAGCCATCGGTGCTGAACGCCAGCCGCCCATGGGGCAGCTGCAGCGTGGCGGCATCGTGCAGCACCTGATCGGGCTCGGCATAAAGACAGCGCAGCTCCCGATCGATCAGCTGCTGCATCAGGGTGCCGCCGCCGCCATGGCCCAGCCGGATGCGCTCGCTCATCGCCGGCTGCTCCTGGGACAGGTGGTGGTGGTGGTCATCGGCACAGACAGGCGCACTCAGCGGCGGTCGCGGTAGCGATACCAGGCGGCACAGGCCCCTTCGCTCGACACCATCGGCGCCCCCAGGGGATGTTCGGGGGTGCACGCCGCCGCGAAGGCCCCGCAGTCACCTGGGCAGGCCCGGCCCCGCAGGATCGCGCCGGCGATGCAGATCGTCCCGGCGTGCTCGCCCGGATCCCCCCCGCCTGCGGCAGCTCGGGATCCGGGTGATGCGGCCTCGGGGTCCAGGGCACCGGGCCGCGGGATCCGGTGGCCTCCCCTCGGTGGTGACAGGGCCTGGGGCGGCGCCATGCCCTCGGGCAGCGGATCCCGGGCTGGCGCGTCCCCCGATCCGTTCCATTGCCGCGGCGGCAGCTCCGCTGACGGCCCTGGGGGCTGCCAGGCTGACTCCCCCTGCCGCTCCCAGGTCGCCGGCCCGGGCGGCTGTCGCCCGTCGCTGGTTCCAGCCCCCTGGCCGCAGCTGGGGATCGGAGCGGCCATGTCACGTCCGGACCTGCGGCCGGCCGACGGCTGGCAGGGGATCGCCGGAGCGAAGCGCCGCTCGGCATCGAGCTCCCTGTAGGGCTCCGCCAGGGCCAGTCCGCCGCCTTCGATCAGCCCGAATCCCCGCCAGGGGCGATCCACCACCCGGAAGACCCGCTGCAGACGCGCCTGCGCGGCGGTGTTGCCCTCGGCGCGCACCACCTGGCCATAGGCATTGCGCAACGCCGGCCGGCCCGCTTCCAGCAGCTCCACCGGCTCAAAGCCGCTCACCACCACCGGCACCCGCCAGCGGGCCACCAGCTGCTGCAGCTCGGCCGTGCCCTGCACCGCACAGACATGGCCGGCCGCCAGGAAGCCCTGCACGGCGCCATCCGGATCGGCCAGGATCACCTCCATCGCCGGCGGCACCCGCACATGGGCGCACAGCAGCGACAGGTTGTCCACCCCCAGCGCCAGGGCCTGTTCTGCCAGCAGGGCCGTGGCCGGGGCCGTGGTCTCGAAACCCACCGCCAGAAACACCACCTGTCGCTCGGGATGGGCCCGCGCCAGGGCCAGGGCCTGCAGCGGTGAGGTGAGCAGGCGCACATCGCCGCCGGCGGCCCGCACGCTGAGCAGATCCCGGCTGCTGCTGCCGGGCACCCGCAGCATGTCGCCGTAGGAGCAGAGAATCACCTCCGGCCGCCGCGCCAGCTCCAGGGCCCGCTCGATCGTCGCCGCCGGGGTGACGCAGACCGGACAGCCGGGCCCATGCACCAGCCGCATCCCGGGCGGCAGCAACTGATCGAGGCCCCAGCGCACGATCGCGTGGGTCTGGCCGCCGCACACCTCCATCAGCGTCCAGGGCCGGGTGGTGAGCGCCGCCAGCCGGGCCGCCAGCTCTTTCACTTCAGACGCCTGGACTTCAGACGCCTTCTGTTCGGCATCCAGCCCCTGTCGGCAGGCCCCGGCGACCATCTCGGCCCCGCTCACCAGGGACCGGCCGCCATCGCCTGCAGCGGCCGGAAGCTGTGCAGGCTGCGCAGATAGGGGGTGCGTTCGTAATGGCCCGGATCGGGACTGTTCGCCTGGGCCATGCAGCCGATCAGCTCCGCTGCCGAGCCATAGGCATGCTCCGCCAGCCAGTGGCTCAGCTCCTCCCGCAACCCCTCCAGCCGCTGGGGCCCATGGCGCAGCAACGCCCCCACCACCTGGGTGCAGCAGGCGCCGGCCATCAGCAACCGCACCACATCGGTGCCGCGATGCACGCCACCGCTGGCGGCCAGCTGCAGCGGTTCACAGCCGTGCAGCAGCGCGATCCAGCGCAGCGGCAACCGCAGATCCTGGGGTGTCGACAGCAGCAGATGGGAACGCAGCTCCAGGGTGTCGATGTCGATGTCCGGTTCGTAGAAGCGATTGAACAGGGTGAGGGCACGGGCCCCGGCCGCCGCCAGCCGGCGGGCCAGGGCGCGCAGGTTGGTGAAGAACGGATGCAGCTTCACCGCCACCGGCACACTCACCTCGGCGCAGACCCGGCGCACGATCTCCTCCACCTCCGCCTCGATCGCCTCACTGCTGCGCTCGGGATCGGTGGGCAGGCCGTAGAGACTCAGCTCGATCGCCGCGGCGCCGGCCTCTTCCAGGCGGCGGGCACAGCGCACCCAGCGGCCGGGATGGGCGGCATTGAGACTGGCGATCAGCGGAATCGAGAGCTGGCGTCGGGCCTGCTCGATCTGGCGGAGCACCAGATCCTCCCCGCCAACGAACCAGCTGGGATCAGGCAGATAGGAGAGCGCTTCGCTGGTGCTGTCGCGGCCCTGCAGGCTGCGCTGATGCAGGGCCAGCTGCTCGAGCTCCAGCTGCTCGGCGAAGAGCGAATGCAGCACGATGGCGCCGGCACCGTGGCGCTCCAGCTGCAGCAGCAGCTCGGGTTCCTCGCTCAACGGCGCCGCGGCCCCCACCACCAGGGGATTGCGCAGCGCCAGGCCGAGCCATGAGGTGGAGAGATCCGGTTCAGCCATCCCATCGGGGCCGCGCTCCCGACTCTGGCCAGATCAGCGGGCGGCGGCAAGGCAACGGCCAGGAGCGCGGCACCGCTGCAGCGTTCAGCTGAGGCGCAAGGGCTCCAGCTCGTGGCGGGCATGGCAGTCGGCCAGGGCGTCGTAACCGCCGATCGGCTGGCCATCGACAAACACCTGGGGCAGGGACGGGCTGCCACTGCGCTGCTGCACCTCGGAGCGCTGCGCGTCGGTCTCGACCGTGAGCACCCGGTGCGGGATCGAGAGGGTGCGCAGCATGCGCAGGGCCCGGGCGGACCAGGGGCAGCCCGGCAGCACGGCGATCTCCACCCGCGGCGGATCGGAAACCGATGGGGCCGCAGCTGCAGCGGGCGTGACAGCCGCCGCATCACCGGAACGGGCCAGCGGCATGGCCACCGCAGGGGCCACAGAAGCGGTGGTGCTGCCGGAGAGCGGCAGGAAACCCAGCAGCAGATCGGCCCCCCGCAGCACCAGGGTGCCGGGCTCGAGGTGCCCACCCCAGACGCGGCAGTCGCCGTCGGAGAAACTCAGATGCAGGTGCACCCCCTCAGGCGAGAGCGTGCCGGAGAGGGTGATGATTTCCAGCTCGCCGCGCAGCCGGGTGGGAGCGGGCCTGCCGGGGCACTGGAACACGGCGGTGGAGAGATTGCCCACCACCGAGAGCACATAGCCGGACGCGGCCTGCTCGCGCGCCAGGGCTTCCAGGCTCAGACGCACATCGCTGCCGGCGTCGAGGTGCAGCGGCAGGGTGTGCATGACAGGGACAGCTGGGCTCGCCAGATTACGAAAGCCGGCGGCACCCACACTGCCGGGCTCAGCCCTGGGAACGGCGGCTGCGGGCCAGCGCCTGCAACCCCATGGCCAGATGGGCCTGCAGGGCACCGAGGGCCATCAGTTGCTGGGGGCCGCGACCGCGGGCCAGGCCGGGGTCAGCTTGCTGCAGACGCTGCAACAGAGCCTGACTGCTGTGCTGCCAGGCCTGCAGGGCCGCCTCCAGGCCGTCTTGTTCGGCCTCGATCGCCGCCGGCTCGCGGCCGGAACCACTGTCGGAAGGGGCGCTCTGGGCCAAGGCCTGCAGCTGGCGATAGCTGATCGAAGCCGGAATGGCGAGGGAGTCGTCCATCACCGATGCGTCATGAACTTCAGTGAACAGACGCTATGGGACGCCGGCAGGCCTCACAAGGGGCGGCGCGGTCGCGATCACCGAATCGCAGCTGCACGTACGCTGCCTCGATGCGGTCTTCTCCCAGCTGCAGCCAGCCCGTGGAAACGTCGGCCTTCCCAGCGCTCACCCGCGCAGCCCTCAGCACTCTGCAGGTGAATCTGGGCTATCGCTGCAACCAGAGCTGCAGCCACTGCCATGTGGCCGCCGGGCCCAGCCGCACCGAAAGCATGGACCCGGACAACCTGGCGCTGGTGCTGCGCGTGCTGCAGGAGCGCCGGATCCGCTGCCTGGATCTCACCGGTGGGGCGCCGGAGCTGCACAGCGGCTTCCGCCAGCTGGTGCGCGCCGCCCGGCACCTGGGGGTGACGGTGATCGATCGCTGCAACCTGACGATCCTCAGCGAACCGGGTCAGGAGGATCTGGCTGCATTCCTGGCCGAGGAGCAGGTGCAGGTGGTGGCTTCCCTGCCCTGCTACCGCCCCGATGCCGTCGAGCGACAGCGGGGAGAGGGGGTGTTCGCCCGCAGCATCGCCGGCCTGCGGCGGCTCAATGCCCTGGGCTATGGCCAGAGCGGCTCAGCCCTGCAGCTGCATCTGGTGCACAACCCGGCGGGGGCGCAGCTGCCACCGGCCCAGGACAGCCTGGAGCGCGACTACCGGCGGGTGCTGGCCGAGGAGCAGGGGGTGGTGTTTCACCAGCTTTATGTGCTGGCCAACATGCCGATCCAGCGGTTTGCCGCCTCACTGCGCCTGCAGGGAACCCATGAGGCTTACCTGGATCTGCTGCGCCAGGCCCATCGGCCCGAGAACCTGGCAGCGGTGATGTGCCGCTCCCTGATCAGCGTCGACTGGCAGGGCCATCTGCATGACTGCGATTTCAACCAGATGCTCGGTCTCGGCCTGGCAGCGGAGGCCCTTGCGGAACGCAGCGGCCCGCGGGCCCACCTGCGTGATCTGCTCGATTCCGATCCGGCGGGAGACCCGATCCAGGTGGGGGACCATTGCTGGGGCTGCACCGCCGGCCAGGGCTCCAGCTGCAGCGGCTCCCTGCATCCGTTGAACTGAATCAGCTGGAGGGGGGGGTGGAACTGCCCTGACGCATGGCCCGCACCGACTGGCGCAGGCGGCCGATGTTGAGACCGATCTGCTCCAAGCCCAGCATCGTGCCGGCCTGATCCTCCCAGCTGGACGACAGCACGCCATAGCTCAGACCGACGAGGCCGAGCAGGAAACAGCCGCCGGAGGCGAGCAGGGTGAGACTGGGGGGAATATCGAGGATAGCGCGGCTCACCAGCACGTAACTGGCGATGAACACCCCCATCCCCATGGCTGTGGGGATGCCGGTGGCGATGGCGATGCGGCGGGCCATGCGATTGGCCACAGCATTGGGAATCGCCTGCTGCTGCCGAGTGCCGGAAGGGGCCGCCGGACGCCTGGCGCTGACCCGCGGTGCCCCGAAGGCCCGCGGTTCAGGCCGACTGGAGCCGCCGCTGCCGGACACTCCAGACGAGGAGACGCCGTCGGCCTGGGGTCGGCGAGGCGACGCCGAACCGTTTGGAGTTGGACTGGATGAGGCGGAACCCTCCCGGCGGGAGGGTTTGCGATCCCGCTTCGGGGCCATGGCGGTGCTGGTCGATGCAGAGGGGCGGGTGCAGCGCAGGCTGGTCTTCAGCCGCGGATGCCGAGCCGGCTGATCAGCGCCGCATAGCGATCCTCGCTCTGGTTGCGCAGGTAGCCGAGCAGGCGCTTACGGCGACCGATCATCTTGAGCAGACCCTGGCGGGAGGAGAAATCGTGAATGTTTTTCTGCAGATGGCCGCTGAGCTGGCTGATGCGATCGCTCAGCATCGCCACCTGAACCTCCACCGAACCGGTATCGGTGCCATGGGTCTGATGTTCGTTGATCAGTTCCTGTTTCCTGGTGGTGGTAAGCGGCATGGGATGGAGGGAACGCAGGCTGAGCCCTGACTGGACAAACAACAACTTTACCGTTCCGCAGGGCCTCAGGGTCGCTCCTGCCTGCCCCCTTCAGGCGGCGGGGCGCGATAGCCAGCGCAGACACTCCCGGATCCAGATCTCGCTGCCATCGCCGCCATGGCTGCCGTCGCCGGCGGGGCCTGCGGCTGCCGAGACCAGTCCGGCCGCAGCCACGGCCCGCAGGGCGCGCTGAATCTCCAGCGGCTCATAGCCCAGAGCGGTGAGGGTCTCTTCCACCTCCTCCATTCCCGCCGCCGCCGGCAGGCTGGCGGCGTCCGGAATCGCTTCCAGCTCCGGCGGCGGACCGGCCAGCAGCGCCGCAAACCGCTCCTGCAGGCGGGCCCGCAGTTCCACCGCCAGCCGTTCCGCCGTGCGTCGTCCCACCCCCTGGGCCCGCATCAGGCTGCGCAGATCGCCGCGCACGATCGCCTCCACCAGCTCCGCCGCCGTCAGGGTGGCGAGCAGGGCCAACGCCATCTGGGGTCCGACACCGCTGATCGCCACGAGTTCACGGAACAGATCCCGCTCCTCGCGGGCCGCGAAGCCGTAGAGCTGCCAGCCGTCCTCGCGCACGCTCAGGTGCACGTGCAGGGCCAGCTCGCTGCCCTCCGGCGGCAGCTGGCGCCAGTGGCGAGGCGTGAGCAACAGCTCATAACCGACCCCCTGGCAGATCAGCAGCACCCCGCAACGGTTCGCCTGCTGCCATGGTTCGGCCATCCGTCCCTGCAGCCAGCCGATCATGGGAACCCGTGCGCCGGCCCCCATGCTGCCCGCCCTGCCACCCCCCCCGGCCGTGATCGCAGCCGGCCACGCACCCCGCGCCCGCTCGCCGCTGGCCGCCGCGATCGGGCCGCGGGTGCTGGTGCTGCGGCTGCTGGTGCTGCCTCTGCTGCTGCTGGTTCTCACCGTTCAGGGGTGCAGCAGCGCCTCCCAGCCGCCGCGGGCGGTGCTGCTGGAAGCCCTCTCCCTGCAGATCCGCCTCACCCAGGCGCGGGTGGCCGACGCCCTGCAGCTTGAGCCCGCCGGTCTGCCGGTGGTGTCGCGGGTGCGGGTGGAGCAGCAGCAGGCGATCGCGATCGGGGAGAGCCGCGGCCTGCGCCTCAGCGGCCGCTTCGACTGGCGGCTGGCGGAGGATCCGATCCGGGTGGACAGCCCGTTCGAGCTCTATCTGCAGCGGGGCGAGAAAGGGCGCTCCTGGCGCCTGGCGCGGCCGGTGGGCTCGGAACCTGCGAAGCGTGCCGATGCTCGTCTGCAGGACTGGATCACCGATCCGATCCCCCTGCCGGGCGAACAACCGGCAGCCCTGCCCTTGCCCCTGCCGGTGACGGGGGCCGCTGCCGAACCCACAGCCACGGCGACCTCAGGCTGAACGGCGCCGGCGGCCCTGTGGGCCCCTGGCCGGGAGGCTGAGCAGGGTGGCGATCAGGATCAGAAACGCCCCGATCAGGGTGAGCGGTGCCGGCTGTTCCCGGAACAGCAGCCAGCCGAGCAACGCCGCACAGGGCACCTGCCCGTAGCCGATCGCCGTGGCCGGGGCCAGCGGCAAGCGCACCAGACCATGGGTGAGGCCGAGCTGCCCCAGCTGGGTGAACACACCCACCCCAAGCAGCAGCAGCCACTCCTGTCCCTGGGGCAGCACCGGCTGGGCCAGCACGAACGGCAGGCACAGCGGCAGCGCCATCAGCGGGAAGTAGAAGACGATCACCAGCGGGTGTTCGCTGCGGCCCAGCTCCCGCACGCTCACGTAGGCCAGAGCGGTGAGCAGGGCGCCGGCCAGGGCCAGGGCCAGCCCCAGTGGCGGCAGGGCGGAGCCGGAGGGATCGCAGACCAGCACCACCCCCAGCCAACCGACGGCGATCGCCAGCAGCAGCCGTGGACCGAGCCGTTCGCGCAGCCAGAAGCGCCCCGCCAGGGCCGCCAGGGTGGGATAGAGAAACTGCAGCACCGTGGCGGTGGCCAGCGGCAGCAGGGTGAGGGCCGCGAACACACAGGCCAGGGCCACCGAACCGAGCAGGCCGCGCAGCATCAGCAGGCCGCGGCGGCGGCCCCAGGGGGAGACACCGGCCCGTTGCAGCATCCAGACGCTGAGACCCAGGCTCACCAGGGAGCGGCCCAGCACCACTTCCGCCACCGGCAAGCGTCCGCCGAGCGCCTTCACGCAGACCGCCATCAGGCTGAAACTGAGGGCGGCCGCGATCTGGGCGGCAGCAGCGCCGCCGGACTCGCCGCGACCGCCACTGCCGCCGCCGCCGCTGCCACTGCAGCGACCAACGGGCTGCTCAGAACGCACGAGGCGATCGCCGCATCAGGAGCGCAGACAGGACGGAAGCAGATCGCCACCGGGCCACAGGGATGGTGTGCCGAGGCAGAATGGAACGACGCCGACCACCACCTGTGGGGCCTTTCTGCTGTCCATGGCCCTGACCCTGCCCCGCATTCACCCCCGCACGATCGAGGCCGTCAAGGAGCGGGCCGACATCGTCGATGTGGTGGGCGATCACGTGGTCCTTAAGAAGAAGGGGCGGGAGTTCGTGGGAGTGTGCCCCTTCCACGACGACAGCAAACCGTCGATGACGGTGTCGCCGGCCAAGCAGTTCTACTACTGCTTCTCCTGCGGGGCCGGCGGCAACGCGATCAAGTTCCTGATGGAGCTGCAGCGCGCCAGCTTCAGCGATGTGGTGCTGGAGCTGGCCCGCCGCTACCAGCTGCCGGTGGAAACCGTCGATGGCCCCCAGCAGGAGCGGCTGCGGCAACAGCTATCGCGCCGCGAGGCGCTGCATCGGGTGCTCACCCTGGCGGCCGGCTGGTTCCAGAGCCAGCTGCGCACCCCTGATGGTGCCGCCGCCCTGGCCTATCTGCGCGAGCAGCGCGGCCTGAGTGAAACCACCCTCGAAGCCTTCGGCCTCGGCTATGCCCCCGACCGCTGGGATGGCCTGCTGCGCCATCTGCAGCAGGTGGAAGGGCAGGCGCCGGAACTGCTGGAGGCCGCCGGGCTGGTGGTGCCGCGCCGCGGCGGCGACGGCTTCTATGACCGCTTCCGGCACCGCGTGATGGTGCCGATCCGCGACCGCCAGGGCCGGGTGATCGGCTTCGGGGGGCGCAGCCTGGATGGGGCGGAGCCGAAATATCTCAATTCCCCCGAAACGGAGGTGTTCGAGAAGGGCAAACACCTCTATGGCCTCGATCGCGCCGCCGATTCGATCCGCCGCTGCGACCGGGCGGTGGTGGTGGAGGGCTATTTCGATGTGATCGCCCTGCACGCCGCCGGCATCCGCAACACGGTGGCAGCCCTGGGCACAGCCCTCAGCAGTCAGCAGATCACCCAGTTGTGCCGCTGCTGCGACAGCAAACGCCTGATCCTCAACTTCGACAGCGACGGTGCCGGCGTGCGGGCCGCCGAGCGGGCGATCGGAGCGGTGGAACAGCTGGCGCTGCAGGGCCAGCTGGAGCTGCGGGTGCTGCAGTTGCCCGCCGGCAAGGATCCCGATGAGTTCCTCAAGGCCCACGGCGCCGGCGACTACCGCTCCCTGCTCGATCAGGCCCCCCTCTGGCTCGACTGGCAGATCGAGCAGGTGCTGCTCGGCCGCGATCTCTCACAGTCCGATCAGTTTCAGCAGGCCGTTTCGGCTCTGGTGGCGCTGCTGGGCAAGCTGCCCCAGTCGGCGGTGCGCAGCCGCTATCTGCAGGAGGTGGCCGAGCGTCTCTCCGGCGGCCAGGCCCGCCTGGCCCGCAGCCTGGAGGACGATCTGCGCCAGCAGGTGCAGGGTCAGCGCTGGCATGGGCGCTCAGCCCGCTGGGAGCAGCCCGGCAGCATCAGCGTTCAGGAGCGTGCTGAGGCGGATCTGCTGCGGCTCTATCTGCACTGTCCCCATCAGCGGGGGGTGATCCGCCAGCAGCTGCGCCAGTGGGAACAGGAGGATTTCGTGCTGCAGCACCACCGCCGCCTCTGGGCGGCGATCGGCGAACTGGAGGAGGACAACCTCGGTGTCGGGCGACTGGAGGCGATCAACCGGGGCGTCGACCCCGGCGAAGACCTGGCCGCTCTCGATCTGGGCCGGCTGCTGGCCGATCGGCTGCTGCTCGAGGAGGGCGACCTGGCCGGCCGGCTCACGGGCCTGCTGCAGCCCAGCGAAGTGCAGCAGCTGGCCCTGGTGCAGCCCCTATTGCTGCTGCGCGGCGCCCTGGCACTGCGGGCGCGGCTGGCGACGGAGAAGCGCTGCCGCCATCTGCTCGATGCCTGGCAGAGCCAGCGACTGCGCACGCTGGAGCACTGCATCGCCCATCTGCTCGACCAGGAGCAGCGAGACCAGGAGCGGCAGGAGCTCCTGGGCCCATCGAGCGATGGCCGCACCGCCACCGACTGCGACTCCGCTGCTGCATCAGGCCATCCCGGCAGCAGCGAGCACAGCGCAGGCACAGCCAGCGAGCACCTCACGATCAGGCCGGACAGCACGGTGCCGCTTCTCGATGCCGAAGCCCGCATCGAAGCCCTGTTCCGGGAGCTAAACGGCGATGCCCTGCGCTTCCAGGAGGCCTACTACAGCGAGCGCCGCTATCTGGCCGATCTCGATCAGCGCCGCTGCGCCGCCTACGAGGAGATCGTGGCGGTACCGGCGGCCTGAGCGCCGCCCCAGCTGAGGCCCCCGCGTCTCGCCTCGGGTATGGCGCCGGCCACCCCGCCGGCGCAACGCACCCGGGTTCATGCCGGCGCCCGCAAGCGAGCGCCTGAGGCGCGCACGCCAGGCCGCTGCTGCAACCAAGGCATCAGCGGCAGCGCCGCCGCCGCAACCGCAACACCGCAGCAGCGGCAATGAACCCGATACCCCCGCGATTGCCTGGGACAGGCCCGATCGCCGCAGGGGCGCAGGCTTCCGGGAAGCCCGCCCCAGCCCTTGTGCCACTCTCCCCTCTGACCGGATCCCCCTAGGCTGGAAGCCTCCGGGCCCACTCATGGATCCCGCATCCGCCTGTTTCGTGCCCGCCTATCCGATTCCGGCCGATGAAGCCCAGCGGCTGCTTGTGCCACGAGTCAAACGTTCATCATGAACACTGACGCAACTACACCAAGGATGGGAGTGTGGCCTCCCGGAGCCGGCCTGCAGGGGCAGGCTCCAAACCACCCCATGCCGCTGTGTCCAAAAGGCGCGGTG
>JBJTQH010000078.1:0-12098 GCA_046075505.1 Cyanobium sp. | reverse complement strand
ATTTCATCGGCTCCACCAGCCGCTTGTTGCAGCGGGTGGAAACCAGCCCGGCCCAAGCCTTTCTCGTGCTCACCGAGCCAGGCATCCTCCACCAGATGCGGCGCAAAGCCCCTGAAAAAGCCCTCTACCCCGTGCCTGGCGCCGATGGCTGTTCCTGCAACCTTTGCCCGTACATGCGGCTCAACACCCTCGAAAAGCTCTGGCAATGCTTGCGGGATCTCGGCCCCCGCATCGAGTTGGATCCGGCCCTGCTTCAACAGGCCGCCCAGCCGATCGAGCGGATGTTGGCGATGAGTGCCTGAGCCCTGGGCCCCCACCAGCGCCCTGCCGGCGGAGGGGCCGTTGCGCCTCACGCCGGAGGGCCTGTATTGCCTGCCGGCGCAAGCGTGGATCGATCCATGGCGGCCGGTGGCCCGAGCCCTGATCACCCATGCCCATGCGGATCACGCCAGGGCTGGCAGCGGCGCCTATTGGGCCAGCGCGCCGGGCGAGGGGGTGCTGCGGCGGCGGCTGGGCGCGGATCTTCCCCTGACGTGCATCCCCTACGGAGAAAGCTTGAAGCTCGGTGGCGCGCGCATCTCCTTCCACTCCGCCGGCCATGTGCTCGGATCCTCCCAGATCCTGATGGAGGCGGCGGGGGAGCGGTGGTTGATCAGCGGCGACTACAAACGCGACCCTGATCCGAGTTGCGCGCCCTTCACGCCGATCCAGGCGGATGTGTTCATCAGCGAAGCCACCTTTGCCCTTCCCATCTATCGGTGGCTGCCAGGACGGGAGGTGGCGCGCCAGATCGTGGAATGGTGGCGCCAGGATCCCTCCCGGCCCGCGATGCTGTTTTGTTACGCCTTTGGCAAGGCCCAGAGGATCCTGGCCGAGCTTCAGGCGCTCGGGGTGAGCGATCGGGTGTGGCTCCATGGCGCCATCCAGGCCTTGATGGATCCCTACCGCCAGGCGGGGATCGCCATGGTGCCGACGGAGGCGGTCAGCGCCCGGCCCCGGGGGGAGAGCCTGGCGGGTGAGCTCATCCTGGCGCCGCCATCGGCCTGGCGGACCCCCTGGATGCGCCGCTTCCCGCGGGCCCGCACCGCGTTCGCCAGCGGCTGGATGGCGGTGCGGGGCGCCCGACGGCGGCGCGGTGTGGACCGCGGCTTTGTGCTCAGCGACCACGCCGACTGGCCCTCCCTGCTCGCCACCATCCGGCAGACGGGAGCCCAGCAGGTGTACCTCACCCATGGGCTCGGCGAACCCCTGGCCCGCTATCTGAGCGAGGTGGAGGGCATCGCCACCCGCCCCCTCAAGCGCGCGGAGGCGGAGGATTGGACCCGGCGGGACGCAGATAGCCCACCGCAGAGCTGAGGGCGAGGACCAACCCCGGCCAAAACAGCCACCAGCCCGCCTGCCAGGCCACGGACGAGCCTGGCCAGGTGGAGGGCCAAAGCAGGAGCAGCAGGGCGAGAAATTGAAGGATCGTCTTCAGCTTGCCGCCGCGGGAGGCGGGGCCGCCGCTGCCCTGCTGGGCGCGCCAACCGGAGACGAACAGTTCGCGGGCCAACAGCACCCACACCGCCACCAGGGGGAGCTGACCTCGGCTGGCCAACCAGAGCAGAGGGGCACAGATCAGCAGCTTGTCGGTGAGGGGATCCAATCGAGCGCCCCACACCGAGCCACCGCCCGCGCGGCGCGCCAGCCAGCCATCGAGCGCATCGCTGAGTCCCCCCCCCAGCAGCAACACCCAGGCCAAAGGGCTCCAACCCGCCTGCAGGGCGAGCAACAGGGGCAACCCCAACACCCCCCGCAGCACGGTGAGGCCATTGGCCAGCTGGCGTTCCCAGCGGAAGGACGCGGGGGGTGGGAGCGAATCGATCGGCATGGAGCGGCGGGCCGGCGCCCCTTCAGAATGCAATGGCAGTGAAGGAGTGAAGGTCATGGTGGTCGAGCGGCCCGTCGCGGAGGTGATGACCTCACCGGTGTTGTCGGTACGGCGGGACACCCCCCTCCAAGATGCGGTCGCCCTGTTGAGCAGCCATCACATCAGCGGATTGCCGGTGGTGGATGAGCGGGGAGCCCTGGTCGGGGAGATCGGCGAGAACGACCTGATGGTGGAAAGCGGCTTTGACGCCGGCCCCTATGTGCTCTTTCTCGACTCGGTGATCTATCTGCGCAACCCCTTGGAATGGAACCGGCAGGTGCATCAGGTGCTCGGAAGCACGGTCGGGGAGGTGATGACCCACCAGACCCACACCTGCGGCACCGCCACCAGCCTCCCCGAAGCGGCGCGGTTGCTCAACGATCGCGGCGTCCAGCGCCTGTTTGTGGTGGATGAGGGGGGCGTCATGGTGGGGGTGCTCACCCGCGGCGATGTCGTGCGCGCCCTGGCGGCCGCCGGCTGATCCAGGGCAGCACCGCCCCATCGGCCAGCAGCCACAGCTGTTCGTGCTTCCCGCAGGGATGGCCGCCGGTGAGGGCCCCGAAGGCCGGCAGCACCAGCTGTTGCCGCTGTTCGTCGTAGGCGAAGCAGGGGAGCCGCAGCCGCTCCTTGCCCTCGCCCAGCAGGGCCACCGGATGGCGATGCCCGCAGATGTTCAGGAAGTCCCGGCGCGGTTCCTCCTGGTGGCTCAGCCACAGGCTGCCCATGGCCTGGGAGGGTTCCTGGGGCAGGCCTTCGATCCAGCTGCCCCGCTCATGGTTGCCGCCGATCAGCCGCAGCGGGCAGCCCAGCAGCTCCGGCAGGGCGCGCAGCTTGGCGCGCAGCTCCACCGTCAGGCCCAGGCGGCTGTGGATCAGATCGCCCAGCACCAGCACCTGGGTGGGGCGGATCCGGTGTACCAGCCCCAGCAGGGCATTGAGCGTGCTGGCATCACCATCGCTGGGCAGCGGAATGCCCTGGGCCTGGAAGCTCTCGGCCTTGCCCAGGTGCAGATCGGCGATCAGCAGCAGCCCATCGGCGGGACGCAGCAATGCCCCTTCCGCCAGCAGCTCCAGCTGTTCCCCGCCCCAGTCGAAGCGGCAGCGGCGCAGGGCGGCGGGCGGCGGTGGGTCCGGGGCGGGCAGGGGGCTGGCGGGGCTCACAACGACGGCAGGTGTTCGGGAGATGTCCCCCTGGGGGCTTCTGGCGGTCGGTCTCAGGCCAGGGGATTGGTGGCCTGCTGATAGCTGGGCCGCTGACGCACGGCTGCGATGCGCGCCTGCACCACCGGGTAGGGCGACAGATCGAGCTCCTGGCAGAACAGCGGCAGGTAGGCCAGATAGGCCTCCAGCGCGCAGTCGGCGGCCCCCCAGCCGCCCGGCGCTCCGCTGAGGCTGCCGCCGGCAGCCAGCAGGCTGTCCAGCACCGACAGCTGCCGCTGCATGTCCTCCAGCTTGCCGGTGGCGGCGGCCATCAGCGCCGGACCGAAGGTGGCGTTGGCATACAGCACCCACTGGGCGCTGAGGGCGCGCCGCAGGCTGCCGCCCTCCCCCTCGAATTCACGGCCGTGCTGCTCGGCCAGGTGCAGCAGGATGGCGCCGCTCTCGAACAGGCGCAGCGGCTGGCCATCGCCGCCCCTGAGGCTCTCGTCCACCAGGGCCGGAACCTTGCCGAACGGGTTGATCGCCAGAAACGCCGGCTGGCGGTGCTCGCCCCCCTGCATGTCGAGCAGCTGCCAGCGGTAGGCGATGCCCCGCTCCAGCAGATACCAGCGCACCATCGAGGCACGGCTGCGGGCACCGCCGTAGAGGGTGAGGGTCATCGGGGCTGAAACGGAACGCCGCGAGTCTGACGGCCAGCATCGAACGCCGTCGGACAGCGGCGATCGCCTGGACCGATCGGCCGAGCAGCGAGCTGAGCGATCACGAGCTGCGCCATCGCCTGCAGGGGAGGCTGGTGTTCAGCAACGCGAAGGCCCTGCCGGAATCCAATCCGGCGCCGCCACCCGGGCGAGCTCAGCGCCAGCTGTTGCAGATGCGCCACAGATCGCTGGGGGCATAGAGCAGCACCGGGGCGGTGTCGTCGCTGATGGCGAAGCGCTGCACCTTGGTGAGATAGGCCGTGGCTCCGATCGCATTGCCCAGCCTGCGGTACGCATCGCCGCTGCTGGATTGCCAGCGCTGACACAGGGCCGGATCCACCGCGGCATCGACCGCTCGCGGCATGAGAGTGACCATCGGCACCGCAACCAGACCGGCCATCTGTGACAGCAGCGGCAGCACCAGCGCCTGCGCCAGCCGCACCGCCCGGACCACGGCCCGAACCCCCGCCACGGAGCGTTCCGGATCCCTCCGCTCGGTCCCTGGCACCGGCGAGCGATCGCGGCGGCGGCCTCCGGGCCGCGGCCCGCTCGGGGATGGGGAGCCGTACGGCTGCGGCGATGCAGGCCAGATCCCCTGCTGCAGCCTCGGGGAATGGCGCACCTGGCGCGGCCGACCCAGATACACCCACACGGCGCGGCCATCCGCCAGGGGCCAGCGGCAGCGCTCGTACAACCGCGGCACCCCCTCGAAGCGATCCAGCCGGGCCAGCAGCGGTGCCCCGACCCGGTAGAGCTCCCCGTGCAGCCGGCCCTCCCCGACGATCGCCATCGGGAACGGCCCCAGGTCATGGAGCTGCAGCCCCTCAAGGCAGGCCCGGCCCAGACAGGGCGCATCGGCCAGCCAGGGATGGTTCAGCTGGCCCCGTTGCAGGCTGCCGTAGACGAACAGCAAAGAGGGCTCCGGCGCAGGGAGCATCGGCGGTGGGGCGGTGAGGCGGTGGCTGGCTGAGAGGCGTCGCTGGGATGGCGTTGCTGAGGGCGTCGCTGGAGAGGTGGCGCCGTGGGGTGTTGCGGTGATGGCACGATCGGCCCGATCCCGGACGCAGCGATCGCGCGGTCGTTCAGAATCCGGCCCGCACCGCCACTCCGGCGGAGCTGTGCCGCTCGCTCCCGATCCTGATGACCATCGCCCTGCTGATCGCTCTGGCCGGCTCGCTGGCTCTGATGGCCCTGATCGTGAAGCGACTGGACAAAGCCGCCTGAGACCGAAGCAGACGGCCTGCCGCCAACAGCCTGCCGCCGAACATCTGTTCCCGACACCTGCCAGGCTGTTGCTGACGGCTGCAAGGCTGTTGCTGACGGCCGCAAGGCGTTGGCAACGGCTGCAAGGCTGTTGCCGGCAGCTCAGGCAACTCCTGGGGCCCTGGGATCCGGATCAGCCACTCGAGCGGCCCCGCTCGGATCGAGCAACTGATTCGCCTGCGGGGCCGGTCGCTGCGGCAACGACGCAGGCAGGGCACAGCCGGCGATGGCGATGTGGGGCTGATCGCCCAGTTGCTTGGCCGCATACATGGCCTGGTCGGCGGCATCGATCAGCCCCTGGCCATCCTCGGCATGGTCGGGCCAGCGGGCCACACCGATGCTGGCCCCCACCTGCAGCCCAGGCGGCAGTTCGGGATAGGGCTCCTGCAGGCTGCGATGCAACTTCAAGGCCAGCGCTCGCAACGGCTCCAGGGAAGAGGCGATCGGGATCAGCAGCACGAATTCATCGCCCCCCCGGCGACAGAGCAGATCGCTGCCGCGGCGGTTGTGGCGCAGGCGCCGCGCCACGGCCTGCAGCAACGCATCACCGCTGCTGTGGCCACAGCTGTCGTTGACGGCCTTGAAGCCATCAAGATCAACAAACAGCAGGCCGACGCCATGGCCTTCGCGACGGGCCAGGGCGAGGCTGCACTCCAGTTCCTCCTCCAGCAGGCGGCGATTCGCCAGGCCGGTGAGCTGATCGTGCGTGGCCAGGCGGCGCATCTTCTGCTGCTGGCCATAGCGCTCGGTCACATCCTGCAGCAGTCCCACGAAGCTGACAATCTGCTGCTGGGCATCGAACACGGCGGTGATGTTGAGGTCGTGGCGGCGGATCTGACCATTGCGATGGCGATTCCAGATCTCACCGCTCCAATGGCCCCGCTGCACAATCGCCTCCCACAGGCTGCGGTAGAAATCGTCGTCGTGGCGGCCGGAACGCAGCAGGTTGGCCTTGTGGCCGCGGGCCTCCAGTTCGGAATAACCGCTGATCCGGGTGAAGGCCTGGTTCACGCGCAACACGATGCCATCGGCATCGGTCACCACAATCCCCACCGGGCTGGTGTCGAACACCGTGGCGGCCAGGGCCCGCTCGCGGGCCGCCTGCACCTGCTGCGTCAGTGCCTGCTGCAGGGCGAGGTGATTCGCCACCAGCCGCTGGGTGAGCAGGGCCGCCAACACGCTGAGACTGAGGCCCAGCAGGGTGCTGAGCAGCAGGGTCTGGCTCCAGCCCAGGGGATGCAGGTGGGTGTGATCGAGCTGGATACCGATCAGCCAGGTGCGGTTGGCGATCTGCACCTCCAGCCAGGTGGGATGGCTGAGCCGATCGCTGCCGGCCAGGTTGAGGTTGTCGTAGAGCAACCGATCGGCGCGGGGACGATCGCCGTCGTAGATCAGCACGCCAGTGCCCACCTTGTCGGGATTGTTGATGCCGGCCAGGGCGCTGTTGATCAGATCCCCCATCCGCATCGGCGCATAGGCCCAGCCCCGCAGACGCCGCTGCCGCTCCTGGGCGGAGCGGAGGGCGGAACCGGGATCGCTGTAGATCGGCGCATAGAGCAGCGTGCCGATCTGGGGGCTGACATCGGTCTCCTGCACCAGGCGCACCGGGGCGCTGAGGCTGGCTTCACCGGTGAGGGCGGCCCGTTGCATCGCCTGGCGCCGCATGGGTTCGGAATACATGTCGAAGCCGATGGCACGGGCATTGCGCCAGTCGTTGGGCTCCAGAAAGACGATCGCCGTCATCCGCGGACGCCGGCCCGCCGGATGCAGGCGGAAGTCGGGCTGCCCCTGGTTGCGCATGCGCTGCTCGAACGCCTGCACCCCATCACCGGGCACGATCGCGGCGTAGCCGATGCCCTGGATGCCCTGCAGCGTCTCCTGGTGCAGACCCAGGGCGCGGAAGAAATCGGCGAACTCCCGCTCCGTCACCTGTTCGGAGGCATCGAACAGACCGACCAACGCATCGAGGATGGCCAGATTGGTACGCATCCGCGTCTGGATCGCCTTGGTGATGTCGGCGGCGAGATAGCGCTCCACCCGCTCATGTTCCAGCTGGCGGAAGCGGCGCTGGCTTTCGCTGAACAAACTGGTGAGCAGCAGGCCGGTCAACAGCACCAGCCAGGGGAGTGCGCGTTGCGGCAGCGGGCGTCCCCAGGGAGCGGGCTGCTGCGGCGGCGCGGTCAAGGGATTTCACCCAAGGGCGTGGTCTGTCTAGCGGGACTCGCCGCCCCCTGCCGTGTCCGCTGCGATCGCCGGCTGCAGTGATGACGAGGTCAGTCGCGCCCCTCCAGCCGCTGCGCCTCGGCGATCAGCCGCTGCACCCGCTCCAGCAATGATTCATTGCTGAGCCGGTTGTTGAGACGCTCCACCAGCAGCGGAAAGGCCAGCGGTCCCGGCCGTGCCGTGCGCTCCAGCAGCCACCGGCTCGCCGCCATGCGCTGCAGGGCCGCCTGCAGACGCGGTTGCTCCAGCTGCTCGTCGAGCACCTCGCGGCGCGCCTGCTCCAGCAGCAGGTGATCCGGTTCATGCTTTTCGAACACATCGAACAGCAGGGCGGCGCTGATCTGCAGCTGGCCGCCACTCCTCGTCTGGCCGGGCAGCGCCTGGGTGATCAGGCCGCTCACCTGGGCGATGGCGCGAAAGCGGCGCCGGCACAGCTCCGAAAGGTTCACCGCCTGCTCCAGATCGGCCTCCAGCTGCTCCTGATCGAGCAGATCATCGCCATGGAGCTCCAGCAGCTCAGCAAACGGATAACCGCGCGGTGCCAGCAGCTCGAAGCCGTAATCATTCACCGACACCGTGATCGTGCTGGGCCGGTGACGGGCCAGGCGCCAGGCCCACAGAAACCCGAGGCCCTCATGCACGAAGCGTCCCTCAAAGGGATACACGAACAGGTGGCTGCCCTCGCGACTGCCGCACAGCTCCAGCAGCAGCTGATCGCGGCGGGGCAGGCAGGAAAGATCGGCCTGACGCTGCAGCAGCGGCGCCAGCGCCTGCAGCTCGGGGGTGTCGAGCGCTGCCTCATCGGCCAGGGCGCGGGCGCAGCGATCCACCTCGGTGCGCAGGTGCTCGCTGAGCAGATCGGAGAGGGCCAGCTGACCACCGGCCCAGGCCGGCACCGTGGCGCTCCTGCGGGCGGTGGCCTTCACCTGCGCTGTCATCTCGCGCAGCCGCACGAACTCCAGCTGCCTTCCAGCGAAAAAGAACACATCCCCCGGTTTGAGGCGTGAGATGAACGCCTCCTCCACATGGCCCAGCACCGCACCGCGCACGTAGCGCACCGTGACGCTGCGATCGGCCGTGATCGTGCCGATGTTGACCCGATGCAGACGGGCGATCGCCTTGTCGAGCACCCGATAGCGGAACGGTTCCCCCGGAGCCGGAGGCTCCTCAGCCGGGCTGATCCGCGCCGCTGCGTCCTCGCCGGAACAGGCCGGCTCGCCAGGTGCCTCGGCGGCGCCATCCAGAGCCGCAGGCGCTTCAGCGACAGCATCCAGAGCCGCAGGCGCCTCGCCGGGGCCGGCCTCCGCCTGCTCCGCCAGGCGACAGCGCACCAGCTTGCGGTAGCGCGGATAGGCCCCCAGGCAGCGGCCGCCGTGTTCGAGCACATCCAGGCACCACTGCCACTGGGCGTCGGTGAGCGTGCGGAAACTCCAGCAGCGCCGCACCGTCTCCAGCTCCTGCTGCGGCTCGAAGCCGGAACCGCAGGCCAGGGTCACCAGGTGCTGCAGCAACACATCAAGCGGCAGCCGCGGCGGCCGGCGATGCTCCACCAGACCCTCCTGCAGCCCGCGCCGCATCGCACTCACCTCGAGCAGCTCCAGGGCGTTGGTGGGCATGAACAGCACCTGGGAGGTGCCGCCGGGGCAGTGGGCGCTGCGGCCCGCTCGCTGCAGCAGCCGCGCCAGATTGCGGGCGCTGCCGATCTGCACCACCCGCTCCACCGGCTGGAAATCCACCCCCAGATCCAGGGAACTGGTACACACCACCCAGCGCAGCTCGCCGCTCTTGACGCGGGCTTCGATCGCCTCGCGCTCGGCACGGTCGATGGCGCTGTGGTGCAACGCCAGCGCGTCCTCCATCTCCGGGCAGGCATACCGCAGGCACTGATGCCAGCGTTCGGCCTGGTTGCGGGTGTTGGTGAACAGCAGCGTCGACACGGCCGGATCGAGGCCCGCCACCAGCTGTTCGTACATGCGCAGGCCGAGATGGCCGCCCCAGGGGAAGCCATCGATCGTTTCCGGCAGCAGGCTGCGGATCGCCAGACCCCGCTGCAGTGGTGCCGTATGCAGAAACGGGGCGGGATCCTCCGCCTCCCCCAGGGCCAGGGCGGCTCTGGCCGCCTCCTCGAGGTTGCCGATCGTGGCGCTGATCGCCCAGGTGCGCAGGCCTGGCCGCAGCCGTCGCAGCCAGCTGAGGCAGAGCTCCGTCTGGGTGCCGCGCTTGCTGCCCATCAGCTCGTGCCATTCATCGAGCACCACCGCCTGCAGCCGGTTGAACAGCTCCGGGGCCGCCGCGTTGCTCAGCAGCAGCGCCAGCGATTCCGGGGTGGTGATCAGAATCTCCGGGGGTGTGCGCAACTGCCGGCTGCGTTCATGGCTGCTGGTGTCGCCATTGCGGATGGCCACCCGCAGCGGCCAGCCCATGGCCTGAATCGGCTGCTCGATCGCCAGGGCCAGATCGCGGCTGAGGGCGCGCAGGGGGGTGATCACCAGCACCCGCAGCCCGGCCGAGGCCGGCGATCGCCCGCGAGCACGGCCGGAGGTCCGAGAACCAGAGGTCCGAGAACCAGAGGCCCGAGAACCAGAGGCCCGAGAACCCAAAGCACCAGGACCGGCCGTGACGCCCTGGCCCGCTGACACCCCGCTCGCGGCGGCGGGAGGGAGACCACCCTCACCCGGAGGCAGATCGTGCCGTTGCAGAGCGATGGCACCGCCATCACAGGGCCGATCGGGCAGGAGGTCGGCTTGCCGCTGGCGTTCGGCCAGCAGCTCAGCGATCGGCCCCATCAGCGCGGCATAGGTCTTGCCCGAACCGGTGGGCACCTGCAGCAGGCCGCTTCTGCCCTCGAGGTAGGCCTGCCAACAGCGGCGCTGGAACGGCATCGGCGTCCAGCCCTGGCTGGCGAACCAGGCTTCGATCGGTGCCAGCATCGCGGCGTGGGCAGCGCCGCTCAGGTGACCAGCACCGCCACCACCACCGCCGTGACAGACAGGGTGACAGCGGCGAGCACCAGGCCGGCGGCGACATTGCCGCGGCGGATTTCAGCCCGGTAGTCAATCGGGGTAAGCAGATCGAACAGCCAGGTGCCGCCCAGGATCAGCAGCACCCCGACCACGGTCCAGAGCAGCGTGAGCAGCAGTTGCGGCAGAACGGGCGGCATGGCGAGCTGGCAGCCGGCAAGGCCCCGAGGCTACCGGCCCCGGCAGAACCAACCGCACTGAATCCTCAGCTTCCGATACCAGGAGATCGCCCCGCACCCCCTCTGCCCACCCGCCTTCAGACGCAAACAACGCCCTGGGCAGAACAGTCATTCGGCTGACGCGACAGCGTCGGATGCCGCTGGGCCCACCCCGTCTGGATCCCCGAGCCGCCGGCCGCACAGGACAGACACCCCAGGCATTTTTAGGGTGGCTAAGCCGCAAGGCCGCAGCGCCGCAAGCTGCAAGCTGCAAGCTCCACCCTCGCAACACCAACACCCCGCAACTCCGCAGCAGCGCTGCACCGCTCGTCCCAGGGCCGATGTCGCCGACTTCCTTCCGATCACCGCCGACCCCCCGGCCGATCCGCTCCACCAGCCGGCCAGAGGAACTGCTGCGCTGGCCGCAGTGGCTGTGGCCCCTGTCGCTGTTGCCGCTGCTGATCCTGGCCCTCTCCGCCCTGGTGCCCCCCCAACGGCAACTGCTGCTGCTGGGCGCCGAGGATCAGGCGGTGCTGAGCCGGCCCTTCCGTCTTGAGCAGGGGTGGCTGGGCAGCGGCCGCATCGATCTGCGCACCGAGCTGCCGCCCGACAGCGCCATGGCTCTGGCGGTGGAGCTGCTCGATGCCCGTGGCGCTGTGCAGCTGCAGCTCACCCAGGACGGTTGGCGCGAGACCGGCACCTGGGTGGAGGACGGCGAAAGCGGCACCTATGACGAGAGCCAGTCGGAACTGCAGCTGCCGTTGCGGCCACAGCGCAGCGGCGACTACCACCTCAGGCTGGTGCTCGAAGACTTCAGCGATGACGCCCAGCCGCAGCGTCCCCCGCTGCTGCGGCTGCATCTGGCGGTGCACAACCACCGGGTCGATGCAGGACTGCTGCTGTTCACTGCCCTCATCAGCGCTCTGCTGTTGCGGCTGCACGTGCTGGCGGAGACCAGGCACTGCCGCCGGCGCTGGTGGCGCCGCAGCGACGATGATCGCCACAGCCTGCGGCTCGAGGCCGGCGGTGCGGGCCTGCTGCGGCTGCGGTTGCGGGGCCGTTATGAGAAGCCGGATCGCGTCACGGCCCCGCTGGTGGAGACCCATCTGCAGGTGCCGTTGCGGCTGCGACTCAGCGATGCCTGGGGCACGACGCTGCTGGAGCATCAGGAAACGGTGCGCCTGCAATCCCGTGGCAGCGCCGATGCCGCCTGGTGGTTGGCTGAGGCGAGCGTGCATGTGCGGCTGCCGGAGCGCACCGAACTGGGCATCTGGGCGCGACTGCCCGAACGACCGGCGAGCGCAGCGCTGGAGATGGAATGGCTGGAGCTGGTGGTGGAAGACGGCGTGCGCACACCCCGCCCGGTGCCTGTCTTCGCCCTGAACAGCACCACCACAGGCGCGGCCGCAGCCAGATCTCGCTGAGCACCCCTTCTGCGCGATCAGCCAGCCTTCCTCCAGGTCTCACCAATACACCGCGAACAATTCCAGTCAAGGAGTCGCCTGCATCACCTCGGAGGACAATGGTGGGTTTTGCCCAGAGGGTCTTACCCAGAAAAGCTGGGCGACCTCAATCTGGATCCTGATCAGCAACAAAGCACCGCAAGCCTTTGGCAGCGCACCAAGCAGCCGCTAGACTAGTATTGGTGCACTAGCAGAGGACCCTCG
>JBJTQH010000077.1:0-18254 GCA_046075505.1 Cyanobium sp. | reverse complement strand
TGTGCCCAGCTGTCTCAAACCGTGCGGGTGCGCCTCGGCCTGTGGCCGGCGGTGGCTCACAGCGGAGAGAGCAACACCACCGTGCTGCCGCCATAGCGACGCTGATCGCGCAGCTGCCAGCCGGGTGGCGCGCTGGGGAGCTGTGCGCTGGGGCATTCCCACACCATCGTGCCGCCAGGCTGGATCCAGCCCCCACGTAGCACCGCTTCACTCAGCGGGCCATGCAGCCCCGCCGGCCAGGGGGGATCGCAGTAGATCAGATCGAAAGGCTTCGGCGGCTCCGCCTGCTGGATCAGCGCCGTCGGCGTGGCTTCGTTCACGCTTCCGGTGATGGCTTCAGCGCCTGCGGATCGGTTGGCCTGCTGCATCGTCGTGGCGATGCCAGTGGCGGATCGCCCGCCGCCGCCAACAGGTGCGGATACCGCGCCCGGATGCTGCGATGCCGGTGTGTTGATCGCCAGCCAGCGCCGGGCATCGGCCTGAATCACCTGCAGCCGCGGTGCTCGCTCCCCCGCCGTCAGGGAGCTGGCCACGGCCTTGAGGTTGGCGAGGGCCACGGCGGCGATGCGGCGATCCCGCTCGATCGCCACCACAGCCGCGGCTCCCTGCTGCAGGGCTTCGCAGGCCATCACGCCGCTGCCGCAGCACAGATCCAGCCAGCGGCAGCCGGGCAGCTCCGCGCGCAGCAGGTTGAACACCGCCTGCCGCACCCGCGCTGCCGTGGGTCGGGCCGTGGCGCCGGGGGGGCTCTGCAGCCGGCGGCCGCCGCTGAGGCGCAGGGTCACGGCGCCGAGCAGGGTTCGCGGCTTTCAAGCCAGGCCAACCAGCGGCGCAGCATCGCTTCCCCCACCGGCCCCGATTTCTCGGGATGGAACTGGCAGGCGGCGATCGTGCCGCTCCACACCGCGGCGGTCACCGGCGTGCCGCCCCAGTCCACCCAGGCGGTGACGATCGCCGCGTCGCTGGGATCCGCCGCAAAGGAATGCACGAAGTAGACCCAGTCGTCTGGGTGATCGGCCGGCAGCAGCGGGCTGGCGGCTCCAGGCTGCAGCGGCGCCCAGCCCATGTGCGGGATCGGCAGCGGCGGCCGTTTCGGCAGGGCCCGCACCCGGCCGGCCAGCAGGCCAAGACCGCTGGCGTTGCCTTCGTCGCTGCCCTCGAACAGCAGCTGCAGCCCCAGGCAGATGCCGAGCAGCGGCCGCCCGGCGGCGCAGGAGGCGAGCAGAGCATCCGCCAGCTGGGCGTGGCGCAACCGTTCCATCGCCGGGTCAAAGGCCCCCACCCCCGGCAGCACCAGGGCGTCGCAGCCCGCAATCGCCGTCGGCTCGCTGACGGTGTGCACCTCGGCACCGAGGCGTTCGAGGGCGCGCTGCACCGAATGCAGATTGCCCATGCCGTAGTCGATCAGGCCGAGGCGGGTCATGGTGGGCTCAAGGGGTGGACCTGACGGTCGCCGGGGCGATCCAGGGCCGGACTCTCCGGCAGTTCCAGGCTGTTCAGGTGATCGATGCACTGATACAGACGCCCCACCTTGCGACGGTCCAGGCGCAGCTGCAGGCAGGGATACAGCAGTCCATTGTCGTCGACACTCTCGCTGGCCTGGATGCGCCCCTCGCTGAGCATGTCGGCGAAATCGCGGTTGAGCTGGGCCAGCTGCGGCGGTGGCAGCGGCGTGTGCAGCAGCAGTTCCATCGGCTCTTCGCCGAGGCGGGCGCTGTGGAAGACGCGGTAGAAGCGGCGGATCAGAGCGACAGCTTCTTCGGCGCTGCCGGCCTGCACGATCAGATCCATGTCCTCAGGCGAGATCAGCCCCCGGCTGGCCTGGGAACGGCGCACACCGTCGATCCAGCGCTGCCAGTAGTCATCCCCATCCGGGGCGAGCAGCACCAGCGGAATCGGGGGGGTGCGGCCGGTCTGGATGAGGGTGAGGCATTCGAACAGCTCGTCGAAGGTGCCGAAGCCTCCGGGGAGCACCAACAAAGCGTCGCTCTCGCGCAGAAAGAAGAGTTTGCGGGTGAAGAAATAGCGGAAGAACAGCAGCCGGCCCTCGCATTCGCTGAGAAAAGCGTTGGCATGCTGCTCAAACGGCAGATCGATATTCAGACCGAAGCTGTGCGAGCAGCCGGCACCGCTGTTGGCCGCTTCCATCACACCGCCGCCGGCACCGGTCATCACCTCGAAGCCGGCCTCCACCGCCAGCTCGGCAGCCCGGTGGGCCAGGACATAGCAGGGATCATCGGTGGCTGTACGCGCCGACCCGAAGATGCTCACCTTGCGGGAGGCACGCACCGGGCGGAACACGTTCAGCGCATCACGGATGTCGGCCAGGGCGCCGCTGATCAGGCGCCAGGCCTCCAGTTCATGTTCGTCCCGCGCCACCTGCAGCAAAGCCACCAGTGATCGTTCGATCAGACGGCGCTGCGGATGGCCCTGGAGCTGTTCAGCCAGGGCCTCCAGGGGGCTGCGCGAGCCGCTGGCGGCGACGGGAGGAGGAGAGCTCAGAGGTATTTGGCGATCGTGCCGGAAAGGGTGGTTTTGGGTACTGCACCCACAACGGTGTCCACTTTCTGACCGTCCTTGAACAACATCAGTGTCGGGATGCTGCGGATGCCGTACTGACTGGCGACATTGGGATTCTCATCGGTGTTCAGTTTGAACACCTTGATCCGACCCTCGAAATCCTTGGCGATCTCATCGACGATCGGAGCCACCATGCGGCAGGGGCCACACCAGGGGGCCCAGAAATCGACCAGCACGGGCACGTCGCTCTTGAGCACGTCCTGGTCGAAGGAGGCGTCGGTGACGGCGGCGGAGCTGGACATGCGGGGCCAGAGGGTGATGTTGCCCGGAATCTAGCAACGGTTTTCGCTTGCACCGCCGCCTCAGCGGCAGGTGTTGCAGGCCTTAAGGGGAGCCCTCTCGCCGTGGCCTCGGCCCCGGTGGGGGCCTGGCACCCACCCCGGGTGCTGGCCGGGCAGCCGGCGGAGCCGCCGCTGCCGTCTCGGATCCCGGCTCAGAGCGCCGTGGCGGATCGAGGTGGCAGGTCGCCGTCGCAGGCTCAAGAAGGGCGTCGCCGTTGCGTGTTGCCGTTGGGTCTTGCAGTTGCGTGGCTGCAGGTGTGTGCCGCAGTCGCAGTTGCAGTCGCAGTTGCAGTCGCAGCTCGGGGCCGTGCAGGACCCGCAACGGGCACTCAGAAGACAAAAGGCCCGGGAACACCGGGCCGGGGGGTGTGAGGAGTGTGCGAGCCGTAGCCCCCACGGCTTGACACTAGCCCCATCACTCCCGCTCAGGCTTGTCTGAAAGGTGCGAGATCCCGCTTGCTCACAGGCAGGAGAGCCCTCTATTTGCCCATGCCGAGCTGCTGGGCTTTCTGATACACCTTGCCTTCGGTGAGCAGCGAGGGAGCCACCACCACTTCCACCTGCTGCATTTCGGCCAGGGTGCGGGCCCCGAGCGTGCCCATGGAGGTTCGGATGCAGCCGAGCAGATTCTGGGTGCCGTCATCGAGGGAGGCGGGACCGCGCAGGATCTTCTCCAGGCTGCCGGTGGTGCCCACCTTGATGCGGGTGCCGCGCGGCAGCACCGGGCTGGGGGTGGCCATGCCCCAGTGGAAACCGCGGCCGGGGGCCTCGGCGGAGCGGGCGATCGGTGAGCCGATCATCACCGCATCGGCACCGCAGGCCAGGCACTTGCAGATGTCACCGCCGGTGACGATGCCGCCGTCGGCCACGATCGGCACATAGCGGCCGCTCTCCTGTTGGTAGTCGTCGCGGGCCGCGGCGCAGTCGGCCACCGCTGTGGCCTGCGGAATCCCGATGCCCAGCACGCCGCGGGAGGTGCAGGCGGCACCGGGGCCGATCCCCACCATCACGCCGGCGGCACCGGCCCGCATCAGCTTGAGGGCCACGTCGTAGGTGACGCAGTTGCCGATCACCACCGGCACGCCGAAGTCGCGGCAGAGGGCCTCGAGATCCAGGCTCTCCTGCCCCTCCGGACCGATGTGCTCGGTGCTGACCACCGTGGCCTGCACAAAGAACAGATCAGCACCCGCCTCGGCGATCGCCTGGCCGAACCTGAGGGCCGCCACCGGCGTGGCGCTCACCGCCGCAATGCCGCCGCGCTCCTTGATCTCGGCGATGCGCTGGCGGATCAGGTCCTCGCGCACCGGCTGGCTGTAGAGCTCCTGCATCAGCGGCACGAACTCCTCCTTGCCCACCGCGGCGATCCGATCGAGCACGGGGTTGGGATCGTCGTAGCGGCACTGAACGCCTTCCAGGTTCAGCACCCCCATCGCCCCGAGCCGGGCCAGCTCGACGCACATGCCCACATCGACGACACCATCCATGGCGCTGGCGATGATCGGGATCTCGCGCCGGATGCCGCCCAGGGTCCAGCTGCTGTCGGTCACCGCCGGATCGACGGTGCGCCCGCCGGGCACCAGGGCGATCTCGTCGATGCCGTAGGCGCGGCGCACGGTACGGGATCGTCCCAGCTGCAGAGTCACCGGAGCATTGTTCGCAGTGCTGCCAAGCTATCAACAGGGCTGATGCCCCCCTGGCGGCCCCTCAGCCGGGTCTGTGAGGGGGGCAGGGGGAGCGCGCCGGCCGCCGGGAGAGGCCCGGGATCGCACCCGGATGAGGCCCTGCGCTTTGGAACCGCAAGGCGCGCCGATGGTGAGAGCGGATCAGGATCTGCCGATGGCAGGAGGTGGCCGCTGGGCCTGGGCCCAAGCGGCCGGCGCGTGCCCTCGGTCGAGCGCCTTTCAGTCGCGGCCGCGGAAATCGAGCCAGCGCTGATGCCAGCTGCTGAACACCTCGCGGCGATCGCTGGCGCGCACCAGCCGCGTCATGGTGAACTGCAGCACCGTGATCAGACCCACCAGCTCCAGCAGCCCGGAGATCACCGGAATCGCATCGACGGTGCTCACCACGGCGGCGTAGGTGCGCAGGGCCAGCAGCAGCACCAGCAGGATCGCCACCCCCTTGAGCGGGCCGCGGATCGCCTGCCACCGCCGGCTCAGCTCTCCGGATCCGAGCCATCCCTCCAGGCGGCCGAGCAGCATCTCCCATTCGCCGCCGCCACTGCCGGGCTTCCCTTCCAGGGGCGGCACCGCGATCGTGGCGGCCACCCCAGCCGGTTCCTCGAGGGGCGGAGCGGCCGGCGGCGCCTCGGCCCCGGGTTGCTCGGCCGTTGCCGCGGGTTCGGGGGCTGGCGGCGCGATCGACAGCGACAGATCGGCGGGCTCGGCGGGGGGCATGAACGGGGGCTGGGGCGGCCGGGGCGGCACCGCAGCCGGTATGGCGGCGGGGCCAGGGGCGACGGCCGTCGGCTCCAGGGCCACGGCATCCAGGGCCACAGCATCCGCGGCAGGGGCGCTCGGCGGCAGGGGCTCGTCTGCGGCAGCCTGCGGTGCACCGGCCTGCGCTGCCGGGAACTCCGGCTGGGCGGAGGGCTCAGCCGCGGCCGCTGGCGCGGTGGCTGCGCTGCCGGCGGAGGGTTGCGCCGCCGCGTCGGGTGCGGGGCCGGCTTCTCCGCCGGGGCCGCCGCCGCCCGGGGACGCGGCTTCGGAGAAGAAGGGGGTCTCGGCCATGAACTGCACAGGTGCTGGGCGGAGCTTACGGCGGTTTTCCGGTGGCGATGCGCTGCGGCAGGGGCCATGGCTGCAGACCGATGCGCCGGCGCCTCAGGCCTCCAGGGGTAACAGCGACGGGCGATCGCTCAGCGGCAGCAGGGGCAGGCGCAGCGGGAAGCGACCGTCGCGGAGCCGGATCACCAGATCCTGGGCCACCGCATCGGCCAGGGCCGGGCTGTGGGCCGGGGCCACCCGCACCCGTCGCCCCGCCACGGTGATCTCACCGCTCTTCACCGCGCTGTACGGCACCGCGCCGAAACCCGGCTTCAGCCGGCGCGGGATGGAGAGATCGAGCACCGGCACCTCGAGCTCGCTGTCGGTGGCGGCGGCCTGAAGGGCGATGGTGGCATCGATCAAGGGCACCGGTGCCGCGATCGCCACCAGCAGGGCGCTGCCATGCCCCTCGAAGAAACAGGCGCGGATCCAGCGGGGGTTCAGCTCCTGCCAGTCGACGGCCACGGCGGCGGTCGCGCCGGGGGCCCGGGCCTGGCCGCCGGGCAGGCGTCGCACCTGCGGCTGATGGGCCGTACCGATGCCCACCACCCAGCCGATCGCGCCGGCCACCAGCACCGGTGAGCCCGGTCCGAGCAGGGACAGTCCCGGCATCGTCAGCCCGATGCTGCCGGCGCCGGCGCTGGTGCACAGGGCGCTGCCCCAGGGGCCGAGCAGGGGCCCCCAGGGGGTGCGCACCACCCCTTCGGCGCTGCTTACGGCCACCAGGCCGTTCTCGCCGATCGCCCGGTGCAGCAGCAGTCGTCCCTGGCCGATCTGCTGGCGATCGAGCCGCAGGTTCAGCTCGCGGCGGGGCAGCAGCGGCGTCACGTCTCCGGCCGCGCTGAGCAGCACGCTCTCGCCGGCCAGCAGCGCCGCCAGCACCTGGGCGCCGCCGCGCACCCCTGCGCGCCGCTCGATGCCACCGCCGGCCAGGGGCAGCACCAGATCCGTGCCGCCGCCCGCCAGGGCCGCCACACCATCGAGCTGGGGATCGCGCAGACGGATCGGCGGATCGACCGGGCCCAGGCCCAGATGCAGGCTGGCCTGATCGCTGAATTCGGCGTTGGCGGCCACCACCACGTCGGTCTGCTCGTAGGCCGCCGCCAAGCCCTGCTCCTGCACCAGCCGGCGGTAGTCGGCCGCCAGGCGCACCCGCAGCCGCCCCTGCTGCTGCCGCTGCCGCAAGGTCTCCTCGCTGCGCACCGGCAGGGATGCGGCGTCGTGGGAGGGCGTATGGGAGGGGGGTGCACCGGCCGTCATCGGCCTGGGGCGCCGGCGCCGGGTGTGGGGATCAGAAGGGGAAGCCGGGCCGGCACCGGTGGTCTTCGGTAAACTCCGATCTTGAACCAGGCTGTCATGCATGGCGGATCCCACCGGATCGAACGAGCCTCCGGCGGAGCCCTCCGAACCCATCGGCCCCGGTGATTCCGACGGGCGGATCATTCAGACGGATCTGCGCAATGAAATGTCGCGCTCCTATCTGGAGTACGCGATGAGCGTGATCGTGGGCCGGGCCCTGCCCGATGCCCGCGACGGCCTCAAGCCGGTGCATCGCCGCATCCTCTATGCGATGTACGAACTGGGGCTGACCAGCGATCGCCCCTATCGCAAATGCGCCCGTGTGGTGGGCGAGGTGCTGGGTAAATACCACCCCCACGGTGATACGGCCGTGTACGACGCCCTGGTGCGCATGGCCCAGGACTTTTCGATGCGCATGCCCCTGGTCGATGGGCACGGCAACTTCGGCTCGGTCGATAACGATCCGCCGGCGGCGATGCGCTATACGGAATCGCGTCTGCAGGCCCTGACCACCGATGCGCTGCTCGAGGACATCGAGAGTGAAACGGTGGATTTCATCGACAACTTTGATGGCTCCCAGCAGGAGCCCACCGTGATGCCGGCGCGCATCCCGCAGCTGCTGCTGAACGGTTCCACCGGCATCGCCGTCGGGATGGCCACCAACATCCCGCCCCACAATCTCAGTGAACTGATCGATGGCCTGCTGGCCCTGATCGCCGATCCCGGCATCGAGGATCGTGCCCTGATGGCTCTGATCCCGGGGCCTGATTTCCCCACCGGCGGCCAGATCCTGGGGCGCAGCGGCATCCGCGAGATGTACACCACCGGCCGTGGTTCGGTGACGATGCGCGGTGTGGCCAGCATCGAAACGATCGAAGCCCGCGGCCGTCCCGATCGCGACGCGGTGATCATCACCGAGCTGCCCTACCAGACCAACAAGGCGGCCCTGATCGAGCGCATCGCCGAACTGGTCAACGACAAGAAACTGGAGGGCATCGCTGATATCCGTGATGAGAGCGATCGCGATGGTATGCGCATCGTGATCGAGCTGCGCCGCGATGCCTATCCGCAGGTGGTACTCAACAACCTGTTCAAGCTGACGCCGCTGCAGAGCAATTTCAGTGCTTACATGCTCGCCCTGGTCGGTGGCGAGCCGGTGGTGCTCAACCTGCGCCGCATGCTCGAGGTGTTCCTCGATTTCCGCGTCGAAACGATCGAGCGGCGCACCCGCTACCTGCTGCGCAAAGCTGAGGAGCGGGATCACATCCTGCTCGGCCTGCTGATCGCCCTCGACAATCTCGATGCGATCATCGCCCTGATCCGCCGCGCCGCTGATACCGCCAGCGCCCGCAGCGAGCTGATCAGCGAGTTCGGGCTGAGCGAGGCCCAGGCCGATGCCATTCTGCAGATGCAACTGCGCCGGCTCACCGCCCTCGAGGCCGACAAGATCCGGCTGGAGCATGAGGATCTGCTCGCCAGGATCACCGATTATCAGGACATCCTGGCCCGCCGCGAACGGGTGTTTGCGCTGATCACCGATGAGCTGCAGGCGATCCGCAGTCGCTATGACAGCCCCCGCCGCACCCACATCCTCGATCTGGAAGGCGGCCTGGAAGACATCGACCTGATCGCCAATGAGCGATCGGTGGTGCTGCTCACCGAGAACGGCTATCTCAAGCGCATGCCGGTGAGCGAGTTCGAGGCCACCAGCCGCGGCACCCGTGGCAAGGCCGGCACCCGCAGCCAGGGTGAGGAGGCGGTGAAGCTGTTCATCAGCTGCAACGACCACGACAGCCTGTTGCTGTTTTCCAACCGCGGCGTGGTCTATTCGCTGCCGGCCTATCGCGTGCCGTTGTGCAGCCGCACCGCCAAGGGCACGCCGATCGTGCAGCTGCTGCCGATTCCCCGCGAGGAGGCGATCACGTCGCTGGTGTCGGTGAGCGCCTTTGAGGATGACGCCCAGCTGCTGATGCTCACCGGTGGTGGTTTCGTCAAGCGCACCCAGCTTTCGGCCTTCGGCAACATCCGCTCCAATGGCCTGATTGCGATCTCCCTGGAGGAAGGCGACGATCTGCGCTGGGTGCGGCTGGCCCGGGCCGGCGACAGCGTGCTGATCGGCTCCCGCAATGGCATGACGATCCATTTCCGGCTCAGCGATGAGGAGCTGCGACCCCTGGGCCGCACTGCGCGCGGTGTGCGCGCCATGAACCTGCGGGCCGGCGATCGCCTGGTGAGCATGGATGTGCTGCCGGCCGAGCTGGCCGATCGCGTCGCCCAGGCCGGCGGCGATGAGGATGATGCCACAGCCGAGAGCGGTGAGGAGTCGCTGACCCCCAGCGAGGGCCCCTGGGTGCTGGTGGCGAGTGCCACCGGCCTGGGTAAGCGGGTGCCGGTGGATCAGTTCCGCCTGCAGAAGCGGGCCGGTATGGGGCTGCGGGCGATCAAATTCCGCCGCGAGGGGGATGTGCTGGTGGGGCTGAAGGTGCTCGGGGCGGGCGAGGAGCTGTTGCTGGTGAGTGAGCGGGGCGTGATCGTGCGCATGCAGGCCGATGCCATCCCGCAGCAATCGCGTGCCGCCACCGGAGTGCGTCTGCAGCGTCTTGATGCCGGCGACCACCTCGCCGAGGTGGTGCTGGTGCCCCCGGCACCGGAAGGGGCGGAGGACACCGCCGCCGCTCCAATTCTCGATGCTGATGCCCGCATCTCTGATGCGAATGCTTCGGACGCCGGTGCTGCGCTCGCCGTTTCCCTGGCCCCGGGCCCTGAGGCAGCAGCGGAATCCGGCAGCGCAAGCGACGACGACGCGGGCTGACGGGCTGAGCCCGGAACCGGTTCAACGGGCCCAGCTCAGGCTGGGCCAAGCCTCCGGCAGCGCCCCTTGTGCGGTGCTCGCCGCCGCCATTTCCTCAGCGCTGTGGCTGACCCCTTGCACCGGAGCGGGCCGGACGGGGTCGCGGCACCGCCAGGGCCGGGGGAGCCTCCCGGCACAGCGGCCCTCAGCCGGCGCTGGCGAGGGGGCCTGCTGGGCAGTCCAGGGCCCCGCTTCCGGCGACGTTGCGGTTGTACGCCTCTGAGTCTTGATCCAGCACCTTGAGATTCCGGTGGGGCCGCCTCAGCGCTCCGCCTGTGCCGCGGCAGCATGGGGGCACTGCTGCGCTGCGCCCGTTGCCGCCGATGCCGACTCAGGATCTTGTCCGCGCTTACTACGGCCAGGAGCTGCAGAGTTCCGCTGATCTGCGCACCAGCGCCTGCTGCGATGCCGATGCGGTGCCGCCGGCATTGCGGCCGCTGCTGGCTCGCATCCATCCGGAGGTGAGCGCTCGCTACTACGGCTGCGGGCTGGTCTGTCCGCCGCTGCTGCAGGGTTGCCGCGTTCTCGATCTTGGCTGTGGCAGCGGCCGCGATGTCTATCTGCTCTCCCAGCTGGTGGGGCCCGAAGGATCGGTGGTGGGGGTCGACATGACCCCCGAGCAGCTGGCGGTGGCCCGCAGCCATCAGGACTTCCATGCCGAGCGCTTCGGCTACGCCAATGTCCGTTTTCTCGAGGGCACGATCGAGTGCCTGGAGGCGCTGCCCCTGGAAGCGGGCAGTTTTGATGTGATCGTGAGCAACTGCGTGCTCAATCTCTCCACCGATAAAGGGGCGGTGCTGCGTGGTGTGCAGCGGTTGCTGAAAGCGGGCGGTGAATTCTTCTTCTCCGATGTCTATGCCGATCGCCGCCTGCCGGATCCCCTGCGTCACCACCCGGTGCTCTATGGCGAATGCCTCGGTGGTGCCCTCTACTGGCACGACTTCCTGCAGCTGGCCCGCGCCGCCGCATTCCCCGATGGGCGCCTGGTGAGCGATCGGCCCCTGGAGATCACCGATCCCGCCCTGGCGGCTCTGCTCGGTGATGCCCGTTTCCATGCGGCCACGCTGCGCCTGTTCCGGATCGAGGGCCTCGAGGACACCTGCGAAGACCACGGCCAGGCGGTGATCTACCGCGGCACCCTGCCGGATCACCCCCATGCCTTCGCGCTCGATGCCCATCACCGCTTCGCGACCGCTCAGGTGGTGCCGGTGTGTGGCAACACCTTCCGCATGCTCACCGCCAGCCGCTTCTCGCCTCACTTCACCGCCATCGGTGACGACAGCCGCCACTTCGGGCCCTTCCCGGGTTGCGGCGGCGGTCTGCCGTTCCGCTCGGCAGCCGCCTCGGGGCAGGAGGCCTACGGCGGCGGTGAGCCAGGCTCCTCAGCAGCGTCCGCCTGCTGCAGTCCGGCCAGCCCAGCGATGCCCTCGGGCGCAGCCGTGCCACCGGTCGATGCCAGACCCTCCAGCGCCGGCCCGGCTGGATCCCCGACGGGCGGCTGCTGCTGATCGACGGGGCACCGCCGCTGAGGGCGCACCGGGGCTGGGCCAATCCGCTCAGCCCGCCTCTCTCCCGGGCCCGGAGGCATCTGGAGCCGAGGCGTCGGGGGCCAGGGTGTTGGGCCCTGATGGGTTGGGTCCCGGGGCATTGACGATCGCCCGGCGGCGCTCCGGGGCTGAGGCGACCGGATGGTCGGTTGCATCGGCGATCGAGAACTGGCGCTCCAGCAGGCGCACCCGGCTGACCCGCAGGCAGAACTTGCAACCGCCGGTGGTCTGCAGATGCTTTTCCGGCGTGATCACGATGTCGCGCACCGGATGCTCGCGGCAGCGGATCCGGATCGGGGTCTTATAGCTTTTGTAGACGATCGCCCCGTAGTCGTAGCGATCCCCGAAGCGGGAATGGGCCCGCGCCAGGAAGGTGGCCAGATCAATCGGGCTTCCCATCCGTGTGTCGGCACTGATCGGTAGCCGGGGTGTCCTAGCACCGCTGAGCCGACCTGTCCGCAGCTGGAGGGATTCCGTCACCAGCGCACGGCTGAGCTCCTGTGCCCGGACCGCCGCGAGCTGCCTGACCGCCGCGGCGCCAGCGATGCGAAAAGCAGCGACACGGGCCAGCAGATTGCACGATGCCCACGCGCCAGAGGCCAGATCAGCCATGCAACGGTGGCCCCAGCAATGCCAGAGCCGCCTCAGGAATGAAACAAGAGCACCAGGCCGGATTTCACCTGGTGAAACTCCCGTTCCTCGCGGCTCAGATCCAGCCCCACCTCCAGGCCCTCCTGCAGAGCGACGTCGTAGGGGGGGGCGGATGGTGGCGGCCCTTCGCTCCAGACGGCGGCGATGCCGACGGGGGTGGCATGCCAGCGAAAACAGGCGGTGCTGGCGATGGAAGGCTCCTGCAGCGCATCTTCGAGGAGTTCACGAATCGCCATCGCTGCCGCAATCACTCTCCAGGTGAGCGCCCCCAGCTTCGGCAGAAGGGGCAGGCAGGGCAATCAGCTGAGAGCTTTCGTGATGTCGGCGCCGCAGCTGGGCCGCCGGGCTGGCGCCTCAGGCCGATGGGTGCTGCTTCCGCCAGCATTCAGCCCCACATCCGCCGCCGGCTTCAGACCACGGCAGGCACCCCGATCCGCTCGCCTCAGGTGCGGACTGGGTGCCGTCCGTGAGGAGATGGCGCGGAAGCCAGCAAGGCCATGGCAAGCGGGCCACCGCTGGAAGGCCGTTTCTTGAAGACGGTGGCGCGGGAGGGGTGATGGTGATGGTGAGGGGGCGAAAAGGGAGGCCGCCGTGGCTGGGGTGCCGCCTACGGTGCGCCGATGGCCGAGCTTCCCGACGCGATCGCGCTGGTGCATGAATGGTTCACCCCTCGCTCGGTGGGGGGATCGGAACTGGTGGTGCGCCAGATCGATGCGTTGCTGCATCGCGTTGCCGCCCCGCCCCATCTCTATGCGCTGGTGGATGGCGAAAGCCGCTGCCGCGGCAGCTGGCTGGAGGGCCGCCGGATCGGCACCAGCTTCATCCAGCGCCTGCCCGCCGGCAGCCGCCATGTGCAGCAGTACCTGCCGCTGCTGCCCCTGGCGATCGAGCAGCTCGACCTGGCGGCTCACCCGCTGGTGCTGAGCAGTTCCCATCTGGTGGCCAAGGGGGTGCTCACCGCACCGGAGCAGCTGCATGTGAGCTACGTGCACACGCCGGTGCGCTACGCCTGGGATCAGATGCACCCCTATCTGGCCAGCTCCAGCCTGGCCCGTGGTCCGCTCGGCCCGCTGGTGCGCTGGCAGCTGCATCGGCTGCGCCAGTGGGATGTGCTCAGTGCGCAGCGCCCCGACCACCTGATCGCCAATTCCCGCTTCACCGCCGCGCGCATCCGGCGCTGCTGGCGGCGGCGGGCCCGGGTGCTGCATCCACCGGTGGCGGTGCAGCGATTCCGCTGGGATCAGCCTCGCGGTGACACCTATCTCAGCCTCTGCCGGCTCGTGCCCAACAAGCGGGTGGATGTGGTGGTGCAGGCGTTCAACCGCACCGGTCTGCCGCTGGTGGTGATCGGCGATGGCCCCGAGCGGGCCCGGCTGCAGGCGATGGCCGGCCCCCGGATCCGCTTTCTGGGGCACTGCAGCGAGGCGGAGGTGAATGGCTGGATGGAGCGCTGCCGCGCTTACGTGTATGCCGGCCTGGAGGATTTCGGCATTGCTCCCCTGGAGGCGATGGCGGCGGGTGCCCCCGTGATCGCCTATGGCGCCGGCGGTCTTTGCGACAGCGTGCGCTGCCTGGCGGCGGGGGCTCCACAGCCCACCGGCCTTTTGTTTCCGGAGCAGACGGCCGCCAGCCTGGCGGCGGCGCTGGAATGGTTCGAGGCGGGGCGGCTCTGGGAGCAGCTACCTGCCGAGGGGCAGCGGCTGTGGGCCGAAACCTTCGCGCCGGAGCGCTTCGAAGCGCGTCTGCTGCCGTTGCTGGAGCGCCTGTGGCAGCGGCATCGTCGCCAGCTGCAGCGTCGCCGGGCGCCCCTGGCGCGATCTGTGCCTCTGGGATGAGTGACCCTGATCGCTGCAGTCCCAGCGAGACAGACCTTTAGATTCTTCCATCTGCCCGGCTGCCCATGGTCGCCACCTATGCCGATGTGGATGGCTATGTGGACGGATATCGAGGCCGGTCTCTGGAGAGAGGGCTTGTTGATCGTGATTCCCGGCGCGATGATGCCGCCGTCGCGGCGCAGGTCGGCCCGGGCTCCGCAGCCCTGACCACCCTGGCTCAGACCATCCCGGCTCCGCCGCTGGCGGCCGCCTCCGGCAGTGATTCCTCCTTGACTGTCTCCCCGTTCACAGCCTCGCTTGTTCCCTCGGCGGATCAGCTGATCGGGCTGCAATCACGCCGGGCCCGCACTCTCAAACGCGCCGGCGACATCGTGTTCTCCCTGGCGGTGTTGTCCCTGGGTTCACCCCTGTTTCTGGTGCTGGCGGTGTTGGTGAAGCTTACCTCGCGGGGGCCGATCTTTTATGTGCAACAGCGCGTTGGGCGCGATTATCGCAGCTTTGGCTGTATCAAGTTCCGCACCATGCGTCGTGATGCCGACAAGGTGTTGCACGACCTGTTGTTGAGTTCGCCGGATCTGGAGGCTGAATTCCGCAGCGATTTCAAGTTGCGCAATGATCCCCGTATCACGCGACTCGGCACATTCCTGCGTCGCTCGAGCCTCGATGAATTGCCGCAGTTCTTCAATGTGCTTCGCGGTCAGATGAGCATCGTCGGCCCCCGGCCGATCGTGCGTAAGGAGATTCCCCGTTATGGCGATCTCATGGCGGAGGTGCTCTCGCTTCGCCCGGGCATTACCGGGCTGTGGCAGGTTTCCGGCCGCAACAATCTTTCCTATCAGCAGCGGGTGGATCTCGATATTCGCTACGCCCGCCATCGCAGTGTGCTGCTCGATCTGCGGATCATTCTCAAAACCGTGGCGGTGGTGCTCGATCCCCGCGATCGCGGTGCCTACTGACACCGCTGAAGGGCAACCGCTCCCGACGCCCTCCGATCAGGGCAGATGCAGCGATCGGCCGCTGAGCAGCAGAGCTGCCGCGGCGGCCACCAGCAACCACAGCAGCTCAAGCCGCCGGCTCAGTGCCAGGATCCGCTCGACGCCGGCACGGTCTGCGGCAGCTTGCCCGGCCGCCAGGATCGGCTTGGCGCGCAGGCCGTCGGGATAGCGGTTGATGCCGCCAAGCTGCACCCCCGCCGCCCAGGCGTAGGCCGCCTGGGAAACCCCGGCATTGGGGGAGGGATCGGCTGCTCCCTCCCGCAGGGCGGCCCGTAGCCAGAGAGCGCTGCAGCCAGGGCGTCCGGCGGCCGTCGGCAGGCTCAGGGCCACCAGCCGGCAGGGAATCCAGGTGAGCAGATCCTCCAGTCGCGCCCCCGCTGTGCCCAGCCAGCGCAGGCGGCCGCGGCGATAGCCCAGCATCGAATCGAGGGTGCTGCAGGCTTTATAGGCCCAGGCGAAGGCCAACGGACCCGGCACGGCCGCAGTCGGGTTGAGGGCGGCCAGGGCGGCCCCCAGCAGCATCCAGAACAGGGGGGCGAACAGGCCGTCGACCGCATTCTCACTGGCGGTCTCGGCGGCAGCTCGCAGGATCCCGGCCCGATCCAGCCTGGTGGTGTCTCGGCCGACGATCCAGCTCAGGGCGGTGCGTGCCGGCACCAGCGTGGTGTCTTCGTTGCCGGTGGCCCCAGGCTGCGGCAGGGCCTGGAGCACCTGAACCACGGCCCGCTCGAGGCTGCCGCCCGCCAGGGCGCTGCTCAGAGCCAGCAGCAACAGGGGGGCTCCCACGGCCGGATGCCACCGCGCCAGCTGTTCCAGGCCCCAGCCCGCCGCGCCGCTGCCGGCCAGCAGCAGCAGCGTGATCACCAGACCGGCCAGTCGCAGGGCGAGCGGACGATCGCCGACCAGGGTTTCGGCCAGGCGCTGCAGGCGTGCGATCCACCAGCCCATCACCTGCACCGGATGCAGCAGGCGCTGGGGATCGCCGATCAGCCGATCCAGGCCACAGGCCAGGGCCACCAGCAGCCAGCTCCCCAGGGCTGTGATCTCGCCGCTGGTGAGCGGGCTGATGACGCTGGCGACGCTGTTCATGGCTCCAGACAGCAGGGCCGTGGCCGAACAATCAGCAGCACCGCCGCCTGCAGCAAGACAGCCAGCAGCAAGGTAGCCCGCTCAGCGACCAGCGCAGTGGACGGACATGGGCCCATCAGGGCGCAGGCCGTTGTTCCCCGCCTGCAGGCGGGGCCGCGTTGCAGAGATCAGGCGCTGCGGAGCCAGGAGAACATTGAGCGCAGGCCCTTGCCCACCTGCTCGATCGGATGCTGGCTGTCGCGATCACGGATCTTCGCCATCTCAGGCTTGCCGGCCTCGCACTCGGCCACGAAGTTGCGGGCGAAGGTGCCGTCCTGGATGTCGGAGAGGATGCGCTTCATCTCCGCCTTGGTATCGGCGGTGATCAGGCGCGGGCCGCTCACATAGTCGCCGTACTCGGCGGTGTTGGAGATCGAATCGCGCATGGCGGTGAGACCGCCCTTGACCATCAGATCGACGATCAGCTTCACCTCGTGCAGGCACTCGAAGTAGGCCAGCTCGGGCTGATAGCCGGCTTCCACCAGCGTTTCGAAGCCGGCCTTCACCAGCTCACTGAGGCCGCCGCAGAGCACCGCCTGCTCACCGAACAGGTCGGTTTCGGTCTCCTCCTTGAAGTTGGTTTCCAGGATGCCGGCGCGGGTGCCACCGATGCCCTTGGCATAGGCCATCGCCAGGGCGCGGGCATGGCCGGAGGCGTCCTGATGGATGGCGAACAGGGCGGGCACGCCCATGCCGTTCTGGTACTCCCAGCGCACGGTGTGGCCGGGGCCCTTGGGAGCGATCATCACCACATCCACATCGGCGGGGGGCTGGATCAGCTCGAAGCGGATGTTGAAGCCGTGGGCGAAGCTCAGCACCTTGCCGGCGCTGAGGTGGGGCGCGATCTCCTTGTCGTAGACGGCCTTCTGGAACTCATCGGGCAGCAGCACCATGATCCAGTCCGCCTTGGCGGCCGCATCGGCGACGCTGAGCACTTCAAGGCCGTCGGCCTTGGCTTTTTCAGCCGAGCGGCTGCCCTCGTAGAGGCCCACCACCACGTTGACGCCGCTGTCCTTGAGGTTCAGGGCATGGGCGTGGCCCTGGGAGCCATAGCCGATGATGGCCACCGTCTTGCCGTTCAGCAGGCTGAGGTCGGCGTCGGTGTCGTAGTAGAGCTTGGCCATCGCGGCTTCGGAACTGGGCTGAGCAAGGGTCGAGCTTACGCAAGCGTCAGCCCGCCGCCGCCGCCGAAGAAGCGGTCCGCGCTGGCGGCGGCACGCGGGACCGATGTGGCCTGCGGGCCAAGCTACAGCCATCGGGCGGAGCGCTGGGATGGGTCGGACCTGCCGGCCTGGCCGGGATGGCAGCATCCGCCCGGACAGCCGAGGACCGGGAACGGGGGAACTGCCGTCTGCGGGTCTGCAGACGGCCGGGGCCTGCCTCAGGCCTCGCTGGGATGGGCGATCACCCGGTCGATCAGGCCGTACTCCACCGCTTCGGCGGCACTGAGGAAGTAGTCGCGGTCGGTGTCCTTGGTGATCTTCTCCAGGTTCTGGCCGGTCATGTCGGCCATGCTGCGGTTGAGCATGTCCTTGATGCGCAGGATCTCGCGCGCTTCGATCTCGATGTCGCTGGCCTGACGCTGGCTGGTGCCGCCCAGGGGCTGGTGGATCATGATCCGGCTGTGGGGCAGGGCCAGGCGTTTGCCCTTGCTGCCTGCCGCCAGCAGGAAGGCCCCCATCGACGCCGCCAGACCGACACAGATCGTGACGACGTCACTCTTGACGTACTGCATCGTGTCGTAGATGGCCAGGCCAGCGGTGACTGAACCACCCGGGGAATTGATATAGAGATAGATCGGCTTGCTGCTGTCTTCTGAATCGAGGTAAAGCATCTGCGCCACCAGGCTGTTGGCGACGCCATCGCTCACCTCCTGGCCGAGGAACAGAATGCGCTCCACCCCCAGACGGGTGTAGATGTCGACCCAGCGCTCGTACTGGCTGCCGGGGAGGCGGTAGGGAACGCTCGGTGTGCCGATGGGCATGGCTCAGTCGCTGTGGGGTGGGGAACGGAACGGATGGCGGAGCTCGCTCTTCGCCCCCGGCGAATCCGAAAGGGGGCTGGGGGAGCGGCGAGGCGGTGTCGGCGAGGGGAGAGCCCGGCGGGCCACAGAAATCCGGCCAGGCCGGCTTCAGCCGAGACCGGCGGCGGTGGCCACCGGCAGGGCCACCTCCTTGCGGCTGGAGAGCACCCGGTCGATGAGGCCGTACTCACGGGCCTCCTCGGCAGTCATATAGGTCATGCGATCGGAATCGCGCGACAGCTGCTCCACGCTCTTGCCGGTGTTGTCGGCCAGGATCTCGAGCATGGTGTGCTTGTTGT
>JBJTQH010000076.1:0-36028 GCA_046075505.1 Cyanobium sp. | reverse complement strand
GCCCTGGCCGAAGGACAACGCGGTCGTGAGCGGTTTCCGCCATTTCGGCTGAGCGACAACAGCGTGGCGGCGCGAGTGCACGGCCCGACTCAACCAGACACAAGCCGCCCCACAAGACGGGCCACGTGTTGGCGCAGAGGTTCGGGCAACTCGCGCTGCAGGAAGAGACCAATGCTCCAGGGCAGCAGTGCAACCCAGGAGCGCACGACCGGCAGGCCTACGGCCCAAACAAAAAGGCCGCCTGACAGCGGCCGTACAAGGCCCGGGGATCCAGGCAGCAGTTTGGCAAAGCTGGGATATTTGGCGAGGCCCTAGGGAGCGTGATCCCCTGAAGCCCAGCCTGCAATCCTCACTTCCAGTTCTTCGCCACGATCTCGGCCAGGTCGACGACGCGCTGGCTATAGCCCCACTCGTTGTCGTACCAGGCGATCACCTTCACCATGTTGCCGCCCATCACCAGGGTGAGCTCGGAGTCGACGATGGTGGACTCATCGGTGCCGGCATGGTCGGAGGAGACCAAGGGCAGGTCGCAGTACTTAATGATGCCCTTCATGCCGTTCGCCGAGGCGGCTTGGAGCACCTGGTTGACCTCCTCCTTGGTGGTGTCGCGGCTCATCTCCAGCACCATGTCCACCACTGACACGTTGGGGGTGGGCACCCGCAGGGCGATGCCGTTGAGCTTGCCCTTCACAGCGGGATAGACGAGGGCGACGGCCTTGGCGGCTCCGGTGCTGGTGGGCACGATGTTGACCGCAGCGGCGCGGGCGCGACGCAGGTCGCGGTGAGAGGCGTCGAGAATGCGCTGGTCACCCGTGTAGCTGTGGGTGGTGGTCATCGTGCCCTTGACGATGCCGAAGTTCTGATCGAGCACCTTGACCAGGGGCGCCATGCAGTTGGTGGTGCAGCTGGCGTTGCTGAGGATGTCCCAGTCTTCGTGGCGATACTGATCAGCGTTGACACCCACCACGAAGGTGCCCACCCGATCGCCCTTACCGGGGGCGGTGAGGATCACTTTCTTGGCACCGGCGGTGATGTGCTTGCTGGCACCCACGTCATCGTTGAACACACCGGTGGATTCGATCACCAGATCCACACCCCACTCCTTCCAGGGGAGGTTGAGGGGGTTGCGGTCGTAGAACGTCTTGATCGTCTTACCGTTGATGATGATCGAATCATCGGTGGTGGTCACCTCCGCATCGCGGATGGGACCGAGCATCGAGTCGTACTTCAGCAGGTGGGCATTGGTGCGGGTATCGCCCGAGTTGTTGATGCCCACCACCTCAATGTCGGTGTTGGCACCGCGGCTGAGCCAGCAGCGCATGAAGTTGCGACCGATGCGGCCGAATCCATTGATCGCAACCTTGAGGGTCATGGCATCGAGCGGGCGAACGCGCCGGCAGGGAGATTCGGCCGCGAATCATACAGAAACCAAAGCGCCTGCCAGACGGGAGCCGGCGGGCGGCCCGCCCGGGGGCGTCAAAGCGAAGCAACTCGTAAAGCATCTCCGCCCCGCAGCGGCCTATTTTCAGCAGGTCGTGAGCCCTGTGCAGGCCGAAATGCTCGATCGCCAGCAGCCTGTCCATTTCATTGGGGTTGGCGGCATCGGCATGTCGGCATTGGCGGCGATCCTGGCTGCCCGCGGCTACCGGGTGAGCGGCTCCGATCCGCGCCGCACCCCGGTGCTTGAGGGCCTGGAGGCCCTGGGCGTTCAGCTTTATCAGGCCCAGGAGGCCGGCACGATCACGGCCCTGCTCGCCGGCGCAGACGCCGGCTCCCGGCCGTTGGTGGTGATCAGCTCGGCGGTGCCCGAGAGCAACGGCGAACTGGTGGAGGCGCGGCGCCAGGGGCTGAGCGTCGCCCACCGCTCCGACGTGCTGGCCGCCCTGATCAACGACCAGCCCTCGATCGCGGTGGCCGGCAGCCACGGCAAGACCACCACCAGCACCCTGGTGGCCACCCTGCTGCAGGCCACCGGGCAGGATCCCACCGCCGTGATCGGCGGCGTTGTGCCCGCCTTCGCCAGCAACGGCCGCCATGGTTCCGGGCGCCTGCTGGTCGCCGAAGCGGATGAATCCGATGGCTCGCTGGTCAAGTTCAACGCCGGCCTGGCGGTGCTCACCAACATCGAGCTCGATCACACCGATCACTACCCCGATCTCGACGCCCTGATCGCCACCCTGCAGCGGTTTGCCGCCGGCTCGCAGCGGCTGCTGGCCAATCTGGACGATCCGATCCTGCGGGAGCACTTCCAGGCCCAGCACTGGTGGTCGATCCAGCGCAGCGACGGCGTGGACTTCGCCCTGCTGCCCCTGGAGGAGCGCGGCGACGGCACCCTGGCGGCTTATCACGAACAGGGACAGCTGCTCGGCACGATCGATCTGCCCCTGCCCGGCCGCCACAACCTGAGCAATGCCGTCGCCGCTGTGGCGGCCTGCCGCCTGGAAGGCGTGCCCTTCGAGGCGCTGCAGCAGGCGATCGGCGGTCTGCGCCCCCCGGGCCGCCGCTTCGACTGCCGCGGCCTCTGGCAGGAGCGGATCGTCGTCGACGACTACGCCCATCACCCCAGCGAGGTGGATGCCACGCTCACCATGGCGCGGCTGATGGTGGACAGCGGCCGCAGCCCCCTGCCCTGCCGGCCGCAGCGTCTGGTGGCCGTGTTCCAGCCCCATCGCTACAGCCGCACCGCCCAGTTCCTCGATGGCTTCGCTGCGGCCCTCACCCGGGCCGATCTGGTGCTGGTGGCCCCCCTCTACAGCGCCGGCGAAGCTCCGATCGAGGGGATCAGCAGCGCTTCGCTGGCGGCTTCTGTGCAGGCCCAGGCTCCGCAGTTGCAGGTGCTGGTGAGCGACAGCCTCGAGCAGCTGGCCGATCAGCTGGTCGCCTGCAGCCGTCCCGGCGATCTGGTGCTGGCCATGGGTGCCGGAGATGTCAACAGCCTCTGGGATCGGCTCAGCGCCCGCAGCGATCAGCCCCCCGCCCTGGTGGCCTGAGATGGAGGCGTCGCACCCGAGCAGCCCCGAAGGCCTGCGCCAGGCCGTGCCCCTGGCCGACTACACCACCTGGAAGGTGGGTGGTCCGGCGGAGTGGTTCGCCGAACCCGACAGCCAGCAGGCGTTGATCGCCCTGGCGGCCTGGGCCCGCCGCGTCGCCATGCCGTTTCGCTGCATCGGTGCCGGCTCGAACCTGCTGATCGCCGACGCCGGCCTGGATGGCCTGACGCTCTGCAACCGCCGCCTGCAGGGGAGCCGCCTCGAGGCGACTGAAGGCTGGGTGGAGGCGGAGGCGGGCGAGCCGATCCCCACCCTGGCCCGCAAGGCGGCCCGCGCCGGCCTCTCCGGCCTGGAGTGGGCCGTGGGCATCCCCGGCACCGTGGGAGGGGCTGCGGTGATGAATGCCGGCGCCCAGGGTGGTTGCACCGCCGAGTGGCTGGAGTCGGTGCTGGTGATCGATCCGCTCCGTCCGGAGGCTCCCTTCCGGCTGCAGGCCGCCGAGCTCGACTTCGCCTATCGCCACAGCCGCCTGCAGGCCGAACCGCTGCTGGTGCTCTCGGCTCGCTTCCGGCTGGAGGCCGGTCACGATCCGGCGGCGGTCACCGCCCGCACCAGCGCCAACCTGCACAGCCGCACCAGCACCCAGCCCTACCAGCAACCCAGCTGCGGCAGCGTGTTCCGCAATCCCGAACCGCAGAAGGCCGGTCGACTGATCGAAGCGCTCGGTCTCAAGGGGCTCAGCGAGGGTGGCGCCCAGGTGTCGCCGATCCATGCCAACTTCATCGTCAACACCGGCGGGGCCCGGGCCGCTGAGATCGATCGGCTGATCCGCTGGGTGCAGGAGCGGGTGCAGCAGGCCCACGGCATCGCCCTCCATCCCGAGGTGATGCGGCTGGGGTTCACGGCCGGGAATCCCGATCCCCAGGGGCTCTAACCTGCGGGGCCCTGTCTCCAGCACGCATGGCCGGCTTCGGTCTCCCCAACTTCAGTCAGCTCACCGAGGCCTTCCGCAAGGCGCAACAGATCCAGCAGGATGCCCAGAAGCTCCAGGAGGAACTCGACGCCATGGAGCTCGAGGGCCGCAGCAGCGACGGTCTGGTCAGCGTGTGGCTGTCGGGCAATCAGCAGCCGCTGCGGGTGCAGGTGGATCCCAGCCTGCTCAGCGGCAGCGCCGAGGCGGCTGAAACCGCCGTGCTCGAAGCGCTGCGCCACGCCTATGAGCTGTCCACCAGCACGATGCGCGGTCGCATGGAGGATCTCACCGGTGGTCTGGATCTGAATCTGCCCGGTTTCGGCGGCTGAGCGGCGCAGGGCTGCCCTCGGCCAGCAGATCGCCGGCCTGGGCATCCCACTGACGGGAACGACGGCGGGAGGGCTGACGCCACTGCGCCTGCAGCCGCGGCTCGAGACGATCGCCGCGGCGACGCAGCCCCTCCTCCGCTCCGGCCCGGGGGCCGGCTTCGCTGCCACGGGCCTGAATCTCCTGCAGGCACTGGCGGTAGTGGCCGTGGCGCTCCCAGTCGCTGCCCACCGCGCAGCCCGGATCGTCGAGGTGCAGGCAGTTGCTGTAGCGGCAGCTGCCCTGCCGCAGGCGGTGGCGGATCTCGGGGAACAGGGGCGCCAGGGCGGAGGCCTCCAGAGGCAGCTCCGGTCGGTTGAAGCCCGGCGTATCGGCCACCAGGGCCCGCTGCTGCCCCTGGTGGCCCTTGTGGCCCGGAGTGAGCGGAAACAGCTCCACATGGCGGGTGGTGTGGCGACCGCGCCGCAGCCGTCCGGATACGGCCCCCACCCGTAGCTCCAGGGCGGGCAGCAGTGCATTGAGCAGGCTGCTCTTGCCCACGCCGGAGGGGCCACAGAGCACGGCGATGCCCCCTTGCTGCAGGCGCTGGCGCAGGGGCTGCAGGGCTGCTTCCACCGCGGCGGCATCGCTGTCCACTCCGGCAGCGGGGAGTGCCAGCGGCACAGCGTCATAGCCCCAGCGGCCGATGCGCTCACACCAGCTGTGCACCGCCTCCGGCGCCACCAGATCGGCCTTGCTCAGCACCAGCTGCACCGGTCGGCCGGTGGCCTCGGCCGTGAGCAGGAAGCGGGTGAGCTGCAGCGGATCGAGGGCCGGTTCCGCCAGGGCCACCACCACCACCACCCGATCGACATTGGCCACCGCCGGGCGTTCCAGCAGGCTGCTGCGCTCCTGGCGGCCGCTGACCGCGGCACGACCGGCGGACCAGTCGATGCCATCCACCACGACGCGATCGCCGGCGCAGATGCGCTGGCCGCTCTTGCCGAGCCGGGTGCGGCGGGTGCAGAGCAGCCGTTCCTGGCCCTGGGGGCCGGGATGATCGAGGGCGACCCAGCAGTAGTTGGCCTGCAGGGCCACCACCAGGCCGCGGCGCTGCGGCTCGGTCTCAGCCATCGCTGGGGGTGGCCCCGGCTGGCGGCGGGCAGGCTGTTGCTTCGCCGGTCGCAGGGTTCTCACCGGCCGCAGGCGTTTCACCGGTCGCAGGCGTTTCATCGGTCGCGGGCGCTGAGGCGGCCGCAGGCGCTGTGGCGGCAGAGGGATGCACCGTCAGGCGCACGGCGGTGCCATCGAGATCGGCCCGCTCCACCCGACGCCCTTCGCCCTGCAGGCCCTCGCTCACCATCCGTTCCGGTTCACCGCGATCGAGCCACACCTCCAGGGATTCCCCCGGCGGCAGCTTCTCCAGGGCGAGGCGGGTGCGGATGTAATTGAGCGGGCAGGGGGTGCCGCGCAGATCGAGCGGCGGCGGCGCAGCACCGCTCATCCCTTGCCGAACAGGCCGCCGAACAGGCCGCTCTTGTGCGGATGGCGATGACCGCGGCTGGTGTGATGGCCGGCCAGCTGCTCGAGCAGCCCCCGCTCCTCGCCGCTGAGACGGGTGGGCAGTTGCACCTTGACGGTGAACTGATGGTTGCCGCGGGCGACGGGATTGCCGAGGCGCGGCACCCCCTTGTTCTTCAGGGTGAGCACGGCGCCGGGCTGGGTGCCGGCCGGGATCTCGAGCGCCTCGGGCCCATCGACGGTCTCCACCTCGATCGTGTCGCCGAGGATCGCCTGCAGGTAATTGAGCGTCACCTCCGAGTGGATCGTCTGGCCGTCGCGGCGCAGGCTGGGATGGGGGCGCACGTTGAGCACCACGTACAGATCGCCGGTGGGCCCACCGCGCTGTCCGGCATTGCCCTCCCCGGCCACCCGCAGACGGGAGCCGCTGTCGACACCGCCGGGGATGTTGATCCGCAGGGTCTTGGGCACCTGCTGCAGGCCCTGGCCGTTGCAGTTGCTGCAGGGATCGGCGATCACCTGGCCGCTGCCTTCGCAGGTGGGGCAGGGGGCCACCTGGGTGAAGCTGCCGAAGGGGGTGCGGGTGGCCCGTCGCACCTGTCCGGCACCGTTGCAGGTGCCGCAGGTGGTGGGACCGCTGCCGGAGCGGGCGCCGGAGCCCTTGCAGGTGGTGCAGGTTTCCAGATGGCGCAGCTGGATCTCCTTCTCGACACCGAACACCGCGTCGCGGAAGTCGATCGCCAGATCGAGGCGTAGATCCTCCCCCTGGCGCGGACCGCTGCGGCGCCGGGGACCACCACCGCCGGCGGCACCGCCAAAGCCGCTGAAGAAGGTTTCGAACAGATCGGCGAAACCACCCATGTCGCCCATGTCGGGCATGCCGCCGCCGCCCCCGAGGCCGGCTTCGCCGAACTGGTCGTAGCGGGCGCGGGTCTGGGAATCGCTGAGCACCTCATAGGCGCGGCCGATCTCCTTGAAGCGATCCTCGGCGCCGGGATCCTTGTTCACATCGGGGTGGTACTGGCGCGCCAGGCGGCGGTAGGCCCGCTTGAGCGTGTCGGCGTCCGCGTTGCGGGCGACCCCCAGCAAGTCGTAGTAGTCCGCCATCAGCCGCCCTGCTCAGGGGATCCGGCGCCGGCGGGACCGGGGCCCATCGACACCTTGACCAGGGCGTGGCGCAGCACCCTTTCATTCAGCTGATAACCGCGCTGCAGCTCTTCGGTCACCACATCCTCGGGATGCTCGTGGCTCTCCTCGCGCATCACCGCCTCGTGCAGGTTGGGATCGAAGGGCACGCCCTCCACCCGCATCGGTGAGACGCCCAGCTGCTTGAGCACATCCACCAGCTGCTTGTAGAGGCCCTGGTAGCTGCGGTGCAACGCCTGAGCTTCCTCGCTCTGGGGATTGAGCTGCTGGCGGGCGCGGTCGAAGTTGTCGACCACCGGCAGGATCTCGCTGAGGGTGGTGCAGGTGATCTGCAGGCGCTGATCGTCCTGATCGCGGATCTGCCGCTTGCGGAAATTGTCGAAGTCGGCGGCGATGCGCATGGACTGACTGCGCAGGCTCTCGTTCTCGGCCTGCAGGGCAGCGAGCTGAGTTTCCAACTGCTGGAGGCGCTCACCGGGCTCAGGTTGGCCAGGGGGCGCGGGATCCGATGCGCTCTCCTCGAGCTGCTCAAGCAGCGTGCGGGCCTGAGCGACCTGTTCCCTGAGAAGGTCATGCGAGGCAGCGTCGGGCACCTGGGCCGGTGAAGCATGACCAGCCTCCCGGTGCTCGAACTGGTGATCAGCGTCCTGGGGGATGTCGCCGCTCATGGCGCAGGTCAACACGGTTCTGAACATGTTGCGGCTCCGGCCCCACTCCCCACAAGCGGCGGAAGCCCGCACCTCCCTCAGGGCCCGGCACCCCCCACAGTCCGGGCCTCCCCATCGCCGCCGATCCGGGCCAAGATCTGCCATGTCGCCGCCGCTGCGGATCCCCGACCGCGTCCTGGCCACCTGTCTGCCGCCGTCTCCATGACCCCTGAAGCCGGATCGACCCTCAAGCAGGCAGGCAGCGGTGAGCGGCCATCCCTGCTGAGCGACCTGGACCTGGGCAAGGCGACTGTGCCCCAGGCCGAACCGGAGGCCAGCGGCGAGGAGGATCTCGAGGTCAGCAGCCAGGCCGGTCTGTCGCCGGTGATGAGCCTGGTGGACCGGATCCTGATCGAGGCCCTCACCACCGGCACCAGCGACATCCACATCGAACCGCAGGAGACCGGCCTGCTGATCCGGTTCCGGCAGGACGGCGTGCTGCGGGTGGTCGACACGCTGCCCAGAACCCTGATCCCGGCGGTCACCTCCCGCCTGAAGATCATGGCCGATCTGGACATCGCGGAACGGCGCCTGCCGCAGGACGGGCGCATTCGCCGCAATTTCCGTGGCCGCACGATGGATTTCCGGGTGAATACCCTGCCGAGCCGTTATGGCGAAAAGGTGGTGATGCGCCTGCTCGACAGCGGCGCCACCCAGCTGGGTCTGGATATGCTGATCTCCGATCCGTTGTCGCGGGAGTCGCTGCGGGAACTGGGCTCGAAACCGTTTGGCATGATCCTGGTGACCGGGCCGACCGGTTCGGGAAAATCGACAACGCTCTATGCGCTGCTGTCGGAGCGCAATGATCCGGGCATCAATATCTCCACGGTGGAGGATCCGATCGAATACACGCTGCGAGGCATCACCCAGACCCAGGTGAATCGCGAGAAGGGTTTTGATTTCAGCTCCGCCCTGCGGGCCTTCATGCGTCAGGATCCCGATGTGTTGCTGGTGGGCGAGACCCGCGATCTGGAAACGGCGCGCACCGCGATCGAGGCGGCCCTGACCGGTCACCTGGTGCTCACCACCCTGCACTGCAATGATGCCGCCAGCGCCTTCGCGCGCCTCGATGAGATGGGGGTGGAACCCTTCCTGGTCAGCGCCTCGCTGCTGGGGGTGATCTCGCAGCGGCTGGTGCGGCGGCTGTGCAGTGAATGCCGGGTGCCCTACCACCCTGATGGCGAGGAACTGGCCCGCTTCGGGTTGGTGGCCAGTGATGAAAATCGGATCAATTTCTATCGGGCCACCAAGACTCCGGCCAACAGCGAAGGCTGTTGTCCCGCCTGCCAGGGCCGCGGCTATGTCGGCCGGGTGGGGGTCTACGAAATCCTGCGCATGAACGAGTCGCTCTCCTCGGCGGTCGCCAAGCGGGCCAGCACCGAACAGCTGCGTCGCCTGGCGCTGGAGGGGGGCATGAAGACCCTGCTGGGCTATGGCCTCGATCTGGTCCGCCAGGGGCTGACCACCCTGGAGGAGGTGGAGCGGATGCTGCTCACCGACACGGGACTGGAATCGGAACGGCGGGCCCGTGCCCTGAGCACGCTCACCTGCAAGGGCTGCGGCGCCGGCCTGCAGGACGAGTGGCTGGAATGTCCTTACTGTCTGCGGCTGCGGCGCTGAGGGCCGGCCCCTGGCCAGATCCGTTGCGGGCCAGGCGGCGCGGGCCCCTGGGAGCACGGCTTGCTTTGGATACGGCTGGCTTCGGGTACGGCCTCGCGGAGCACGGGCTCGCAGGGTACGGTCTGGCAGAGCACGGCCTGTGTGACCGCTGCAGCGCCCAGGCAGGCGATCGGGTTGTGACCCCAGCCAGCCTCGCTAAAGTGCCCCGGACGAGACACTGCTGTCAGAACGGGGGATTCTGTGAATCTTCAGATTGAAGACCTGATGATCGAACTGGTCAACGGTGGTGGCAGCGATCTGCATCTGGCCAGCGGCCAGCCCCCCTTCGGCCGGTTCAACGGACAGCTGCGGCCGATCCTGCAGGACATGGTGCTGAGCGAAGAACAGTGCAACAAGCTGATCTTCTCTCTGCTCAACAACAGCCAGCGCAAACAGCTGGAGCAGACCTGGGAACTCGATTGTTCCTACGGTCTCAAGGATGTCGCCCGCTTCCGGGTGAATGTGTATCGGCAGCGCGGCACCTACGCCGCCTGCCTGCGTGCCTTTGGCAACAGCATTCCACCGATCGAGAAGCTGGGGATGCCGGCGATCGTGGAGGAGATGAGCCGCAAGCCCAAGGGGTTAGTTCTGGTCACCGGGCCCACCGGATCGGGCAAGAGCACCACCCTGGCCGCCCTGCTCGACCACATCAATCACACCCGCTCCGAACACATCCTCACCATTGAGGATCCGGTTGAATTCACCTATAGAAATGATAAATGTCTGATCCATCAACGTGAAGTAGGAGAGGACACACGCAGCTTTTCCAATGCCTTGCGTGCGGCCCTGCGCGAAGATCCCGATGTGATCCTGGTCGGTGAGATGCGCGATCTGGAAACGATTCAGTTGGCGATCAGCGCCGCCGAGACCGGTCACCTCGTGTTCGGCACGCTGCACACCAGCTCCGCCTCCCAGGCGGTGGATCGCATGGTGGATGTGTTTCCTCCGGCGCAGCAGACCCAGATTCGCGTCCAGCTCAGCAACAGCCTGCTGGCCGTGTTCTCCCAGACCCTGTGCCGCAGCAATCACCCCAGTACCGGCTCCTTCGGGCGGGTGATGGCCCAGGAGATCCTGATCAATACCCCGGCGATCAGCAACCTGATCCGCGAGGGCAAGACCGCCCAGATCTATTCCCAGATCCAGACCGGCGCCAGCATGGGGATGCAGACCCTGGAGCGGGCTCTGGCCAACCTGGTGCAGGCCGGCAAGGTGGCCCGTCCGGAAGCGATGGACAAGACCACCAAACCGGAGGAACTGGCTCGTCTGCTCGATCAGCGCTGACCACCCGGCGCCGCTCCGCGCTCCGACCGCCTCTGACCCAGCTCCGCCATGCCCGCCTTCGTCGTCACCTATTCCACCAGCTCCGGCCGCCGCCGCGAGATGACGATCCAGGCCGAATCCCCGGCCGTGGCACGCCGCGAACTGCGCAAGCGCGGCATCCTCGCCAATACCCTCGTCCGTAAGGAAGCCCAGGTCGCGGCGCTCACCAAACCGAGTCGCTTCGATCTGCGGCGCCTGCTGGAAAGCGGGGTGAGCGTACGCGACAAGGCTCTGTTCGCCAGCAAGCTCTCGGCCCTGGTCGATGCCGGTGTCCCGATCCTGCGCAGCCTCGATCTGATGCGATCGCAGCAGAAATCGCTGCTGTTTCGCGAGGCGCTCACCGCCATGACCCGCGATGTCAACCAGGGGGACAACCTGGCCAATGCGATGCGGCGCTGGCCCAAGGTGTTCGACAACCTCTCGATCGCGATGGTGGAAGCGGGTGAGGCGGGCGGTGTTCTCGATGAGACGCTGAAGCGGCTGGCCAAGCTGCTGGAAGATAACGCCAAGCTGCAGAACCAGATCAAGGCTGCTCTGAGCTATCCGGTCACGGTGCTGGTGATCGCGGTGGCGGTGTTTCTGGGAATGACGATCTTCCTGATTCCCACCTTCGCCACCATCTTCGATCAGCTAGGGGCCAAGCTGCCGTTCTTCACCCAGATGATGCTCGATCTGAGCAAGTTGCTGCGCTCCTCATTTTCCCTGTTCCTTGTGGGTGGGATCGTGGGTGGGGTGGTGATGTTCATGCAGTACTACGCCACGCCGACCGGCCGTCGCTCGATCGATTCCCTCATTCTCAAGATTCCCCTTTTCGGTGATCTGATCCAGAAGACCGCCACCGCCCAGTTCTGCCGCACGCTCAGCTGTCTGTCGCGGGCGGGTGTGCCGATTCTGATGTCGCTTGAAATCGTGCGTGATACCACCTCGAACACCATCATCGGTGATGCCATCAGTTCTTCCCGTAGCGAAGTCGGCGAAGGTATCCCGATGAGCGCCGCGCTTCGCTATAAGAATGTCTTCCCGGATATGGCGATCAGCATGATGGCAATCGGCGAGGAAACGGGCGAGATGGATGCGATGCTCTCCAAAGTGGCCGATTTCTATGAAGATGAGGTCAGCAACAGCGTCAAGGCGCTCACCTCGATGCTTGAGCCCCTGATGATCGTGCTGGTGGGTGGCATCGTCGGTTCGGTGCTGATCGCCATGTATCTGCCGATGTTCTCGGTGTTCCAGCACATTCGCTGAGCTGTTGTTCTGCTCGTTTCAGGCGCGCTCCTGGCCAGCCGCCAGGGCCCGTCCAGCCAGCCAGCCGGATGTCCAGCAGTGCTGGAAGTTGAAGCCGCCGGTGATGCCATCCACATCCAGCAGTTCACCCACCAGATACAGACCCGGTCGATAGCAGCTCTCCATCGTGGCGGTCTTCACCTCGGCCAGGGGGACGCCACCGGCGGTGACGAACTCCTCGCCGAACGGCCCCTTGCCGCTCACCGCATAGCGACTGCCCCGCAGCACGCGGATCAGGGCCTGCTGCTGTGCCTTGCTCAGATCCGCCCAGCGGCAATCGGGCGCCACCCCCTGCTGTGCGAGCAGGGCCACCCACAACCGACGGCTGAGCTCCGGCCAGGGCCGTGCCCCACTCAGCTGGCGTCGGGCCTGTTCCCGGCGCAGGCGGCTGAAGTCCTCCTGCAGCTGCGCTTCCGTCCGGCCGCCGCTCCAGTCGATGCAGAGCGTGCCGCGGTAGCCCCCCTGGCGCAGGTCGCGGGCCGCGAAGGCGGTCAGCCGCAGCACGGCCGGACCACTCACCCCCCAGTGGGTGATCAGCAGCGGGCCCCGCTGGCGGTGGCGGCGGTTCAGCCCCTCGATCTCCAGGTCCAGTGTCGCTGGATCAACGCTGACGCCGGCCAGATCCCCCAGGCCTGCAGCCTGCAGGCGCAGGGTGAACAACGACGGAACGGGAGCCACCAGCTGGTGGCCCAGGGCGCGCACCAGACGATGGCCGCTGGGATGGCTGCCGGTGGCGAGCACCAGCCGCTGGCAGGTGAGCCTCTCGCCGGAGCGCAGCCGCAGGCGGAAGCCTCCCTCCGGCAGGGCCTCGGCGTTGTCCAGGGCCGCCCCGGTGCGCAGCTGGACCCCCGCTGCTTCGGCCGCCCGGCGCAGGCAATCGGCCACCGTGCGTGAGCGCTGCGTGCTGGGAAACATCCGGCCATCGGCCTCTTCGATCAGCTCCAGGCCCCGGCCGGCAAACCAGGCGACAGCCTCGCTGGGGGCGAAACGGCTGAACGGACCGAGCAGGGCCTTGCCACCACGCGGGTAGTGGCCCACCAGCGCCCGGGTCTCCCAGCAGGCATGGGTGACGTTGCAGCGGCCGCCGCCGCTGATCAGCACCTTGTGCAGCGGCTCAGGGGTGGCTTCCAGCAGCAGCACGCTGCAGCCCGGATCGGCTTCGGCCGCTGTGATCGCCGCCATGAAGCCCGCCGGCCCACCGCCAGCCACCACCACGGACACGGGGCTGGGCAGCATGGGAGGCATGGTGCAGAACTACCGCTTCAGTGTGGCGCCGATGCTCGACTGCACGGACCGCCACTTCCGGCTGCTGATGCGTCAGGTCAGCCGCCATGCCCTGCTCTATTCCGAGATGGTGGTGGCCCGGGTCCTCCACCACATCTGCCGCGACGGCGCCCCGGGCGGCGATCCGCAGGGGCGGCAGCAACGCCTCGAGCGGCTGCTGGGCTTCGATCCGGCCGAGCGGCCGCTGGTGCTGCAGCTGGGGGGCGATGATCCGGCCCAGCTGGCCGCGGCCAGCCGCCTGGCGGCCGACTGGGGCTACGACGAGGTGAACCTCAATGTGGGCTGCCCGAGCGAGAAGGTGCAGCAGGGGCGTTTCGGAGCCTGTCTGATGGCGGAACCGCAGCAGGTGGCCCGCATCGTGGCGGCGATGGCGGCAGCCTCTCCCCTGCCGGTGACGGTGAAACATCGCATCGGCATCGATGAGCGCGACTCCTATGAGGAACTGCTGGCCTTTGTGGATGCGGTGGCGGCGGCCGGGGCGCAGCGGTTTGCGGTGCATGCACGCAAGGCCTGGCTGCAGGGGCTCGATCCGAAGCAGAACCGCACCATCCCGCCCCTGCGCTGGGATGTGGTGCATCGGCTCAAGCAGGACCGCCCCGGGCTGCGGATCGAACTCAATGGCGGCCTGGAGGATCTGGACAGCTGCTGCAGCCAGCTCGACCGGGTGGATGGGGTGATGGTGGGACGGGCCGCCTATGCACATCCGCTGCGCTGGGCACCGGTGGATGGCCGCGTGTTCCAGGATGAGAGCCGCGGGCCGGCGCTGGCCTCGACGGTGGTGCGGGGCCTGATCCCCCATGCCGAACGCTGGTGCGCCGGTGGCGGCCGCCTCTGGGCTCTGGGCCGCCATCTGGTGCATCTGGTGGAAGGGGTGAGCGGCGCCCGGGGCTGGCGCGCCACCCTCACCCGTGAGGCCGGCCGGCGGGAGGCCGGCGCCGAGGTGCTGGAGCAGGCCGCCCGGGCCCTGGAGGCGCGAGGCCTGTAGGCGTCTGGCGGCGGAACCGCTGCCGCTTGCCGATCTCCAGGCGATCGCGTCGATCCGCTGGCTTGCCGTTGCTCAGACCTGGCCGTCGGGATCGCCGCCGCCGCTGCGGCGCCGCCGGACGCGGCCCGCCTCGTAGGGATCGCCACCACGGCTCTCGCCACCGCCGTAGCTGCGGTCCTCCCAGCCGCGGGCACCGGAGCCGCGATCGGAGCCGCCTCCTCCATAGCCACCACCTCCATAACCGCCGCCGCCGCCAGAGCCGCCCCCTCCGTAACCACCGCCACCGCCGTAGCCGCCGCGGCGGGGGCCACCACCACCGCCACCGCTGCGGGGCTCAGCCTTGTTGATCCGCAGGGGGCGTCCCATCAGCTCGACGCCCTGCAGCGCGTCGATCGCCTTGTTCTCCTGGTCGGGATCCACCAGCTCCACAAAGGCGAAGCCACGCTTGCGGCCGGTGTCCCGCTCCAGCGGGAGGGAGCAGTTCGCCACCTCCCCGAAGGGCGCGAAGAGCTCGATCACGTCCTCCTGCTCGGCGCGGAAGGGAAGATTGCCGACGAAAATGCTCACTGAACTGATGACCGGAAAGCGTCTGGGATCCCAGGAGAACCCCTGAGCGGTTGCCGAAGCGACCGCGCGGCCAAGATTAGACCGATCCGCCGGTGGTTTCCGGTGTCTGCTCCGACGATTCCTGCAGACGGGCCCGGGTCTGCTGCAACTGCAGGCGCACCTGTTCAAAGCCGGTGCCGCCCTCACTGCGGCGGGCCGCCACCACCTGCCGGGGCGCGATCGCCGCATGGATATCCGCCTCGAAGCAGGGATGCAGCGCCTGCCAGCGTTCCAGCGGCAGGTCGCGCAGCAGCACCCCCTGGCGCAGGCAGTCCTTCACCAGGCCCCCCACCAGCTGATAGGCCTCCCGGAAGGGCACACCGCGACCCACCAGGTAATCGGCGACGTCGGTGGCATTGGAGTAGTCCTGCTCCACAGCCCGCTCCAGGCGCTCCGGCCGGAACTGCAGACCCTCCTCGAACAGGATCGCCATCGCCTCCAGGCAGTCGAGGCAGGTGCGCACGCCGTCGAACAGCGCCTCCTTGTCCTCCTGGAAGTCCTTGTTGTAGGCCAGCGGCAGACCCTTGATCATTGTCAGCAGCCCCATCAGGTGGCCGAACACCCGGCCGCTCTTGCCGCGCACCAGCTCCGGCACATCGGGATTCTTCTTCTGGGGCATCAGGCTGCTGCCGGTGGCGCAGCGATCGCTGAGGGCGATGAAGGCGAACTCCTCGCTGGCCCAGAGGATCACCTCCTCGCTCAGGCGGCTGAGATGCACCATCACCAGCGAGGCGGCGGCCATGAACTCCACGGCGAAATCGCGATCGCTCACCGCATCGAGTGAATTGCGGTAGAGATCGGCGAAGCCCAGGGCCGCGGCCGTCTGGCGGCGATCGATCGGTACCGGCGTGCCGGCCAGGGCGGCGGCCCCCAGCGGGCAGAGATCGACCCGGCGGCGCACATCGGCCAGGCGGGCCCGGTCGCGCTCGGCCATCTCGATGTAGGCGAGCAGATGGTGGGCCAGACAGATCGGCTGTGCCCGCTGCAGATGGGTGTACCCGGGAATCAGGGTGTCGGCATGGGCTTCGGCCTGGGCCAGCAGGGCTCGCTCATAGCGCTGCAGGGCGCGATCGAGAACATCGATGCGGCGCCGCAGCCACAGGCGCAGATCGGTACCCACCTGATCGTTGCGGCTGCGGCCGGTGTGCAGCTTCTTGCCCAGGGGGCCCAGCAGTTCGATCAGCCGGCGCTCCACCGCGAAGTGCACGTCCTCATCGGCCAGGGACGGCTGGAAGTCGCCGCTGGCGGCCTCATGGCGGATCGTCTCCAGCCCCTCCACCAGCTGCTCGGCCTCCGCGGGGGTGATCACGCCGCAGCTGCCGAGCATGCGGGCATGGGCCACCGAACCGTCGAGATCCTCCTGCAGCAGCGTGATGTCAAACCCGATCGAGGCATTGAAACGCTCGATCGCCGGATGCAGCCCCTGCTCGAAGCGATCGCTCCAGCCGCCGGCACTGCCCCCGGTGACACCGCTCCCGGTGATGTTGCCGCCGGCCGCTGCGGTGGACGGGGATTCGGAGATCATCACGGTCCGGGAGCCACCGCTCCGATCGACAGCCCCCCAGCTTGGCAGCCGCTCAGGACAGGGGGAACGACGGCAGCATCACCTCTTCCCGCACCTTGAGCACCACCATCGAGGCATCGTCCTCAAGGCGGTGATCGGGCCCGATGAAGCGATCGAGGCGGCTGAACAGCTGATCGAGCACCGCCTGGGCCCCGAGCCCGGAACGACAGGCGCCATGGAAGGCCCGCAGCAGCCGCTCCTCATCGAAACGCTCACCGCTGAAGCCGCTGGCCTCGGTGACGCCATCGGTGTAATAGAGCAGCACATCACCCGGCTCCAGCGCCACCTCACCGCAGCCGTAGTCGGCTTCGCTCTGCAGACCGATCAGCAGGCCGGGGGCATCGAGGCGCTCGATCCGCCCCTGCTGGCGGCGCCAGAGCAGCGGTGGATTGTGGGCGGCATTGGCGAAGCGCAGCCGGCGGCGGCGCGGGTCGTAGTCGGAATAGAAGAGGGTGACGAAGCGGTGCGACTGGGCCAGATCCTCCTGGGCGAGACGGTTGAGATCGCGCAGGATGCGATCCGGCGGCAGCCCGCTGAGCACCTCAGCCCGCAGCATGCCCCGCAACAGGGTCATCAGCAGCCCCGCCGGCACCCCCTTGCCCATCACATCCCCCATCACCACGGCCCAGGGGCCCCGTTCGCGCTGGCGGCCGATCAGATCGGGACGCACCGGGATGAAGTCGTAGTAGTCGCCTCCCACCTCGAAGGCGGGGCGGCAACGGGCCGCCAGCTCCACCCCCTCGATCACCGGGCAGCGATCGGGCAGCAGCTGGGCCTGGATCTCGGCGCCGATGCTCAGCTGCCGGTCCAGCCGTTCATGGCGTCGCCGGTCCTGACGCAGCTGTTCATTTTCCAGTGCCACCCCCACCAGATCCGCCACCAGCTGCAGATGGCGACGGTGGATCTCACTCCAGCTGTAGCCGCGGCGGCCGCTGAACACATAGAGACGGCCATGCAGTCCGCCGCGGGCGGTCACCGAGGTGGCGAACAGCTGCATCGCACCGAGCTGGCGCTGGATCAGCGGATCGAGCAGGCCCACCAGCGCCTCCTCACCGGAGAGGCCCTGCAGCTGGCTGTCGCTCAGGGCCAGCAGCCGCCGCAGCAGTTCGGCACTGCTGTCCCCGGGTGTGATCTGCAGGTGATCGCGCCAGAGGCGACCATCGGGATGGAGCACCAGCAGCAGCGATCCCTCCGCTTCCACCAGGCGTGAGGCCACCAGTGGCACCAGCTCCAGAAAACGGTTGAGGTTGGTGACGCTGCGCAGCGCGAAGGCCAGCGAGGCGAGCAGTTCCTGGTTGCGCCGCTGCTCACGGCTGAGGCTGTCGAGCAGCTGACGCAGGGTGGCGGCGGCCGTCAGTCCCCCGGAGGCGGAACGCTGGGGCAGCGACGGCGGGACCGACCGGGAGGGCGGCGTGCTGCTCACCGAGCGGGCACGAAGGACTCGAAAGGTAGCAGTGGTCTGCGATTGCGACTGTGCCCATCGGGCAGAAGCCGCACATCGGCGCCGGCGGGGCTGGCAGCATGCGCCCATGACTCCCTCCGACTGGTTGCTGCTCTGCCGGACCGTGCGCTTCGGGGACACCGATGCCGCCGGTGTGATGCATTTCCACCAGTTGCTGCGCTGGTGCCATGAGGCCTACGAGGAAAGCCTGGAGCGCTTCGGGGTGGCGGCGGCGGAAGTGTTCCCCTCTCCAACCGCCCGGCCGGAGGTGGCCCTGCCGATCGTGCACTGCAGCGCGGACTTCCTGCGGCCGCTGGTCTGCGGTGATCCGCTGGCGATTGCACTCGAGCCGCAGCGGCTCGCTCCCGACTGCTTCGAGGTGCACTATCGCTTCCGCCGTGGTGATGCTGCGGTGGCCCACGGTCTCACCCGCCATCTGGCGATCGCCACGGCCACCCGCCAGCGCTGCCCGCTGCCGCCGCCGATCCAGCGCTGGCTGGAGGCCTCCAGCCTGGGAACCGGTGTGCGGCCGCTGGATTGAAGGCACCGCTGGGGTCAGGGCGTCGGGATCACAGCTCTGGGCTCTGCGCCGCGGCCGCGGCGATCGCATGGATCAGCGCCGCCGCGGCAGCACCCAGAAGAGCACCGCCAGCTGCAGTGGCAGCAGACCCAGCACCCGCAACGCAACCGGCAGGCCCTCGGCCGGCATGGAGGCGAACAGCAAGGCACTGCCCACGGCCGCGGCACTGAGCAGCATCAGCGGCAGTCTGGAGGCAGCGCTGCGGCGTTCAGAACCACTGTTTCTGGGCATCGATATAGAGCAGCTTGAACTGCTGTGGCGTCATCGTCAGATAGATGATCCCTTCGATCAGCCCGATCACGGCCATCACCGCCGATGCGATCCCACAGGTGACAATGCCCGCCACAAGTGTGATCACGAGCATGATGACCCCTGCGGTGCTGTAACCCAGGAAAAACTTGTGAACCCCGAAGCAACCGAGAAAGATGCCCAGAAGACCAGCTGCCGTCTTCTTGCTGCTCACTTCCGCCAGCTCGATCTCGTTCGTGGTGCCCACGGATCATTTTAATTAATTTTACCCGAAGGACCTCTCCTCTCAGAGATCGCCCGACCCAGGCCTCTGCAGCCACTCCCGCCAACGGCGCACCTCCCACTTGCCGGCGGCGCCCGGTTGCAGCGACGGGCAGGGCAGCCAGCGACGCGGCCGCTGGGGGGGTGGCAGGAGCCGGGCCACAGCCGCCAGGCGCTGCAGCCACTCCGCTTCCAGTACCGGGGTGCCGGTGGTGTCAGCGGTCTGCCAGCGCACCAGCGCCACCAGCCGTTCGCCCCATTCTGGATCGCCCTCGGCCAGCAGCAACAGCTCCGCCACCGGCAGATCCGTGGCCTGAATCAGGTGGAGCAGGTGTTGGCGCACCTGTTCGGGGAAGATCGTTTCGCCGCCGCTGTGCATCGCCCCATCGAGGCGCCCCCGGATCAACAGGCTGGCGGAAGCGGTGACAACAGCCCGTTCGACAGCCTTCTCGACAGTCGGCTTGTCGCTGGCATCGCTGGCATCGGGGCAGTGGCCATCCGGCAGCCGCACAGTTTCAGTCGTCACGGCGGGCCTCGGGGCGCAGGCCGTGCCTGAAGTGGCGCCCGCCTGGATCCAGACGCCGGCATCACCGCTGCGCCACCAGCCGTCGGCGGTGCGGAAGGGCTGCAGCCGGCCGGCCTCGAACCAGCCCGGACTGATCCGTGCGCTGCGCACGGCGATGGCGCCCGCCGGGCCTTCCAGCTGCAGCTCCACATCGGCCAGGGGTGCCCCGCAGCCTTCCTCCCCCGCCAGGAAGCGCTGCGGCGGCAGCGCGCAGACCATCGCTGCCGTTTCGGTGGCGCCGTAGCAGGGGGCCAGGGGCAAGCCGGCGCTGCGGGCCCGCTCGGCCAGATCGGCCGTCAGGGCGGCACCGCCCATCCAGATCACACAGCAGCCCGCCAGCCAGCGCACCGCCTCGGGGCTTTCCAGCAGGCGATGCAGCTGGGTGGGCACCAGCGAGAGCAGTACCGGCCGGCCCCGCGGCAGGGGCGCGGCCGCGGCCAGATCGGCGGGGCGGCGCATCAGTTCCGGCGGCAGCCAGCGCAGTTCCGCCCGCCAGCGCTCCGCCCGCAGCAGCGGCATCAGCCCGCTGACATGGTGCAAGGGCAGGGCATTGAGATGCAGGCAGGCGGCCGGGTCCAGTCCCTGCTGCGCCAGCCAGAGCCCGCAGGCATCGGCCGAGGCCCACAGATGCTCCAGGGGTTGCAGGCACCAGCGCCGGCCGCCGCTGCTGCCGCCGCTGCCGAGCACCACCCCCGGCCCTTGCACCGCCATGGGCGGCCACGGCTGGCGATCGCGGCGGCGGCGCGCCGCTTCCCTGTCGGCCGCAGCGGCACAGCGCCCCAGCACCGCCGCCTGCAGGGCCGCCCGCTCCTGTGGCATCGCCAGAGCGACCAGGGCACCGCGGCGCCAGCCGTCCTGCAGTTCGGGCAGCAGCAGCGCCGGATCCTCGAGATGACGCGCCAGCAGCAGCGTCATGGCACCACCTGGCCGATGGATCGCGGCCGCAGACCCGTGCCGCACCGCCCGGGCCACCTCATCGCGCCGCCTCCCACACCGGCTCGGGATCGTCGGCGAACAGATCCCCCGGCGGCGACCAGCCCGGGGCCAGGCCCGGCGCCGTGGGGGTGGGACCCAGGGCCTGCAGGCCGGCCAGGTGCTGCAGCAAGCGCCGGCCGATGCCGGTCTCGAAGGCGGTGCTGAGCATCAGGCGTGGCCGGCCGCGCTCCAGCTCCTGCAGCAGCGGGCGCGGATCCCCCTCCACCAGGGGCCGCCGCACCTGCCAGCCGCTCCAGTGGGCGATCAGCTCCGGCCGGTCGCGCAGCGATTCATCCAGGGCCAGCGGCACCCGGGCCGCCAGCGACTCCAGCCCCTCCTGATCGTGTGGCGGCAGGGGCTGCTCCAGCCACTCCAGGCGCGGATCGCCGGCCAGCCGCTCCGCCCAGGTGGCAGCGGTGCGGCGATCCCAGCCGCCATTGGCATCGAGCCGCAGACGGCTGCCGGCCGGCAGGCGCCGCAGCAGCGCCTCCAGCACACGGCGCTCGAGGGCATCGCCGGCGGCGGCCACCTTCCATTTCACGGTCAGAACCGGGCAGGTATCGGGGTCGGCTGAAGGCCGCTCCCCACCCCGGAGGGCCCCTGGGCCGACGGCTGCCGCGGCTGGGCCCGCAGCGGAGTCGCCCTGGCCTGCGCGCGCATCGCCGGCAGAGCCCGCGTGCCCCTGAACCTCCGACGGAGAACCCATGGCCAGGCCTGCAGCGAGGTCAATGACAGACGACCGCGAGCCGACCATCCCCACCGCCATGGAACGGACAGCCCTCGGGGCGCCAGCGGGCCCGGGCCCTGCACCCGCGGATGACCGGGGCTGCGACCGGCGGGCAGCCGTTGCAGGCACAGCCCCGCCCCGTTCCAGCAGTGTGTCAAGCGCCGGCAGCGCGGCCTCTCCGGCCGGCAGCAACCAGGCGGAGGGCGGCGCCGCCAGCCAACCGCCCCGCTCGACGCAGCCCAGGCCATCCCGTTCGGCCAGGGCCATCCCCAGGGCGCAGGCCAGGGGAAGCGGCAGCTGCGGCAACCACCGCTCCAGTGCATCGCGCCGGAGCTGCTCCGGCAGCAGCTGCGGTGGCGCCAGGTGCGAGGCCTGCAGGGCCCCACCCCGCTGCGGCAGCTCCGCCGCTTCCCCCCAGCCCAGCCGCCCATCGGCGCTCTGCAGCCGCAGCAGCCAGCCGCGCCGCTCGCTCCAGGCCCCTTGGCTGGTCACCATCGCCTGCGGCAGCGAGAAGGCATAGGCGCGCCACTGCAGCTGCAGCACCTCCGCTGGCCTCGGAGGGCAGAACCATTCCGGCCGGGGTGATGGCGTCGCGGCCGCGGCCTTGCCTTCAGCCACCGACCCCGAGGCGGCCGGCGATGGCGTTCGGCATCCAGGGACCGAGCGCCAGACCGAGGCTCAGCCCCAGGCCGTTGAAGGCCTGAAAGCGCAGGGCCAGGAACTTGCTGGAGGCGATCTGTGCCGGCTGGTCGTGGCAGGCGCCCAGCAGGCCGATCAGCTGCCGCGCCGCCGGCACCCCCGCGGCCCCGAGCAGGGCGGTGAGCGGCCAGTGCCCCAGCAGCACCGGTGCCCATTGCAACGCCAGGCAGCCGGCGACGAACCAGGGCACCAGGGCGGCGGCGCGGGCGGTGCCGAGCCGCACCACCGGAGAGCGCTTGCCGTGGGCGGCGTCCTCCTGCACCTGGTGGAAGTGGGAGCAGAACAGCACCAGGGTGGTGGCCAGGGCCGGGCCGGCACCGAGGCTCAATGCCGTACCCCAGGGCACCGGCGCACTGTGGCCGGCCTCGGCGGGCGCACCGAGGGCCAGCAGGGCAGCGGCGGTGGCGACCGGCCCGAAGGCCAGCCAACAGAGCGGTTCCCCCAGGCCGCGGTATCCGAGGCGGAACGGCGGGCCCTGATACACGTAACCCAGACCGCAGCAGGCGAGCACCAGGGCCAGCACCACCGGCGCACTGCGCAGGGCCACCAGCGCCATCAGGGCCAGCCCGAGCAGCAGGGCACCGTTGGCCAGCAGGGCCACCCGGTCGCGACGGCCGGTGAGGGCCACCAGCGAATGGGGCTTGCCGACGGCATCGACGCCCGTATCGGCATCGAAGACATCGTTGGCCAGGTTCTCCCAGGCCAGCAGCAGCACCGCCGCCAGCAGGAACAGCAGCAGCTGATCGCCGCGCAGCAGCTGGCCGGTTCCCAGCCGCCAGCCGGCGGCCAGCAGCACCGGCATCACCGCCACCGCATACATCGGCCATTTGATCGCGGCCTTCCAGAGCTGGCGGCGTCCGGCGTAGGCGTAACGGCTTGCGACGACCTCGGGCTCGGACATGGGGACCGCGCTCAGCGGACGGGGGAGGACCCATACATTTGAGCAGCCTCCGGCGATGGTCCACAGGTTCCTGGTGCAGGCCCCCCTGTCCTTTCCCGAGCTGCTGGCGAGCGCTGGCGATGCAGTCCGCCGGCTGGAGGAGGCCGCAGGTCGCCGCGGCGACGACGAAGGGGTGCTCAGCCTGGCGATGCCGCTGGCCGGGCTGGATCCGCTGGCGCTGCTGCCCCATCTCGGCGATGACGACGATGACGGCTTCCGTTTTCTCTGGGATGGGGCGCCGGGGCTGTGCCTGGCGGCCAGCGGTCGCTGCAACAGCCTGGAGCTGAGCGGCCCGCGCCGCTTCGAGCTGGCGCAGCGGTTCAGTGCCCTCAGCCTTTCCCGTCTGGCGCTGGCGCCCCGGGAGATGCCGCTGCTGGCGCGGCCGCGGGTGCTGCTGGCTTTCGCCTTCTTCGATAGTCCGCTGCAGCAGGGCAGCGGTGCCGCCGGCGTGCAGGTGGTCCTGCCCCGCTGGCAGCTGAGCCGTCAGGGGCGCCATTGCTGGCTGCGGCTGCAGCGCTGCCTCGGGGGCGGCATCTCGGCCCGCAGCCTGGCCGAGGAGCTATGGGACACAGGCCGCCGTCTGGAGCGCCTGGCCAGCGCCGGGGTTGCCGCCGATCTCGAAAGCCGCCCGGCGGCGATTCTGCAGGGATCCCCCTGGCAGGAGGGCTATCGCGCTGCCCTCGATCGCGCCCTGGCGCTGGTGGAACAGGGGGAGCTGCGCAAGCTGGTGCTGGCGGTGCGGCAGGAGCTGCGGCTCGATCGGCCGCTGGAGCCGCTGGAGCTGCTGCGCCATCTGCGCCACAGCCAGCCCGGCAGCTGCCGCTTCCTGTGGCAGCAGGCACCGCGACAGGCCCTGCTGGGCGCCTCGCCCGAGCGTCTGCTCACCGTGCGGCAGGGGATGCTGCGCAGCGATGCCCTGGCCGGCACCGCGCCGCTGGCCGGGGCCGAGACCCTGCTCCATTCCGTCAAGGACCGGCATGAGCACGAGCTGGTGGTGGAGGCGATCACGGCGGTGCTGCAGCAGCTGGGGCTGCGACCGCGACGGCCTCGCCATCCGCGGCTGGCGCGCCACGGCGCCCTGATCCATCTGCACACACCGATCACGGCGGCCCTGAACGGGCAGCCGCCGCTGGCCCTGGCGGCCGCCCTGCATCCCACGCCGGCGGTGGCCGGGCTGCCGCGACGGCAGGCGATGGCCTGGCTGCGCAGCCTGGAGCCGTTCGAGCGGGGGCACTATGCGGCCCCGATCGGCTGGATCGACAGCGCCGGTGATCTGGATCTGCGGGTGGCAATCCGCAGCGGCATCCTGCGCGGTGACCGGCTGGAGCTCACCGCCGGTGCCGGCCTGGTGCGGGGCTCGATGCCGGAGCGAGAACTGCAGGAGGTGGGATTGAAGCTGGGGGTGCTGCAGCAGCAGCTGAACCTGCCGGTGGCGCGCTGAAGCGCTGGCCGGATCGCCCGGTCGCGGGGTGGGTCGGCAGCTGCCTCGTGCCTTTCCTTCCCTCTCCAGGTGCTGCCCCTATCTCAGGTGCGACCGCGACCGCCGTTCAGACCTGGGTGGCGCCGCTGTCTCCGACGGCAGCCTCGGACTCCAGCAACCGGGCGATGGTGAGATCCGCCAGCGGGATGCCGCTCAGGCGCTCCACCTCGCGGATGCCGGTGGGGCTGGTGACGTTGATCTCGCTGAGATGGCCATCGATCACATCGATCCCCACGAAGAACAGCCCCTCGGCCTGCAGGGCCGGTGCCAGTTCGGCGCAGAGACGCTGCTCGGCGGCGCTGATCGCTGTGGCCTCGGGTTGGCCGCCGACCGCCAGGTTGCTCCGAAACTCCCCCCCTGCACCGCCGCTCGGCACGCGGTTCACGGCCCCGAGCGGTTCGCCGTTCACCAGCAGGATGCGCTTGTCGCCGCTGCGCACACCCGGAAGGAACGCCTGCACCATCACCGGCAGGCTCTCCATCGCGGTCACCAGCTCCAGCAGGGCCCGCAGCCCTGGGGTGGCGGCGGAGGCGAACACCACCCCCTGGCCGGCGCGACCGCCGAGGGGCTTGAGCACCACCTCGCGATGCTCGGCGGTGAATGCCGCCAGGGCGTCGATGCGGCTGGCCACGAGGGTGGGGGCCATCAGATGGCTCCAGCGCAGGGCCCCGAGCTTTTCATTCCAGGCCCGCAGCGCTGAGGGGCGGTTGAGCACACGCACGCCCTGCCGTTCGCCCAGCTCGAGCAGATGGGTGGCATAGAGGTACGCCTCATCCACCGGCGGATCCTTGCGCATCCATACATGCGCGAAGGCGGTCAGGGGTAGCCAGCGCGGTTCACCGGCCTCGTACCAGGGCTCCGGCAGCTCCCAGCCCTCGGCGGTGGGGCGGATCGCCGCCAGCTGCACCGGCTGCGCCTGCACGCAGGGCTCCTGGCCCTGCACCGCCAGCTGATCGGGGGTGCAGACCCACACCGCCCGACCGGCCCGCTGCACGGCCTGCATCAGGGCGACGCTGGAATCCTTGGTGGGGCGCAGCCGCTGGATCGGATCGAGGACAAACAGCTGGCTGCCGGCGGGCACCGTTGCCGCCGTTACAGGGGTAAGCACGGAAGTGGCCGTCACGGCGGCGCTCACGACCGGGTGAACCGCTGAAACAGGCCCCGGATCGTGCCGCTGGTGGTGGGTTCGGAATCGGCCTGGGGCGGCGTCTTGGCCGAGGAGGCTTTGCGCGACCCCGGTTTCTGGGGGCGTTCGCCGAGGAGCACATCGAGCTGGCCGGCGGCATCGAGGGCCTCCAGCTCCTCAAGACCACCGATGGCGCGGCCATTGATGAAGATCTGGGGCACGCTGGAGCGACCTTCGGCACGGCGCAGCATCACCTCCCGACTCTCGTCGTCATGGTCGATGATGTATTCGCTGTAGGCCACCCCCTTGCGATCGAGAACGCCCTTGGCCTGCAGGCAGAGGGGGCAGAAACGATTGGTATAGATGTCGACCTTGGCAACCGGCAGAACAGCGGAAGCCGGCTGGCGAGGAATCATGGCGCGTGCGACGGAGCGTGTCGGGCTGAACCAATCTTAGGCGGGCTTCAGGGCTGGTACGGTCGCGTTCATCCGATCTGCTCCTACCGGTGCTCGACCTCACCGATTTCAAACGCGACCTCTCTGAGCTCACCGACCGCCTGGGCCATGCCCAGGACTGTCTTTGACGTCCCTGCTCTGAAAGCACGGCAGCAGGATCTCGAGCAGCTGGCCTCCCAGCCCGGCTTCTGGGACGACCAGAAGCAGGCCCAGGCCCGCATGCGCCAGCTCGATGAGGTGAAGGCCCAGCTGGAGCAGCTCTGCCGCTGGCAGGCGGCGGTGGCCGATGCCGAGGCCACCGTGGAGCTCTACGGCCTCGAGCCCGACGACGACCTGCTGGCCGAATCCGACGCCGCCCTCAGGCAGCTGCGCGCCGATCTCGACCGCTGGGAGCTGGAGCGCCTGCTCTCCGGCCCTTACGACAAGGAGGGCGCCGTGATCAGCATCAACGCCGGCGCCGGCGGCACCGATGCCCAGGACTGGGCCCTGATGCTGGTGCGCATGTACACGCGCTGGGCCGAGGACCACGGCATGAAGGTGACCGTGGACGAACTCAGCGAAGGGGAAGAGGCAGGGATCAAGAGCTGCACGATCGAGATCGAGGGTCGCTACGCCTACGGCTACCTGCGCAATGAGAAGGGCACGCACCGGCTGGTGCGCATCAGCCCGTTCAATGCCAACGACAAGCGCCAGACCAGCTTCGCGGGCGTCGAGGTGATGCCCAAGATCGAGGAGGAGGTCAAGCTCGACATCCCCGACAAGGACCTGGAGATCACCACCTCCCGTTCCGGTGGCGCCGGCGGCCAGAACGTCAACAAGGTGGAGACGGCGGTGCGCATCCTGCACATCCCCACGGGGCTGTTCGTGCGCTGCACCCAGGAGCGATCGCAGCTGCAGAACAAGGAGAAGGCGATGGCGCTGCTGATGGCCAAGCTGCTGGTGATCGCCCAGGAGCAGCGCGCCGCCGAGATCGCCGACATCCGCGGCGACATCGTGGAAGCGGCCTGGGGCAACCAGATTCGCAACTACGTGTTTCACCCCTACCAGATGGTCAAGGATCTGCGCACTCAGCACGAGACCACCGACGTGCAGGGCGTGATGGACGGCGATCTCGATCCCTTCATCCAGAGCCTGCTGCATGCGGGCGTCGAGGTGGGCGCCGAGCCGGAAGACTGATTCCTCGCAGGGGTGGCCCGACCGAGCCCGGGTTCTGGCGACCCTGCCTGCGGAGTCACCTTGTGGCCTGCCGATGGCCTCTGTCCTGGCAACAATAGCCATCGTGGCAACAACAGCCGTGCTGACAACAACGGCCATCGCGACAACAACAGCCGTGCCGACCATGGTCACGCCCATGGTCATCGGCGCTTAGGCTGATGGTTCGAGGCCTTCGGTGGTCATGAGCCGCGAAATCAGTGCCAGCCAGTTCAAGGCCCGTTGCCTGGGGTTGATGGATCAGGTGGCGCGCGACGGCGATGTGCTGGTGATCACCAAGAATGGGCGCCCCGTGGCCGAGCTGCCTCCCTGCTCCAGCTCCCGCAGCGCCTCTCCCTTCGGGCTCCACCCCGACACCGAGCTGCTCGGAGATGTGGTGGCTCCGCTCGATGAACCCTGGGATGCCCTGCCGTGATCCTGCTTGACACTCACGTGCTGCTTTGGGCCGCGTCGCCCTCCGCTGTCCTGCTGCAGAGTGGCGATCCGATTGGCTGAAGGCTGGTCTGCAGGAGCTGCCGCTCGATGGCACCACGGCGCTGCTGGGTGCTGCCCTGAGCGAGTTCCATGCCGATCCGGTGGATCGGTGCATCACGGCCACGGCCCTGCGCCACCAGGCCTGCCTGCTGACGGCCGATCGCCTGATCCTGGCCTGGTCAGGCACGCTGCAACGCACCCCCGCCGACACTTGAGCACCCCATGAGCGATCCCGCCCCCAGCCCGCCGACCGGTCAGCCGGAAAGCCAGAGCTTCGTGAAACTGGCGATGCGCAATATGGTGCGCAAGGGCCGCCAGAGCCTGTTCCACTTCGGCCTCACCGCCGCGGGCCTGCTGGCCTTCCTGGTGCTTCTGGCCTGGCTGGGACGCCCCCAGCTGCCGGGGGGCTGATTCAATCAGCATCTGCATCTGCATCAACAAGTATCTGCAATCCAGACCCGACAATGAAACCCAACGCCTTTATCCTGGAGGAACTTGGTATCAATCCGGATGACATCACCGGGCTTGACCTCTCCTTCTGCGTGGACGATGATCTCCCGCCGGATCTGCTGCGGCAGGCAGGCATACTGGTTGAACCCAAGGCCGGCGGCGATCGCTGGGACGACCTGATCAGCTGTTGGCTGGAGGACCTTGCCGATGAGCTGCCGCTACGACTGCAGGCCAAGGCCTACTGCCTGGGTCTGCAACTGGTGAGCGATGCCGAGATCGCTCGACTCAATGCCGAGTGGCGTCACCAGGAAGGCCCCACCGATGTGCTGGCTTTCGCAGCCCAGGACGAACCCGAGGAAACCCTGTTCGACTTGTTCGACCTCGAGCTGGGTGACATCGTGATCTCGCTGGAGACGGCCGCCCGTCAGGCCGAGGAGCACGGCCACACACTGGAGCGGGAGCTGTTGTTCCTGGCCAGTCACGGTCTGCTGCATACGCTCGGCTGGGATCACCCCGATGCCGACAGCCTGGCGGCGATGCTGGCCCGCCAGGAGGCGCTGCTGCAGCTGGTGTTGCCGGCCGACTGATCGACGGCGCCGCAGCCCTCCCCGGCCGTGGCCGTCCGCCCGCTCCACACCGCCGGCTGGCGGCCGGCTCGGGAGGGGAGAGCGACGCCTGCTGGGCTGGCTGATCCGTGCTGCTCCTGAGGGACGTCCCGAACTGGACAGGGGCGGTAAGGTGCCGCCTGGAGGGATCGCTGCCGTTGTTGCCGATGCCGATGTCCACGCCCCGTCCCGACGACTCGCCGCCGCCGCTGCGCGAGGTCAGTCGGCTGCGCGATCCAGCGCTGCACCAGGCCGCTCTGCCGGAGGCGGTGGCGGATGTCCATCGCCGCGGCCGCCGGATGCGGGTCGGGGCCTGGAAGGTGGCGGGCGATCTGCCGGCCAGTTTTCGCTATGCCGCCCAGGGGCTGGCCTACGGCTTCGCCAGCCAGCGCAACTTCCGCATTCACGTCTTCACCGGGCTGCTGGTGTTCGGCCTGGGCCTGTGGCTGCAGCTCAGCCCCGACCGCCTGGCGGTGCTGGTGCTCACTGTGGCGGCGGTGCTGGTGCTGGAGCTGCTCAACACCGCCACCGAGGCGGTGGTCGATCTGGCGATCGGCCGGCAGTTCCATCCCCTGGCCCGCATCGCCAAGGACTGCGCCGCTGCGGCTGTGCTGGTGGCGGCGCTCTCCTCGATGATGATCGCCCTGCTGCTGCTGGTGCCACCGCTGCTGCAGCGCTTCGGCTTCTGAGCCCGGGCCGGCCACCCCGTTGCCCCCTGGGCCGGCGAGGTGCGGATCGGTGTCCGTGGCCTCGAGGTCTGCGCCAGCCGCCACGGCCCATCCCGCTCAGGCCCTGCCCCGACGCTCCTGCTGCCCCACCCCACGCACCCCACGATGCTCCTGGTTCTCGACAACTACGACAGCTTCACGTTCAACCTGGTGCAGTACCTCGGGGAGCTGGCCGCCGAGCATCCCCTGGCGGCCTCGGTGCGGGTGGAGCGCAACGATGCCCTGACGCTGGAGCAGATCCGCGCCCTGGCCCCGGCCGCCATCCTGATCTCCCCCGGTCCGGGCGATCCGGATCAGGCCGGCGTCTGCCTTGAGGTGCTGAAGGAGCTCGGCCCCTCCACCCCCACCCTGGGGGTGTGCCTGGGGCATCAGTGCCTGGCCCAGGTGTTCGGCGGCCGGGTGGTGCGGGCCCGCGAGCTGATGCACGGCAAGACCTCGCCGGTGCATCACAGCGGCGAGGGGGTGTTCGCCGGCCTGCCGCAGCCGCTCACGGCCACCCGCTACCACAGCCTGGTGGCGGAGCGCGACAGCCTGCCCGATTGCCTGGAGATCACCGCCTGGCTGGAGGATGGCACGATCATGGGCCTGCGCCATCGCGCCTATCCCCATCTGCAGGGGGTGCAGTTTCACCCCGAGAGCGTGCTCACCCAGAGCGGTCACGCCCTGCTGGCCAATTTCCTGCGGGAGGCCGCCGCGGCGACGGCGCCAGGGATGGCGGTTGCGGCGACGTCCTGAGGCGGCGACTGTCAGGGTCGTTGCTTCTCAGGCTGTGCGACAGCCGCCGCGGTGCGCCGCTGCTAGTTTCGCGCCCACTTGATCCGCCTGCCGGCTGCCTGGCCCATGACCTGTTCCGGATTGCGCGGCTCTGGCCAGGATCGTCCGTCAGTGCTGCCGGCCCGGGCCTGGATGGCCTGGCCGGTGGCGATCAGCGCGGCCCTGCTGCCCCCCCTCAGCCTGGCGGCGATTGCCGCGTTGCCCGCCCGGGCGGCCGGCGGCGGCGTCAGCATCACCAGCTATGGCCACAGCGCCCTTCTGATCCGCGGCGGTGGTGCCACGGTGCTGCTCAATCCGTTTCAGGCGGTGGGCTGCGCCGCCGGTCTGGCCGAACCCCGGATCAGCGCTGATGTGATCCTGGCCAGCAGCCGCCTGCGCGATGAAGGGGCTGCCGTCGCCAGCGGCCGCATGCTGGTGCAACCGGGCTCCTATCGCGTTGCCGGGCTGCAGTTTGAAGGCATCGCCGCGCCCCACGACCGGGTGGGTGGTCGGCGTTTCGGGCAGGCAACGCTGTGGCGCTGGCGCCAGGGTGGCCTGGAGATCGTGCATCTCGGCGGCACCGCTGCCAGTCTGCGGCCGGAGGATCGGGTGCTGCTGGGCCGCCCCGATGTGTTGATCGTGGGGGTGGGCGGTGGCGCCAAGGTGTACAGCGGTAGCGAGGCGGCGGCCGTGGTGCGGGAACTGCAGCCTCGGCGCGTCATCCCGGTGCAGTACCGCGCCGCGCCGCCATCGCCCGGATGTGATGTGGGCCCCCTGGAACCGTTCCTGCAGGCGGTGGCACCGGCCCGGGTGAGCCGCTCCGGTCGCACGATCAGCATCGTTCCCAGCACGGGCGATCAGATCGTGATCGACGTGCTGCACTGACCTCAGCGATGCCCCCACCGCCAGCTATGACTGTGCAACCGGGCTCGCTGGGGTTCAGCTTTCCCGATGCAGGCGACCCGCAGCAGCCGGCCGATGTGGCGATCGTGATGCCCACGGTGCTGCGACCGGTGATCGTGAGGGCGATCGCGTCGATCTATCAGCAGAACTTTCAGGGCCGTATCCAGATCCTGATCGGCGTCGACAAGCCCCTGGGGCCCCTGGAACCCTTGCTGGAGCTGCTCGCCCGGCGGCCCAGTCACGTTTCGGCGCTTGTGCTGCAGTTGCCCTGGTCCACCTCGGCGCGGCACGGAGGCATGCACACCGCCATCGACACCGGGGCCTTGCGAACGATCCTCAGCTACATGGTCAACAGTCGCGCTGTCGCCTATCTCGATGACGACAACATCCTGTTGGACGATCATCTGCGTCTGCTGCATGCAGCCCTGCAGGGCAAGGCCTGGTCCTGGTCACAGCGGATGCTGGTGGATGAACGCAATGATCGTGATCTCGCGGTGGACCGCTGGGATTCGGTCGGCCCCGATCGCGGCCGTATGGCCAGCCAGGGCGGCTTCGTGGATACCAACTGCCTGATGCTCGACAAGGTGCTCTGCTCACCGATCCTCGGTCGCTGGGCTGAGAGCGGGCAGGGGAAGCCCGGGCTCACGGCCGACCGCCATCTGTTCGCGGCGTTGCGCCGTGCGCCCTATGGCCGGGTGGAGAAGGCCACGGTTCGCTATTACATCCGCCCTACAAATATTCTGCATCAGTTCATGCAGATCGGCCAGGAATTCTGAACGGCAACAGCTGGCTGTCGCCCCCTTGAGCTGCCCATCGCGCCGCTGCCAGGTCTGTGCCACCAATCCCGATGCCGCCCAGCGATCCGAGCGGGGAGCGAGGGCTTCACTGCCGCGGGGGCAGGCGCCAGCGGGTTTGCTCGATGGCACCTCCGGCCTTACCGGCTAGCCGTGCCCCCGCTCACCGCGCACCAGGCCTGCCAGAAGCGCTGCATCTGCTCCAGGCTGCCGATGCTCACCCGCAGCGAGCCATCGATCAGCGGTTTGCCGGCCATCGAGCGCACCAGGATGCCGGCCTGGCGCAGACGCTGCTCCACCGCAGCAGCCTCATCCTGCGGCCAGAGCAGCAGGTAGTTGCCCCCCGCGGCGTGGTGACGCACCCCGGCGGCGCGCAGCTGGGCCACCAGCCAGTCGCGGGCGCGCAGCACCTCCGCCACATAGCCATCCACATAGGCCTGATCCCGCAGGGCGGCAAAGGCGGCGGTCACCGCGAAGCTGTTGATGTCGTACGGCCCGCTGACGCGGCTGATCCGATCGACCACGGCGGCGGCACCGATCGCAAAACCGATGCGCAACCCCGCCAGGCCGGCGGTCTTGGCCAGGGAGCGCAGCACCAGCAGGTTGGGGGTGGCGTGGAAGTCGGCCAGGGGCAGCACGCTGTCGCCACTGAAGGCCTCATACAGCTCATCGACCACCACCAGCGTCTGCGGCGCAGCAGCGGCCAGCGCCAGGATCGGCTCCGGCGCGAGGCGGGTGCCGGTGGGGTTGTTGGGATTGCAGAGCAGCAGCAACCGCGGCGGCCGGCCGGAAGCAGGCCTCAGCAGGGCCGCTTCGATCGCCGCCAGCGGGAAGCGGAACTGATCGCCCTCATAGGGAATCGCTGTGATCGCCATGCCCTGCATCTGGGCGCAGGGGGTGTAGTACCCAAAGGTGGGGCTGGTGGTGAGCAGCGTGTCGCCGCGATCGCCGTAGGCGTGAAACACCGCATGCAGGGCAGCATCCACACCGTTGAACAGGCCGATCTGATCGGGTTGCAGCGGCTGGAGCAGCCCCGGACGGCCATCGGTACGGGGGGCGCTGAGGTTGGCGATCACCGCCTCACGCAGACCGTCGTATTCGGGATAGATGGCGATGTGCTCGGGTGGGATGGCCCGCAGGGCTGCCACCACCTGCGGGCTGGGGCCAAGGGTGTTCTCGTTGAAATCGAGCCGCAGCAGGCCGCGACGCCCCTCCAGGGGAGCGCTGTAGGCCTTGAGGCTTTCCACCTCCGGGCGGGCCGCCGGGATGGAGGGTTCCCCGGCGCTCGGTGGCTGCGTGGGGCTGAGCGGGGCCAGGGGGGGATCGGGGAGGGTCAACGGCAGAGGTCTGACGGCACCTACAGACAGCACAGCGCCGCAGGGCACTGGTCAGGAGATGGCCACCGCCGGGGCAGAACTGGCCGCCAGCGTAGAGAGGCCGCCGCAGAGGGGCGTCGGAAACGCCATGGACCAGCGGTTGTGCAGGTGGGAGCCTGACGGTTGAGGATCTGCAGCAGGGCCTGGACGGTACGGGCGGGGTGGCGCTGCCGCGCTGCGATGGTGTCCAGGCAACCGTCAATCGCGCCGGGGGCGAGATCCAGCAGGTTGCAGAAGGAACGGATCGGGCGTCAATGACCCGACAGGAGCTGTTGTTCCGCGACTTCATCCACTCGGCCTTCCCGACCTTCCAGTTCCACCGGCTCTCAGAGCTGCTGATCGACCTGCTGCAGCAGGTGGCTGACGGAAAGCTGACGCGGCTGATCGTCTGCTGTCCGCCGCGGCTCGGGAAAAGTCAGCTGGTGTCGCGGCTGTTTCCCGCCTACTGGGTGAGCCGGCATCCAGAGCTGTTCTGCGCCATCGCCAGCTACTCCGGTGAGCTGGCCTATGCCCACTCCAGGGAAGCTCGCCACTACTACCGGATCACCGGCCACGCTCTCTCCAAGGATTCCGCGGCCGTAGGGAACTGGCTGATGCCCCAGCGTGCTGGCTGTATCGCTGCTGGCGTGAGGGGGCCGTTCACGGGCAAGGGTTACAACCTCGGGATCATCGACGACCCCTACAAGGGTCTGGAGGATGCCAAGTCGGCGCTGCAGCGCGAGCGGCTGATCGACTGGCTCAAGAGCGTCTGGTTCACCCGCGCCGAGCCTGGGCTCACAGCAGATGGAGCCCTGCTCCCGGCGGCGCAGGTGGTAGTGCAGACCCGCTGGGACCACCAGGACATGACCGCCTGGCTGCTCGAGCAGGAGGGCCAGGGGCCCGAGGGCGGCGAGAACCTCGAGCACTGGACCGTGCTCAACCTGCCGGCGATTGCGGAGCCAGAAGCGATTGCTATGCGGATTCTGCATACATGCCAGAAGGTGCCGGATTGGCGCCAAACCGGCGAACCGCTCTGCCCCGAAAGGGTGCCGCTGAAGGTGTTGGAGCGCATCCGCACCCGCCTGGGCTCCTGCTGGTGGAACGCCCTCTACCAGCAACGACCAAGCCCGGCCGAGGGCTTGTTGTTCCGCAAGGGCTGGATTCAACAACCCCTTCCGGTCGCCCCCGGTCAACCGCGTCGCTACGCGCCCTTGGTGCTGAGCTGTGACCTGAGCTTCAAGGACGGCAAGGACAACGACGCCTGCGGCTTTGCGCTGCTCGGACTGTTGGAGCCGCAGCGCCACCTGGCGGTTGAGGATTGCCGACAGGGCCTGGCGCTGGCCACGAATGCCGCCGGTGCCCATCGCCCCGGCCAGCAGGCCGCCGAGGGGGTGACTGCGGCCGATCCCTGGTCGGAGCTTCAGATCGAGGCCCTCTGGGCCCACCGCCAGCGGCTGGACCTGCCGGGGGTGTCAAGTTCCTTCTCGCTTCTCTGGTGTCACTGGAGCGGCAGGGCCTGCGTCCCAATGCGGTGCTGATCGAGGAGGCCGCCAACGGCCCGGCGGTCTGCCAGCTGCTCAAACGGCAGGTGCCGGGGCTGATCGCCATCCCGCCCAAGGGCAGCAAGGCCTCCCGCGCCCATGCCGTCGCCCCGTTGGTGGAGGCAGGCCAGGTGCGCTTCCACCGCCGATCCGAATCGCTGATCGAAGAGCTGCTGGCCTTCTCGCCCCGCGGCGGCATCGACGACCAGGTGGATGCCTTCTGCCAGGGGGTGCTCTGGATCGAGGCGCAGTTCTGGCGCGGGCGGGGGCACAGCTCGGCGCCGCTGCCGATGGTCTTCTCCCGCTGAGCCATGGCACGGGTCATCGCCTGCATTGCCTCCCGCCTCGATCAGCGCCCTGCAGAGGGAAGGCCCCATTGCGGCTTCTCTGCGGCCAGCCAGCTGCACCTGCCGTTTCGGGCGCCGGTGGTGGCGACCTGCATGCCCAGGCGCCCGCGATCTCCCAGGCCCCCCAGACCGGCCTGCAGCCAGCAGACGGTGCAGCTGGTCCTCGCCTACCCCAGCCGCCCGCGGCGTCACCGCCCGGTCAACCCCCACGCCGCTGCCAACTCCCTGGCGCTGCAGCACCGTGACATCGCCCAGACCGTCGCGGCGAACATCTCGCGCCGCACCAGCCATCCGCGGGAAGACCTGGAGCAGATCGCCATGCTCGGCATTCTTCAGGCCGCCCGGCGCTTTTCACTCGAGCGGGGATCGTTCCGGCCCTATGCCCGCACCGATGCCAGCAGAGAAGTGTATCACTACCTCCGCGATAAGGGCTTCCTGATCAAGGTGCCGGCCTCCTGGCGGGAGCTGCATGCGAGGGGGCAGAAGTTGCTGAGGTTGGGGACGGCAGCGGCTGAGGTTCCTGAGCGGTGGGGGGTCAGTCCGGAGCGGTGGGAGGAGATTGTGGGGGCCTGCAGTCAGAGAGTGGTGGCGTGGGAGACAGTGAGGGATGTTGATTAACGTAAAAGCAAGGGGCGCGCCGGTTGGCTTGTTTTAGCGAAGCTGGCGAACCCAAATAAACTACTAACCTTAAAAACGCCCGCGTCCCTTTGACTGGCATGTTAGGCCAGATACAAGGAAATTTGTTTAACAATGACGCGCTACCCATGATGTCTTAATCAAACTTAACTGAACACACAAACTCTAAGGACATTTGGCCTGGAGTATCGGGAGCCGTAGGAATTTTGTTTCTGTTTCCACCCGACTGCTCAATGGCACTTATAACTAGGGCCTGCTGAGCAACCCAGATCCGCTGCGGTGCAGTTGATTCCAGCGGCTGTCTCGGGTTAGGATGGAACGCAATCGGTCGTTTCGGGCTTAGAAGAATCCTCAGGCTCCTCAATGTACGTTCTTCAGCACTCAGGT
>JBJTQH010000075.1:0-11574 GCA_046075505.1 Cyanobium sp. | reverse complement strand
CATTGGTGCGACGGTGCAATTTAGCCCCAACCACATGCAGCCTCGCTTTGCGGTCGCTGGCGTGAAGCTTCCCACGACTGAAGCCCTCTTTCGAGAGATCGTCACCTTGCCGCTATTCGCTGAAATCACTCCCCAGCAGGTTGCTGAAGTGATTGACACAGTGGTATCTTTTTGAAGGGCTCCCCGTATAACGGTGTGGAACGATGAATTTCCAGGCGACTCCAATCTTGGTGTTTGGTGCACGCAACTTTGCCGAGGAGGTTGCCGACTTGGCCTCGGAAGCTCCTGGCTTGCGAGTGTCGGGTTTCGTTGAGAACTACGACCGCGATCGGTCGACGACACTCCGCGGCCTGCCGGTGCACTGGATCGACGATGTTGCGCATCTAGCTGCTACCCACAAGGCAGTCTGTGGGTTGGGAATCACACGGCGATTGCCCCTGATCACCCGTGCACTTGCTCTGGGTTTTGAGTTCACCTCGGTTATCCATCCCACCGCTCGGGTCTCACCGACATCGATCGTAGGAACTGGCTCGATCATCAGCGCTGGAAGTGTGATTGCAGCTCGGACCAGGATTGGGTCGCATGTGGTGATCAATCGCGGTGCACTCATCGGTCATCATGTGCAGATTGCGGACTGCACCAACATTGGACCCGGCGCAAATATCGGAGGGAGTTGCCAGATTGGCGAGGGGGTATACGTGGGGATTGGCGCAACGCTCATCGATCACTTGAACATCGGCCCTGTCACTGTGGTTGGTGCCGGAGCGGTCGTCACACGGGACCTTCCATCCCGCGTGCTGGCAGTCGGTGTCCCAGCAAAAATAATCAAGGAAAATATCGAGGGAAAGTAACCCAACTCGAAAGTCTGGCCGCCAGGCAATGGCCCAGCGTCAGGCCCGCTTCCCAGCGGTCAAAACAGACGGTCTGGCTGAACAGTGAGGTGGGTAACCATCCAGCCCAGCTGTACCAGGTGGCGCCCGTCGGCGACGGCGCAGGGTTGACGGAGGAAGGCAACCAGCTCAGCATGGAGGCGAGCACGGGAATCCACGAGGGATTGGCTTGGTGTCGCAACCCCAGGCTCTCACGGCTCCCGGCCCACCCAATGAGCTGAGACCCATTCAGTGGCAAGGGGTCTCGACATTGTGTCCGTCCGTCAGCCCTGCCTGTTCAGCAGCCCATGACCCTCTATCGAATCGTGCGCGACGACGGCCTCAGCGATGCCATCGCCGGCCAGGCGTTCGCCAGCTACGACGAAGCCCATGATGTGCTTGAGCGTTACTACGCCGACCTCTGCTGCTCCGATGATCGGGAGTACTACCACATTGAGGAGACCCAGCCATGAATACAACCCTGCGGGGCGTTGTCTATGTGAGTGTCTGGGTGCTGCTCTGGGGCACGGCCGCCTCACTGGCCGACTTCGTGCTGCTCGGGCGGGGTGCCTACAGCGCCGGCACAGCGGGCCAGGCGATCACGTTCACCTCCTATGGCATCGCGGCGGCGGTGCTGGCCGTCCGCCTGGCGGGGCGTTTTCTCGGCGGCGGTGACCGCGAGCAGAACTGACGGCCTTGCCGCCTGCGCCTGCAGCCTGCCCGACGGTTTCAGCCGAATGTGCCGCCGTTCCAGCCCCAGAGCCGGCCCGGCACATCTTCAAAGCTGATGTAGGTGCGATCAGCGGCAATGCCCAGGTGACGGCTGATCAGCTCACACACCATGGCGCTCACCTGGCGGGTGCGATCCCCATCCAGGGCCCCGATGCTCTTCACCTCCACATAGCAGCTGGGTGCGGCATCACCGGCGAAGGTCATGGCCACATCTCCCTGCAGCAGCGTCATCACGTAGCGCTCCGGCTTGCCCAGCTGGGAGGCCAGGGCCGCGGAGAGGTCCTTCAGCAGAGGAGAGGCCGCGCTGCTGACAGGCGATGACGTCTTCACACTGATCAGAGGCATGGCTCGCTCAGGTCGGCGGTGCTCCATGGTGCCCGCTGCGCAGCACCGCCAGCACCGCCTCGCCGTAGCGATCGAGCTTCGCCTGGCCCACCCCGGCCACACCGGCCAGCTCGGAGAGCGCGCCAGGCCGGCACGCCGCGATCTCGATCAGGGTGCGGTCGTGGAATACCACATAGGGGGGCACCCCCTGGCTGCGGGCCTGCTCCAGCCGCCAGCGGCGCAGCGCCTCGAAGACAGAACGGGCGGCCTCGGGCAGCTCCTGGGCCGGCAGGCTCCCGCCCCGCTCGGCCCGCGCCGGCTGGCGTCGCTCCCGCGCCGGCGGCGGCAACCGCAGGCTGAGGCTGGCCTCACCCCGCAGCAGCGGCCGCACCAGCCCCTCCGGCCCGAAGCGCAGACCGCTGCGCCCATCCCCCTCGCTGACGAGATACCCCAGCGACACCAGCTGGCGGAACAGGGAGCGCCACTGGCCACGGTCCAGTTCGCGGCCGATGCCGTGCACGCTCAGGGCGCTGTGGCCCAGCTCGCGGATCCTGGCCGTATCGCCCCCCAGCAGCACATCGATCAGGTGGGCCGCCCCGAAGCGCAGACCGGTGCGATAGGCCGCCGAGAGCGCCTTGCGGGCCGCCTCGCTCACATCGCTGCCGCTGTGCGGCTCCAGGCAGACATCACAGTTGCCGCAGGGCTCCGGCAGCTCTTCCCCGAAATGGCGCAGCAGCACCTGGCGCCGGCAGCTGGAGGCTTCGCTGAAGGCGATCAGGGCCTCGAGCTTGCGATGTTCGATCCGTTTCTGCTCCTCGCTGGCCTCCGAGTCGTCGATGAAGCGACGCAGCTGCGGGATGTCGCCGCCGCCATGCACCATCCAGGCCACGGCGGGCAGGCCATCGCGGCCGGCGCGACCGGTCTCCTGGTAGTAGGCCTCCAGGCTGCGGGGCAGATCGACATGGGCCACAAAGCGCACATCCGGTTTGTCGATCCCCATCCCGAAGGCGATGGTGGCCACCACGATCACACCGCTGTCGCGCCGGAAGCGGTTGAGGGCCTTGCTGCGGATGTCACCGCTGAGGCCGGCGTGATACGCCACCGCGTCGTGACCGGCCGCCTGCAGCTCGGCGGCCACCCGCTCGACCCGGCTGCGGGAGCGGGCATAGACGATGCCGGCCTCACCGCGGCGCTCGGCCAGGAAGGCGAGCAGCTGGCTGCGCAGCTCCTCCTTGTCGCGCAGCAGATAGCGGATGTTGGGGCGATCGAAACTGGCCAGAAACACGCGGCCGTCCTGCAGCTGCAGGCGCTCGCGGATCTCCTGGCGGGTGCGGGGATCGGCGGTGGCGGTCAGGGCCAGGCGCGGCACCGCCGCGAAGCGCTCGGCCAGCACCGCCAGCTGCAGGTATTCGGGCCGGAAGTCGTGGCCCCACTGCGACACGCAATGGGCCTCATCGATGGCGAACAGTGCCAGCGGCACCGCCGCCAGCCGCTCCAGAAAGCCCGGGCTGAGCAGCCGTTCCGGCGACACGTAAAGCAGATCGAGGCCGCCCTGCTCGAGGGTGCGCCACACCGCCGCCGCCTCGCCGGCCTCCAGGGAGGAATGGAGCGCGGCCGCCTGCACGCCGGCCTGGCGCAGGGCCTCCACCTGGTCCTGCATCAGGGCGATCAGGGGGGAGACCACCACCCCCAGGCCCGGCCGGCACAGGGCCGGAATCTGATAGCAGAGCGATTTACCGCCGCCGGTGGGCATCAGCACCAGCGCCGAACCGCCCGCCACCACGTGCTGCACGATCTCGGCCTGGGGACCGCGAAAGGCGCTGTAGCCGAACACCTCCTGCAGCACCTGCTGCGGATCGCGGCAGGGCGCCCCAGCGGCCGTGGGACGCTCGCCCTGCGGGCTCAGGGCAGGGGGGAGAGGATCGGCGGGGGCGATGGTGGGCATCCCGGAAGCAGTGGAACCATCTCACCAGTTCCACCACTCTGGCTGAATCCACCACTCTGGCTCGATCCACCACCCATCACGGCTGCGTCAGCTCAGGCGCTCCGGCGCCTGCTCCTCACCCCCCTCAGTCGCTCAGCCGCTCAGGCGTGGCAGCAGAAAAGCCACGAAGAAGCCGATCCCATAGGCGATGCACGACACGCCATAGAGCCAGCGGGCCTGACGCAGCTGCCGGCGGCAGCGATGGGCCAGCCGCGGATCGCGCGGGCAGGGGCGGCCGGCCGCCTGGCCCAGGCCGACCCCGGCCAGCACCAGGGCCAGAGCCGCCAGCGCAAACACCACCAGCTTCTGTTCGGAGAGCAGCACCAGAGCCGGCAGCCAGCTCAGCAGCGTCGCCAGCACCGAACCGGCCCCGAGCAGCACCAGCAGGGCCGGCAGGGCGCAGCAGAGCAGGGTGGCGGAACTCAGGACCAGGCTGAGGGCCGGCAGCGGCCGTACCCCCAGGCTCCGGATCCGCAGACGGCGACCAGCCGGGGGCGACGCTGCAGCGGAGCTGAGGCTGGCGGGGCGACGCGGGCGGATCACGGACCGGCCGGCAGACGCCGGATCTGCCGCACATCAAAGCCGGCATGGCGGATCACACGACGCAGCTGTTCATCGGCGATCGTGGCCCCAGGCCGCAGGGTGAGGCTGAGCAGCCGTTTGTTCAGATCCAGCTGCACCTCGGCGGTGGCCGGCAGGCTGCGCAGCGATCGCTCGACCCCCTGGGCGCAGAAGGAGCAGACCATGCCGTTGATCGCCACTTCGATCGTGGTGCCGGCCGCACCCGCCCAGGCGGGCCAGGTGCAGAGCGGCAGGATCAGGGCCAGTCCCGCCAGGCGCAGGGTGGCCGCCAGGGATCGGTGGCGGCGGGCGCTGGAGCTGGTGTGGAGCGAAGGATGGCGGCGACAGCCCTCGTCGGCAAGCGGCGGCATGGGAGGCAGGCGAACTTCCGGTTCCGGCACTTGGCCAGATGCAGCGGGCGATGGCGCCATTCTCCCCGATGTCGCCGCTCTTTGAGCGATTGGCGCACAGGCTGGTGGAAACCGGGGCGCTGTACGGGGCCGCCCCGGCCGGCGCGCGCTCAGAGCGTGAACGTGAAGCCTCCCAGCAGGGTTCCGCGGCTGCTGCAACCCAGCTCCAGCACCAGATGCCGGTGCAGCAACCGCAGCTTCGGGATCCATTCCACCCCGTCGATCAGGCCCGGCATGGCGCGCAGCTGCAGCTCCAGCCAGGGCTGGATGCCGTGGTAGCGGGCCGGGGTGAGGGCGACACCGGCGGTGGTGCTCAGCAGGCTGCGCTGCACGCCGGGGGCCAGCAGCAGCCGGCCTCGCCCCTCCCATCGCAGGCGGGTGGTCTCGATATCGACCTGCAGGCCCGGACTGGCCGCCAGCTGCAGCGACGCCGCCGACCGCCCCGCGTCGTGGTGCCGGCCATCCCCATCGAGAACGGGCAGGACCCCCGGTCGGATCGGACCCCCCCGTCCATCGTCGAGGTCCGTGCCGGCGGTGTGAACAGGGGCCGCGCCGGAAGGGTGAGGGGAGCTGTGGTGAGGGGAGCTGGGATCGGGGGGCTGCCGCGGGGTGGCGGAATGGTCGCTGTGGTGGTCCTGCGACTGCCGCTCTGCTGCGGCACCGGGGCCGTGATAACCCCCCAGACCGGCGAACAGCCACAGATTCGCCTGGGCACCGGGCAGGTTCCAGCGCTGCAGGCGATGGGTCCACTCGAGCAGCACAAAGGTCTCGCTCCCCTGGTGCTCCGAGCCGCCCGCGTGCCCCTCGCTCTGATCATGCGGCAGCTGCTGCAGGGAGAGCCCCACGCCGTTGCGGCGATCGAGGGCATGGCTGAACCAGAGCGATCGCCAGTGCGGATCGAGCTCCGCGCCGATGGTGGTGCTGCCCGGAAAGCTCATCGGCAGGGCCTGAACCGGCCCGCAGGCGAGCAGCGCGGTCAGCAGCAGCGCCAGGCGGCCGCAGCCAGGCGCCCGGAGCGGGCTCGAGCGCGGCCCCGTCCCCGGGAAGGCCCCGGAACGACGCGGTGGCGCGGCCGGGCGAGCTGACGAAGAAGCGGGCAAAGCCTGGCAGCGCCGGGGGCGGGCCGGACGCTAACCGCAAGTCCGCTGCGGCCGGCAGGGTCCCTGCGCCCCTGGCGGCGCCACCGGGTTCGATCCGGCAGGATGGCGCCATAGGCCCATTCAGAGCCTGGCGAGGTCACCGGCCGAGCGCCCCAGCCCAGGCGTTCCTGTCCGGGCACCCCGTTCCCGGGCCCGCTCCAACGCTTCCAGCAACGCCAACGCTTCCAGCAACGCCTATGGCCTCCGCCACCGGGCGATCCGCCGGCCCTGAGGCCAGGCCGACTCCGCCCCGCGATCCCGCATCGCCCCACACCTCCACCCTCACCGCCTGGGCGTTTCTGCTGCCGGCACTGCTGCTGCTCGGCCTGTCGGTGCTGCTGCCGGCGCTGCTGGCGCTGGTGATGAGCTTCAGTCGCAGCGGGCTGGATGTGAGCGAACCGCTGCAGTTCATCGGTCTGGCCAACCTGAAGCGGCTGCTCAGCGATCCGATGCTGCAGCGGGTGGCCGGCACCACCTTTCTCTATCTGATCGGCGTGGTGCCGCCGATCGTGCTCGGTTCCCTGGCTCTGGCGGTGCTCGTCAATCGCTCCCTGCCCGGCATCCACTGGTTCCGCGGCGCCTTCTACACACCGGTACTGGTGTCGCTGGTGGTGGCGGCGATCGCCTTCCGCTGGCTCTATGCCGAGAACGGCCTGGTGAACGCCTGGCTGGCGGCCCTGCTGGGCAATCGCTTCGAGCCGATCGGCTTCCTCACCGCCCCGCTGCTGGCCCTGCCCTCGGTGATGGTGGTCACCCTCTGGAAGGGCCTGGGATACTACATGGTGATCTTTCTGGCGGGGCTGCAGGGGATCGCCCCGGAGCTCTACGAAGCGGCCGCCCTTGATGGCAGTGAGGGCTGGCGCTGCCATCGCGACATCACCCTGCCGCTGCTGAAGCCTTACATCACCCTGGTGGCGGTGATGTCGGCGATCGGGGCCACCAAGGTGTTCGAGGAGGTGTACCTGATGACCCAGGGCGGCCCGGCCGATGCCACCCGCACGATCGTGTACTACGTCTACGACCAGGCCTTTTCAGAGCTGGAGATCAGCTACGCCTGCACCGTCGGCCTGGCGCTGTTCATGGCGGTGCTGCTGCTGACGCTGCTGCGCTACCTGCTGGTGGGTGATCGCTCGCTGACCTGAACCCTGATCTGGAACGCCGGCCGGCCGCGGCACCAGGCGGCTGCAGCAGCCTCCAACCCCGACCCAGCGGCGACCCAATGGCCGAACGGGACGAAAGCGGATGCGATTGTGGGGGGCTACACCCGCGGCGGCACCTGCCGTCGTCCCTGGGCCCACCAGGCACCGCACCCCGGCCATGACCGTTTCCGCCGATCCAGACCCCGCACCGTTGCGCTCGATCGGCATCGTCGGTGGCGGCCAGCTGGCGTTGATGCTGGCCGAGGCCGCTGCGCCCCTTGAGGTGGCGGTGCATGTGCAGACCCCCCACCCGGACGATCCGGCCACCCGCCGCGCCGCCTCGGTGGTGGAGGCGCCGCTGCAGGCGGTGCAGGCCACCCGGGAGCTGGCGGAGCGCTGCGGCGCGATCAGCTTTGAGAACGAATGGATCCCGATCGAGGATCTCAGCGTTCTGGCCGAGGAGGGGGTGCGCTTCCTGCCCGGCCTGGAGGCGCTGCGGCCCCTGATCGACAAGCGGTCGCAGCGCCAGCTGCTCGATGCGTTGCATCTGCCGACGCTGCGCTGGTGTCCCCTGGAGGCGGTGCTGCCCCACCCGGATGATCCGCAGGACTCCGAGGCGGCGGCCGAGCCGGCTGATGCTCAGGGGCAGCCCACGGGCACGCACGACCGCAGCGGCCGCCAGCCGAACGGCATGCCGCTGGCGGCGCCACCGGTTCCGAGGCTGCCGCAGGGATTCCGGTTCCCGGTGATGGCCAAGGCGGCCAGCGGCGGCTACGACGGCAAGGGCACGCGGGTGCTGCGGCACCAGGCGGAGCTGGAGGCGCTGCTGGAGGAGGTGGAGCCCGAGGCCTGGCTGCTGGAGGAGCTGGTGCGTTTTGATCTGGAACTGGCGCTGGTGGCCTGCCGCGATCGGGGTGGCGCCGTGCAGCTGTTCCCCCTGGTGCAGACCCATCAGCACCGACAGGTGTGCGACTGGGTGCTGGCGCCGGCACCGGTGGATCACGGTGTGGGGGCGTTTGCGCGCAATGTGGCGGCGTCGCTGCTGACGGCGCTCGATTACGTGGGGGTGCTGGCGATCGAGTTCTTCTATGGGCCGGCGGGTCTGCAGATCAATGAGATCGCCCCCCGCACCCATAATTCCGGCCATTACACGATCGAGGCCTGCCGCACCAGCCAGTTCGAGCAGCAGGTGCGCATCGTCACCGGCCAGCCGATGGGCGATCCGGCGCTGAAGGTGCCCGGGGCGCTGATGCTGAATCTGCTCGGGCAGAGCAATGCCCCGACGGCGGCGGAGCAGCAGGAACGGCTGCAGAGCCTGCAGGCGCTGCCCGGGGCCCACCTGCACTGGTATGGCAAGAGCGAGGAGCGCAGCGGCCGCAAGCTGGGCCATCTCACCCTGTTGCTGCAGGGGGAGACCCAGGAGGCGCGGCAGCAGGAGGCACAGGAGCGGATTGAGCAGGTGCGCCAGCTCTGGCCCCTGCCAGATCCGTCGCGGAGCAGCGATGCCCAGCGGCCTGGCGCGGTGCCCGCGGGTCCCGCAGCCGAGGTGCCTGAGCCCGGGCCCGCGCAGCCGGCAGCGGCAACCGCCAGGGCGCCCGAGCCCGCCACAGCCCAACCCGGCAAGGCCGCCGCTGCAGGCATCCCAGCCCCAGGCAGCCCCGCAGCCGAGGCCCTGCAGGCGGAAGCAGCCGCAGATCCCGGCACGCCCGCAGCCAAGGGCTCCAGCGTCGCCACACCCGAGCCCCAGGCTCCAACTTCAGAACGGCAGTAGCCTCACAGCCCCGCCCAGGGCCTTAAGATTTCTGCGGACTGCCGTGTTGGTGACTGCCTTTCACAGTTTTCTGATCTGACTCCCTTTTCGACTTGGGGGATCTTCAGCGTTCGCAACGTAAACCGGCCTTGAGCCGGAAACGAAGCCTCGCCCCTGATCCCCCTTCTGGTTCCTCCAGGTCGAACACTGGGGCAAGACGGCACGGTGGTTCACACTAATGGGTCTATACAGAGTGCTCAGCAGATCGCATTCAGTACATCGCGATTGGTTCATATTGTTTTGGTTGCCTTTTCGATCCTGTTTTTATCGTTGCAACTCGCGTTTCTCAACGCCGAAACCACTGAGTGGCAGCTTCGGCAGACTGTGATCTGAGCGGCTCTGTTTCTCGCTGAACCTTTGTTCAGCCAGTTTTCAGAAGACTGCTCTCTTGGACTGCTCTCTTGATCGAGTGCCCTGAGGCGATGGCCAGTGATGGGCGATCGATCGGCGTTCCTGCGGCCCGTAGCCCGTAGCCCGGACCTCTGCCGTCGGGCCGGTTTTCCGCCGCGGTGGATCGGGCTTCCGGGGGGCAGGAGGAGGCCCGATCCGCTCGGTACGGTCCTCACCCTCGGCGGCCGTCGCCAGGATCCATACGGTCATCCCACGGACCCACCGGCCCTGTTTCCTCACCGCGGAGTCTCCCCATGCATCCCACCGCAGAGCTGTTCACCGAAAAGGCCTGGGGCGCCATCGTGGCGGCCCAGCAGCTGGCGCAGCAACGCCGCCAGCAGCAGATGGAGAGTGAGCACCTGCTCGCCGCCCTGCTGGCCCAGCAGGGCCTGGCCGGCCGCATCCTGGAGAAGGCCGGCGTCGAGGTGGGCACCCTGGTGCAGAAGGTCGAGGCCTGGATCGCCCGCCAGCCCAGCCTGAGCGCCGCACCCGACAACGTCTATCTGGGCAAGGGTCTCAACACCGTGCTCGATCAGGCCGACAGCCTCAAGGAGACCTACGGCGACAGCTACATCTCGGTGGAGCATCTGCTGCTCGCCCTGGCGATCGATGACCGCTGCGGCAAACAGCTGCTCTCGCAGGCCGGCACCACGGCCGACAAACTGAAAGATGCTGTCGCCGCCATCCGCGGCTCCCAGAGCGTGACCGATCAGAACCCGGAAGGCACCTACGAATCGCTAGAGAAATACGGCCGCGATCTCACCCAGGCCGCCCGCGACGGCAAGCTCGATCCGGTGATCGGCCGCGATGAGGAAATCCGGCGCACCATCCAGATCCTGTCGCGCCGCACCAAGAACAATCCGGTGCTGATCGGCGAGCCCGGTGTCGGTAAGACCGCCATTGTGGAGGGTCTGGCCCAACGGATCGTGAATGGTGATGTGCCCCAGGCGCTGCAGAATCGCCAGCTTGTGTCGTTGGACATGGGGTCTCTGATTGCCGGAGCCAAATACCGCGGTGAGTTTGAAGAGCGGCTGAAAGCGGTGCTCAAGGAGGTCACCGCCTCCGAGGGGCAGATCGTGCTGTTCATCGATGAGATCCACACCGTCGTTGGTGCCGGCGCCTCTGGCGGGGCCATGGATGCCAGCAACCTGCTCAAACCGATGCTGGCCCGTGGGGAGCTGCGCTGCATCGGTGCCACCACCTTGGATGAGCACCGTCAGCACATCGAAAAGGACCCCGCCCTGGAGCGCCGCTTCCAGCAAGTGTTTGTCGATCAGCCCACGGTGGAGGACACGATCTCGATCCTGCGCGGTCTCAAGGAGCGCTACGAAGTCCACCACGGCGTGCGCATTGCCGACAACTCCCTGGTGGCGGCGGCTGTGCTCTCCAGCCGCTACATCGCTGATCGTTTCCTTCCTGATAAAGCGATCGACCTGGTCGATGAATCCGCCGCCCGGCTGAAGATGGAGATCACCTCCAAGCCCGAGCAGATCGATGAACTCGATCGCCGCATTCTGCAGCTGGAGATGGAAAAGCTTTCGCTGGGGCGTGAGTCTGATGCCGCCAGCCGCGATCGCCTGGAGCGATTGGAGAAAGAGCTCGCCGATCTATCGGAGCAGCAGAGTGCCCTCAATGCCCAGTGGCAGAAGGAGAAGGGCTCGATTGATGAACTCAGCTCGATCAAGGAGGAGATTGAGCAGGTGCAGCTCCAGGTGGAACAGGCCAAGCGCAGCTATGATCTCAATAAGGCGGCTGAATTGGAATACGGTACCCTGGCGGATCTGCACAGGAAGCTTGCCGCCAAGGAGGCCGAGCTCAACGCCGGTGGCGAGAAGACGCTGCTACGTGAGGAGGTCACCGAGGATGACATCGCTGAGGTGATCGCCAAGTGGACCGGCATTCCCGTGAGCAAGCTGGTGCAGAGCGAGATGGAGAAACTTCTGCATCTCGAAGATGAGCTGCATACCCGGGTGATCGGGCAACAGCAGGCCGTCACGGCGGTGGCCGATGCGATCCAGCGCTCCCGCGCCGGTCTCAGCGATCCCAACCGGCCGATTGCCAGCTTCCTGTTCCTCGGCCCCACCGGCGTCGGCAAGACCGAGCTTTCCAAGGCCCTGGCCTCGCAGCTGTTCGATTCCGACGAGGCGATGGTGCGCATCGACATGAGCGAATACATGGAGAAGCACGCCGTCAGCCGCCTGATCGGAGCGCCTCCG
>JBJTQH010000074.1:0-34264 GCA_046075505.1 Cyanobium sp. | reverse complement strand
GGATTTATGTAGGCCCCGAGGGCCTGAGCTTTGCGTCGTGGCAGCCCGGCCAGAACAAAGCCACAGTGCCGTTCAACTTTGGGCCTGCGGTGAAACTTAGTGGCCCCACTGCTGAGGTGGTTGGTGTCTACAGCTTTCCTCCAGCCCAAAGCGGCTTCAAGCCCTACACCGCCTCGCTGTTATCCAACGGACTAGCGTTTAACTACATCGACAACAAAGCTGGCGGGGTCTGGAGACTCGATGGCAGCACGGTGATCATTGACTGGATCAGCGGCTGGCGCACCACCATGAGCATCAACCCTGCAACGATGCTCGAACTACGCCACTGGGCACCAGGAGCGGATCGGCAGGGACCAGAAACCGGCGGGAAGCATCAGGGCAAACGCATCACCTAGACGCCGGCGAAAGTCAGCCTGGTGGTTGCTGCTGATCGGCCATCATTCGCTCGATTTTGCGAATGCGGGTGAGCGTGGTTGTCCAGATTTCAAGCTGCAGCGCACGACCCTGATCGCCCCCACTCACCGCAGCGCGGCATTGCTCGACGAGAGCTTCAATGTCCTGGCGCTGCTCATAGGCCTCCCACAACTCGCGTTCAAGGCGAGCTCGCTCGATGAAGTTCCAACGCTTCAGCAGCGACGGCAGGTTGAGCATCAGGGATAACCCAATGGGGTGTGGGGCCAGCTTTGCAGAGATATCGCTGCGGCTTTGATCAACGGCTCGCAATGGGAAACTGGTCCCCAACGTTTGGAGCCAGCCCGTGAAAGCCCTCTCCGTGCTCGGCTCCACCGGTTCGATCGGCACGCAAACCCTCGAGATCGTGGAGGACTCCCCCGATCGCTTCCGGGTGGTGGCCCTCACGGCCGGCAACAACCTCGATCTGCTGATCAGCCAGATCCAGCGCCACGCACCGGAAGTCGTGGCCCTGGCTAACGCCGAGCGGGTGGCTGAGCTGCGCACCCGCCTCGAAGCGCTGGAGCCCTCAGCCCGCCCGGCCAGGTTCCCCGAGCTGCTGGGCGGCACCGATGGGATCTGCGCCGCAGCCGCCTGGCCCACGGCCGATCTCGTGGTCACCGGCATTGTGGGCTGCGCTGGCCTGCTGCCCACCCTCGCCGCAATCCGCGCCGGCAAGGATCTGGCCCTCGCCAACAAGGAAACCCTGATCGCCGCCGGCCCGGTGGTGCTGCCCGAGCTGGCCAAGAGCTGCTCGCGGCTGCTGCCGGCCGATTCCGAGCACTCCGCCATCTTCCAGTGCCTGCAGGGCACCCCCTGGCCCGAGGCGGCCCGCCTCAGCACCGGCGTGCCCACCCCGGGGCTGCGGCGCATCCAGCTCACCGCCAGCGGCGGCGCCTTCCGCGACTGGGATCCGGCTGATCTGCACAAGGCCACCGTGGCCGATGCCACCAGCCATCCCAACTGGAGCATGGGCCGCAAGATCACCGTCGATTCGGCCTCGCTGATGAATAAGGGCCTGGAAGTGATCGAAGCCCACTACCTGTTCGGCCTCGATTACGACCACATCGAGATTGTCATCCATCCGCAATCGATCATTCACTCGATGGTGGAGCTGGCCGATTCCTCGGTGCTGGCCCAGCTGGGCTGGCCCGACATGAAACTGCCGATCCTCTGCTGCCTCAGCTGGCCCGAGCGGCTGGAGACGCCCTGGCGCCGCCTCGATCTCACCGCCGTCGGTTCGCTCACCTTCCGCGCTCCCGACCCGGCCCGCTACCCCTGCATGGAGCTGGCCTACGCCGCGGGCCGCGCCGGCGGCACGATGCCGGCGGTGATGAACGCCGCCAACGAGCAGGCGGTGGCTCTCTTCCTGGAGGAAAAGGTGCATTTCCTCGACATTCCCAGGCTGATCGACGTGGTGTGCGAGCGCCACAAGGCCGACCTCACGGCCCATCCGTCCCTGTCCGACGTGCTCGCCGTGGATGCCTGGGCCCGGCAGGCGGTGCGTGAGGCTGCAGCCCGGCTGCAGGCCAAGGCCCCTGCGGCGTTGCCGGCCTGAGGAGTCCGCCACCCACCCCCCACCGATCACCGACGTCCCCGCCCTCAGGGAGCCCCCATGGAGTCCCGATCTGAGCCGCCCTGCCGGCCGCGCATCGCCCATCACCTGCTGCTCTGCGCCACCGCCAGCAAGGCTCTCTGCTGTGATCCGAAGCTGGGCGCGCGCAGCTGGGAGACCCTCAAGCGCCTGATCCGCCAGGAGGGATTGGAGGATCCCCGTCGCCCCGGCGGCATCGTGCTGCGCACCAAGGCGGATTGCCTGCGGATCTGCCAGGACGGTCCGGTGCTGCTGATCTGGCCGGAGGGCACCCTCTACACCCGGGTGGATCCGGAGCGGATCGAACGCATCGTGCGGGAGCACCTGATCGAAGGCCGTCCGATCGAGGCCTGGATTCAGCAGCGTCTGCAGTGGCGCTTGCCGGGGCACCTGTCGCAGCAGGAGCCGCCCCCCGGTCCTGAGCCTGGTCCCGAAGCCGGCACCGCCTGAGGCGGCGGCGGGCACCCGCCGGGGCGGCCTTGCCATCGGCGTTGCAGCGGCCAGCCTCGGATCAGGCCGCCGATTCCCCCATCCGATCGGCTCATCGGGTCAGGTCTTCGGATCAGCGCCGATCTTCATGCCGACGCCTCGCGCCACCGCGCCACCGCGCCATCGGATCAGGCCGCCCCCTCACGCCGCTCCCTGGCGCCGGCTGCTCAGGTCATCGTGACGAATTCCTCGGCCACCGAGGGATGCAGCGCCATGGTGCGGTCGAAATCGGCCTTGGTGGCTCCCATGCCGATCGCAATCGCCGCCATCTGAATGATCTCAGCGGCGTGTTCCCCCACCATGTGGGCCCCCAGCACCCGATCGCTGCTGCGCTCCACGATCAGCTTGAGCAGCACCTTGGGATCGCGGGCCGGCAGGGCCTGGCTCATCGGCCGGAAGCGGGCGCGGTGCACCCGGATCGCCTCGGCGCCATGGCGCTCGATCGCCTGCTCCTCCGTGAGACCGACGCCGGCGAGTTCCGGCTGGGAGAACACGGCGCTGGCCACCAGCTCATGGTTCACCTGGCGGGGCCGGTTGCCGTACACCGTGTCGGCGAAGGCGCGCCCCTCATCCACCGCCACCGGTGTCAGGCAGATGCGCTCGGTGACATCTCCCACCGCATAGATCGTCGCCACATTGGTGCGCTGGTCGGCATCGACCGGAATGCGATGCCCTTCGATCGCCACGCCGGCCGCCTCCAGGTTCAGGCCCTGCAGGAACGGCCGGCGGCCGGTGGCCAGCAGCACGCCGCCGCAGGCGATCGGCTCGCCGTTGCCGGTGGTGACGGTGAGATCGCCCGGGCCGCAGTCACCGCTGACCGCAGCCGGGCTCTCCCCGAAGCGGATCGTGATCCCGGCCGCCTCCATCCCCTCCTGCACCGCCCGGCTCGCCTCGCGATCGAAACCGCGCAGCAGGTGATCACCACGCACCAGCTGGCTCACCTGCACCCCCAGGCCGTTGAGGATGCAGGCGAACTCACAGGCGATGAAGCCGGCCCCCACGATCACGATCGATTCCGGCAGCGACTCCAGTTCGAACAGGTCATCGCTCACCCAGGCCAGATCGGCTCCGGGGATCTGGGGCCGCTGGGGTCTGCCGCCCACCGCGATCAGGATGCGTTCCGCCTGCAGCACGCGGCGGCTGCCATCGGCGCCGCTCACCTCGATGCTGTCGGGCCCGCTGAACCGCCCCCAGCCGCGCACCAGCTCCACGCCGGCCTTCTCCAGAAAGCCGATGTGCAGGCGGTTGAGGCGATCCACCTCGGCGCGCACGTTGGCCAGCAGGGTGGCGGCGTCATGGCGCACCTCGCCCAGGCTCCAGCCGTAGCTGGCTGCATCGGCCAGCAGGTGGTGGTAGGCCGAGCCGTAGACCAGCAGCTTCTTGGGCACGCAGCCGCGGATCACACAGGTGCCGCCCACCCGATCCCCCTCCACGATCGCCACCCGGGCGCCATAGCTGGCGGCCCGCTTGGCCGCGGCCAGGCCGCCGGAGCCGGCACCGAGCACGATCAGATCGAAGCGGTCGCTCATGGCAGGGGATCGGAAGCAGCCTTGCGCAGGAGTCTGGCGGCAGACGCGCACCGATGAATGGGATGGCCGGGGGTGTTGTGTCCGCTACGCCAGCTGGAACGTTTCGGCCAAAGGTGCGCGACGATACCCGGGCAACCAGCAACCAGGCAGCCGGTGGATCGGATGGACAGCACTGTGGAGACGCAGCCGGCCACGCTGATGTCGCACGCATTGCCCAGCCGGGAACTTCTGGAGGCCTACAGCCAGTTCTTCCGTCTGCTGAGCGAACCGGCCCGACTGCTGCTGCTTTGCCATCTGCGCCAGAGCGCGATGGATGTGGCGTCGCTGATCGCGCTCACCGGCTATTCCCAGTCCCACCTCAGCCGTCAGCTGGGGCAATTGCAGCGCGCTGGCCTGGTCAGTGCCGAACGGGAAGGAGCCCGGTTGCTCTACCGGGCTGATAGTCCCCTGGTGGAGGATCTCTGCGCCCTGGTGCAGAACCGCCTGCGCCAGCGCCTGGAAAGTCAGCTGCAGCAATTCAGCTCCTGAAGTGCCCCCCCGGTCTCACCACGTCGCAGCGGCTCAGCCCCGATGCAGCCGCAGAGCCGGCAGCAGCATCAGCAGCAGCCCAGCGCTGAACCAGCCGAAGGTGGCCGCCGCTTCGGCGGCACTGCCGCGCTGACGGATCTCCGGTACCAGATCCGAGGCGGCGATGTAAAGAAAATTGCCGGCGCCGAACAGCACCAGTTGGGCCACATCGAAGGCCTGGGCCATCAGCCAGGCCAGCACGGCCCCGAGCGGGAAGGTGAGCGCTGAGATCAGATTCCAGGTGAGGGCGCGGCGCCGGCTCCAGCCGCTGTGCACCAGCACGCCGAAATCCCCCAGCTCCTGGGGCACCTCATGGGCGGCGGCGGCGCACCAGGCCAGGAGGCCGGCACTGGGATTGAGCAGAAAGGTGCTGGCGATGCTCAGGCCACCGATGAAATTGTGCAGGCCATCGCCCAGCAGGATCAGCACCGCCACCGGCTGAGCCGGCACTCGCGTGGGCGGAGCCGCGATCGGCGGCAGGGCCTGGGCAGGCGCCGGCGGCTGATTGGTGCCCCCCGGCGCGCCCCCTCGAAGCGCGTGGCGGCGCGCCCTGGCGGCCTGGGCGCGGGCCGGGATCCCATGGGCCCCATGGGCCGCAGGACCGTGATGGCGGCTGAGCGCCAGCTCCAGTGCCAGGAACACGCTGAAGCCGGCCAGCAGCCAGAGCCCGGCGGTCAGGGGCGGCACCGCGGCAATCGCCTCGGGCAGCATGTGCAGCAGGGCACCTCCGAGCAGGGTGCCGGCCGCCAGGGCCACCAGCGGCAGCAGCAGCCGCTCCAGCACCGCCGCCGGTAGCAACGTGGTGATCGCTCCCACCAGGGAGATCAGGCTCATCAGCAGACCGCCGAGCAGGATCCACAGCAGCGAGATCACGGGCGCCGCTCCAGCTCGAGCGTGCAGCAGGCGATGCCCAGGTGCCGCAGCCCCTGGCGGGCGCTGTGCAGCAAGGCCTGCCGCTGGTCTTCCGAGGGGCTGTCGGCCAGCTGCAGGTGCGCGCACAGGGCGGTGCGGCCGGTGCTCAGCCCCCAGAGACGCAGCTCCGGCACCGCCACCACACCGGGCAGGGCGAGCAGCAGCGCCTGCACCGCCGCCAGCTCCACCCCCGGCGGTACGCCATCGAGGGCCAGCAGCAGGCTGGGGCCGAGCAGCCGCAGACCACTGGCGGCCACCGCGGCCCCCACCAGCAGGGCGGCCAGCGGGTCCAGCCAGGGCCAGGTGGTGAGGGAGGCGAGGCCGGCGCTGAGCAGCACGACCGCCATCAGGGCGGCATCACTGAGCAGATGCACCGCAGCGACATGGCGGTTGAGATCGTGCGGCTGCTCAGGTGCGCGGCTGGGCTCGGGGCCGGGGGCAAACCGGCGGGCCGCCAGCAGCTTGACCCCCACCCCGGCCAGGGTGGCCAGCAGCACCGGCAGCGGTTCAGGGCCGGCCGCCGGCGGCGGTTCAAGCGGTTGCAGGCCCGCCACCGGGCCGATGCGGTGCAGCCAGGCCGGGATCCACCACCAGGGAGCTGCCTCCACCGGGGCGGAGGCCCCCGCCGGCGGCCAGAGCTGCAGCAGACCCTGCAGCAGAGCGGAATCCTGCAGCCGCGCCAGGGCCTCGGCGGTGACAAGTCCGCCGGCCAGCAGGATCAGCAGGGCATTGATCAGGGCTGCCAGCTGGGTGGTGCGGCCCAGCCCCCAGGTGAACCGCGGGCTGGGGGGGCGTCCGGCCAGGGCCTCGGCCCCCCAGGCCAGCAGCAGAGCGAGGAGATCGAGCAGGTTGTGCACGGCCAGCCCCACCAGGGCCAGCGAGCCGCTCAGCAGGCCCACCAGCAGCTGCACCAGGGCCAGCAGGGCGTTGAGACCCACGCCCCAGGCGAAGGGGGAGGGTGAGCGATCCGGGGAGGCGGCCGCGGTCATGGCTGGGGAGGGCGGCGCTCCTGCCACCACTGCCAGGCTTCCAGGTTGATCAACAGGCCGATCAGCACCAGCAGGGCCATCAGCGCGATCTGATCGGCGCGGGCATCGGGCACGCGGATGTCAGCGATCAGATGGGGAATGTTGGTGAATGTATACACCACGCTGAAGCCGAAATGCAGCCCCCGCAGGCGGGCTGCCGGAGGCCCGCTGGCCTGGCTGGCGGCATAGGCGATCAGCAACATCGCCGCCAGCGGCAGGGCGAAATAGAGCAGCATCGCGCTGAACAACAGCGGCAGCCGGGCAGGATCGACGTGGGATTCGATCTCGGGGGAGAGCCCATGAAACAGGGGCATCAATCCCAGCTCAACGTGAAACAGCATCGCCAGCAGCCAGCCGATCCAGAGGCTGAGCAGGCGCAGCGCATGGTTCACCGCTGGCGGCGGTGCGGAGATGGCCATTCGAAGGCGCAGGCGGTGCCTTCACTGTGGGCGGGCCAGACCCCGGTGCAGGCGCTGGCCCTGCGGCAGATGCGCCCCCGCTCTGCCCCTGAACGAGGCCGGGGCGCCGCTGGGCAGGACCAGGCCCCGTGGATCAGCTCTGGCGATCAGCCTTCAAAAGAGCGCCGCGGCTGGGAGACACCGGCGGACTGCTGGCCTTTGAGATAGGCGAGCATCGTGTCGGCATCGGATACCTCGAAGGGATCCTCGGGGCTGTTGTCGCTGAAGCCAGGCTCCACGAAGATAGTTTCGATGCGGCCATCATCGACCAGCATCGAGTAGCGCCAGGAACGCAGGCCGAAACCCACATTCGACTTCTCGACCAGCAGGCCCATCTTGCGGGTGAACTCGCCGTTGCCATCGGGCAGAAGAAACACGTTCTTCGCCCCGACATGACGGCCCCATTGGAACATCACGAAGGCATCATTCACCGACAGGCAGATGATCTGATCCACTCCGAGGCTGCAGAACTCATCGTGCAGTTCCTCGTAGCGCGGCAGGTGATTGGAGGAGCAGGTGGGGGTGAAGGCACCGGGCAGGGAGAACACCACCACGCGGCGACCGCTGAACAGGGTCTCGCTGCTGAGATCCTGCCAGCGATAGGGATTGGGCCCGGGCACGGATTCATCGCGCACACGTGTCTTGAAGACAACCGAGGGAACACGCTCAAGAACAGGCATGGATCCAGAAAAACCACCAACTCATAATGAGTATGAGTTAGAGCGCTGGCAATGAGCATTTCTACTCAGTCGCCCATTCACTCGCCCATGGTGGGCCTTGGGCGGGTGTCCGGCTGTGGCCGGTTGTGGGGGGTGGTCGCCCCTCGCTCCTCGCCCCTCGCTCCTCGTCCCTCGCCGGTCGTCCCTCGGATGGCGAGGATGCAGGCAGCGCCGGCTGCCGTGCGGATCTTCCGCTCCCATGCGCTCTCTGCTCTGCAGCGTTGCCACGTTCCGGTGCCTGTCTCGCTTTACAACGCCATGCCCCATCGCGACAGCGCCGAGCCCGTGGCCGATCGGGGCGTAGCCGAGGCCGCTGCCAACCGCTCGGCCGCGCCGGCCGCGCCCCCAGCTCCGGCAGGCCCATGGGCGCTGCTGGAGCGCTGGGGCTTCACCTGGCAGGGTCTGCGGGACAACCGCCGCGGCGAGTGGTGGCTGATCGCCCAGTTGCTGCTGATTGCGGCCCATCTGCTGCCGCCGCGGCCATCCCACGGCACTGCGCTCTGGCCGCCGCTGCTGCAGGGCCTGGGCTGGAGCGTGCTCGCCCTGGGGCTGATCCTGGCGCTGCAGGCCTTCCTCGATCTCGGCGCCAGCCTCACGCCTCTGCCCGAGCCGATGGCCGATGCGGCCCTGATCACCCGCGGTGCCTACGGCCGCTGCCGCCATCCGCTCTACCAGGCGATTTTGATCGGCTCCCTGGGGGTGAGCCTGGCTCTGGGCAGCCTGCTGCATCTGGCCCTGCTGTTCGCCCTGGTCGCCGTGCTCGGCGGTAAGGCCCGCCGCGAGGAACGGCGCCTGCTGCAGATCCATCCCGGCTATGGCGCCTATCGGGCCAGCACGGCTGCGATCGTGCCCGCCCTGCCCTGGCTCGACTGGCGCTGAACCTTGGGACTCCGCGGCAAGCCGGCGGGTCAGTATGCCGGCCGCAGCCGGGGGGTCAGTGGGCCGGTCGCAGCCGGCGGTAGCGGCGGTAACTGCGGCGCAGCAGATTGAGCAGCAGCGGCGGAAAGCGCAGGCGCAGCGGCGCAATGATCGGTCGATAGAGAATGAAATAGGCCCAGCGCAGATCGCGCCAGGAGGAGCAGGGGCTGGCGTTGAGGAAGTCGGAAATATCCACCACCAGGCCGCGGGCCTGATGCATCATCACGTTGCGGCCATGCACATCATGGGGGTGCAATCCCTGGCTCCGGGCATAGGCCAGGGCCCGATCCACATCCTCGATCACCTGACGCGGGATCGGGATGCCGAGCCGGAAGCAGTCGTACAGCGTGGTGCCCCGCAGGCGGCGCAGCACCAGATAGCGATCGCTGGCATGCAGGCATTGCGAGAAGGCCGGATGGCGTCCGATGCGGCGATACACCTCCGTTTCCTGGGTCAACCCTGGCCGACCGGGCGCATAGATCTTCACCACCAGCTCCGGGCAGTCGGGATGGAGAAACACAGCGGCATAGTTGCCCGTGCCCAGGGCTCGCCACGGCTGCGGCAGCCGCTCCACCAGCACCGGATCAAACGGGGAAGCGCTGCGCAGACGCAGCTGCGGCAGCAGTCCGGCCTCGATGTCCTGCAGCAGTGCGGCCAGCCCTGCATCGCTGATCGCTGATGTCGCTGTTTCGGATGCGGTCGCGCTGATCGCATCAGGTGTCTCGCTCTCCGATGGGGCCTGGCCCCGCTGCACCGCGCTGCGGCGCTGAGACTCTCGGGTGCGTTGAGAGGGGCTGGTGGCTGCAGGTGCGCCTGCAGATGGGGATGCGCCTGCAGAAGCGTTGGCGCCTGCAGAGGCGTTGGCACGTGAAGGTTCAGTGACGCCTGCAGGTTCAGTGGCACGTGCAGGGCCATGAACAGGTGCAGGACCAGTGGCGCGGGGCGGGGTCGTCTGGGAGTTGCTGTGGTGTTCGCTCACAACAGCGCGGGGCGACCGCCAGAACGGGCTCCAGTCTAAGCCGGCCGGCGGGTTTCACCCCCAGGGCGGCCACAGCCGGATTGGATCCGCTGCGCCAGCATGCCGCCATTTCCCGCACCGCGCCGAGGCTGTGTCCGATTCCGCCCTGCCCGACGGCTCCACCCTGCTCGCTCTGGAGCGGCGAGCGCGCCGCCAGGGATCGGCCGTGACGCCCCGGGATCTGATCGGCTCCTGGCAGCTGCTGCAGGTCTGGCCTCGCCAGGGCGGGCAGCCGAACGCCTTCTCCAGCTGGCTGCTGCGGGGCCTGAATGCCCGCCTGGAGATCCGCGCCCCGCAGGCCGACACTGAGGCTGAGGCCCTGGACCTGGACCTGTGCAACCTGGACTTGCGCAACACCGTGCAGCTGGCCGGGCTGACCTTGCGCTTTCGCGGCCGCGGCAGGCTGGAGGGGAAGCGGCCGCTGTTGCAGTTTCAGTTCCAGCAGCTGGAGCTGGCGGTGGCGGATCGGGTGCTGCTGCGCCGCCCACTGCCGGCGCCCGATCCGCGGCGGTTGCCGTTCTTTGCGCTGATCGGCCGCGATCCAGGCGGCTGGCTGGCAGCCCGGGGGCGAGGCGGTGGCCTGGCCCTCTGGAGCCTGGCGCCGGATCCTCGGCCCGCACCCAGCCCCTGAGGGCAGCGCCAACCGAAGCCGCTCCGGCCATCTCACCCCCCAGGACGATCACCGGCCTGGCAGGCTCCGGGGCGAGCGGTGGCCGGCTCCTGGAGCCTGGCCGGACACCGCGGGCAGGGCACGGCGGCCTCTCAGCCGCTGCTGCCAGCGACCCGCCGACAGCGTTGGCGCAGGCCGGCGATCAGGCGCGCTGCCGCATCGGGTTGCCCCTGCAGAGCGAAGGCCTCCAGCTCGAGCAGGCGCTGGCCGTGGTGGTAGCGGGTGTGCAGGATCCCCTCGATCTCGCGCTGCACCACCGGCTCGAGCCGGAAGCGCCAGCCGATCGGGGAGAGGCGACCCGTGGGACAGCTCTGCAGGGCATGCACCGCTTCATGGAGCAGGGTCTGGCGGCCGATGCCCAGCTCGAAGGCGATCGGCGCCAGCCAGAGCGTGCGGCTGGCGGCGACGAACTGGCCGTAGACACCGGCCGCCGGTGGGCGGGCCAGCATCACGCGGAAGCCATGGCGCTGCAGCTCCTGCACCAGCGGCCGCAGATCGGCGGGCAGTCGCTGCAGCAGCCCAGCGGCGCTGGCGGAGCGCGGCACGGTCGCCGGCGCGGCGGTTGAGGGGAACAGCGGCAAGGCCAGGCTGACCGCCAGCGCCGCAGCCAGCAAGACGGTGAACCGCTGCCGCAGGCGTGGCACCCGGCCCGAGCCCACGGATCCGCCATCACAGCTGCCGCCATCACAGCTGGCTCCATCACGGCTGGCTCCATCACAGCTGGCTGCGTAACAGCCTGCGCTGCAGCGATCAGCACCACAACAGCCTGCGCCATGGCAGCCGGCACCATCAGCCGCTGGCGCCCTCCGGCCAGTCGCAGCCTGCGGCCCCCCACGACCTCGAGCGCGGCGAAGCTGCCGCCGGATGGCCCCGCTTCCTGCTGCGCCCTCAGGGAGCCGCATCCGACTCAGCCCCATCGCTCCCAGCCACAACAGCCAGCTTCATGGCCGCTCGCACCTCCAGCCGATGGCGCAGCGTCCTCCTGGATCTGGATCCGTTCCGGCTGCAACAAGCCCAGCTGCAACCAGCCCACCTGCATCCGCCGACCGCTGCTGCTCAACACCGCACGGGCACCGGAAACTGAGGCACGGAACCCTGGTGCAGCAGCGAGCATCGGCTGCAGCAACCCGGGCGCAGGAGTGGCCGCAGAGTGTTCTCGGCACCGCTGCGCGGCCAGATCCGCTCGGGAGCGCCCGCCGCCGCCAGTCGGGCCCGACGACCCCATGGGGCGCTCAGGGCCGGCCGTGGTTGGGTTCGAACAAGGCACGGGGATCCCCATCCGGACCAACGAAGGCGGAGGGATCGAGGATCCAGCGATCGATCAGCTCCTCCAGCCGGCGCTGCGAGATTGGATCCAGCACGGCGGTGCGGCGCAGGGCGTGCAGATACCCATCGGCGTACAGGCGCAGCTCCGCCGGCGTGTGATAGCGGTGGGCGAGCTCCTGACAGGCGTCGCAGAGCGACTGGAAGTGGCGGATGGCGTCGGGATGCTGCAGGGCGGTCATGGGACTCCGATCCTCGGGGGCCATTCTGTCTTCAATCCTTGCCGGTGCGGGCGCCGCTGCCAACCGCCGCCGGGCCGGGCCGTTGCGGCGGCGCGGCACGATCCCCGCGATCCCGGCCAGGTCAGCGAATCCCAGCAAAAGCGGGGGGCTGTGGTGCCCATCACTCGCGTCCGCCAGGAAAGGCAGTTACGTTGGTAGCAGTAAAGGCGGTGGATTTCCGGGTATTTCCCGGAGTCCCCCACGACATGGCAGAGATGGCATTTCCAGCACGAAACAGCTCCCCTTGCCTTCGCTGCTGCTCCCCCCTGTGGGGGAAAGGCTCATGAGTGATTCGCCCGCTCAGGCCACCCAAGCCCGTCGCGTGCTGGTAGTCGATCCCCACGCCACCCTGCGCACGGTGCTCGCCCAGAGGCTGCGTCAGGACGGCCATCTCTCCGCCGCGGTCGCCACCGCCCGTGAAGCGCTGGAGTTGTGCCAGGAGCAGGCGCCCGATCTGCTGGTGAGCGCTGAGCTGCTCGATGGCACCTCCGCCCTGCGGCTGGCGGCCCAGCTCCACTGCCCGGTGATGGTGCTCACCGCCCGCACGGGCTCCGAACCCGTCGTCACCCTGCTCGATGCCGGCGCTGACGATGTGCTGCGCAAACCCTTCGGGCTGGAGGAACTGGCGGCCCGCTGCCGCACCCTGCTGCGCCGCAGTGGCAGCGGACTGCAGGAACGCGTCTGTGTCGGGCCCCTGGAGGTGCATCTGCTGCTGCGCCAGGTGACCCTGCGCGATCAACCGGTGGAGCTCAGCCCGCGGGAATTCGCCTTGCTCTGCGCCCTGCTGATTCCCCCCGGTGTGGTGCGCACCCGCCAGGAGCTGTTGCGCATGGCCTGGCCACCGTTCAGCGGTGGTCCCCGCTCGGTGGACACCCAGGTGCTGACCCTGCGGCGCAAGCTGGAACAGGCTGGCCTCGGTGAAGGCGGCGGCATCGAAACGATGCGCCAACAGGGCTATCGCTTCAGCCTCGACACCCTGCCGGAACAGGAGAAGCTGACCACCCCGCCGGTGCACAGCCTGGCCAGCGGCAGCTCCAGCGGAGCTGGCCGCAGCCGCTGAGCCCAGGGCCCGGTGCACCCACCGGGACACCACCCTCCCGGAGAGCCGTGCAGGGACAACGGATCAGGCAACGGATCCAGGGTCACGGATCCAGGCTCAACAGATCAGGGACAGCCCCATCAGGCCGCGCCCAGGGGCAGGCGCAGCTGGGCGCGGAAGCGTGCCGAGGTGAGCGTTTCCAGGGCTGCCGAGGCATCGGCCACGCAGAACTGACTGCCCAGACGCACCCAGCGGCACTCGCCATCAGCGGCCACCCGGGCGATCACCGGCACCCGCACCCCCGCTTCGTCCTGGCCGGGGCGATGGCGGGTGAGGCATTCGCGCAGACGGTGCTGCACGGCGATGTCGCCCGCCTCGGCCGGATCCAGCTCCACCTGCAGCAGCTGCAGATCCTCGATGCTGCGGCAATCGTCGACGATCAGCTGCACCCGCTCATCGCGCCGATCCACCGTGGCCCACACCAGCAGCCGCGCATCGAGCATCAGGTGGTCTGCCAGGCGCCCGTAGCTCTTGGGGAACACCACCGCTTCGGCACTGCCGCTGAGATCCTCCAGCTGCAGCACCGCCATCCGGTCGCCTTTGCGGGTGGTCACCTGGCGGTATTCGGCCACCAGGGCGACACAGCTGACGCGGCTGCGGTCGGGTTGCTCCTCCAGATTGCCGAGGCTCAGGGGGGAGAGCAGCCGCACCTGGGGGGCGATCTGCCGCAGCGGATGATCGGAGATGTAGAAGCCCAACAGCTCCTTCTCCAGTTTCAGTTTCTCAGTGGGGGAATAATCGGGCACCGCTGCCGCCCGCGGTGTGGGCATCGCTGCCGCGCTGGTGTCCGCCGCCTCGCCGGCCGATCCGCCCCCGAACAGATCGAACAGGTTGCCCTGGCCGCTGGCCCGATCCTTGGCGCGGCCGCTGGCCCAGTCGAGCACCAGATCGAGATCGGCCATCAGCTGGGCGCGGTTGGCCTTCGCCTCGAGCCCATCGAGGGCGCCGCAGTGGATCAGCGATTCCAGGGCGCGGCGGTTGCATTGCTGCGACGGCACCCGATCACAGAGATCGGCCAGACTGGTGAACGGGCCGCCGCTGTTGCGCTGTTCGATCAGTAGCCGGATCGCACCATCGCCCAGATTGCGCACCGCCGATAATCCGAACAGGATGCGATCCCCCACAGGTGTGAAATCGGTGCCGGAGGCATTCACATCCGGTGGCATCACCTCGATGCCCATCGCCAGGCAGTTGGCGATGTAGCGCTGCACCCGGTCGCTCTGGCCGGCGTTGACCGTGAGCAGGGCGGCCATGTAGGCCACCGGGTAATGGGCCTTGAGATAGGCCGTCTGATAAGTGACGGCGCCGTAGGCGGTGGAATGGCTCTTGTTGAAGCAGTATTCGGCGAACAACACCATCTGCTCAAACAGGGCCTCGGCGATCTTGGGATCGACACCGCGCTCGCTGGCCCCCTTGACGAAGATGCTCTGGTGTTTCTCCATCTCGCTTTTCTTCTTCTTACCCATCGCCCGCCGCAGCAGGTCGGCTTCACCGAGCGAATAGCCGGCCAGATCCTGGGCGATCTTCATGATCTGCTCCTGATACACCATGATCCCGTAGGTTTCTTTCAGGATCGGCTCCAGCTTCTCGTGGGCCACATCGATCACCTCACGCCCGTGCTTGCGGTTGATGAACTTGGGAATCAGGCCGGCATCGAGCGGACCCGGGCGATAGAGGGCCAGGATCGAGGAGATGTCTTCCAAGGAGGAGGGTTTGAGATCGCGCACGATCTGACGCATGCCGCTGGATTCCAGCTGGAAGATCCCCTCGAGATCACCACGGGCCAGCAGGGCGAAGGTGCCGGGATCAGCCTCCGGCAGCTGATCGGGATCCAGCCGTTCACCGCTGCTGCGGGCGATCAGATCGATCGTTTTGTCGATCATCGTGAGGTTCTTGAGGCCGAGAAAATCCATCTTCAGCAGCCCCATCGACTCCACGTCTTCCATGAAGTACTGGGTGATCACCTGGCCGTCGTTGTTGCGCTGCAACGGCACCAGTTCATCGAGCGGATCGGCGGCGATCACCACCCCAGCGGCGTGAACGCCAAAGGTTTTGTTGGTGCCCTCGATCCGCATCGCCAGATCCACCCAGTGCTTCACCTTGGGATCGCCTTCGTATTTCTCCCGGAATTCCGGCGTGGGGGATTCCGGCCCGATCATCTCCTTCAGCTTGGCCGGCTTGCCGCGCACCACCGGGATCAGCTTGGCGAGGCGATCGGCTTCGCCATAGGGAATATCGAGCACCCGGGCCACATCCTTGAGCACCGCCTTGGAGGTCATGCGGTTGAAGGTGATGATCTGGGCCACCTTGTCTTCGCCATAGCGCTCCGTGACATAGGCGATCACCTCGGAGCGGCGCTCAATGCAGAAGTCGGTATCAATATCCGGCATCGACTTGCGCTCAGGGTTAAGGAAGCGCTCGAACAGCAAGCCGTGTTTCACCGGATCGATATTGGTGATGCCCAGCGCATAGGCCACCAGCGATCCCGCCGCTGAACCGCGACCCGGACCCACTGGAATGCCGTTGTCGCGGGCGAAGCGGATGTAATCCCACACCACCAGGAAGTAGGTGGGGAACCCCATCTGCTCCATCACCTGCAGCTCGAACTGCAACCGTTCGCCATAGTCGGCCGGGATGGCATCCTCCTCGCCCAGGCCAAGGCGGTCCCGCAATCCCTGATCGCTCACATGGGTGAGATAACGGACCGCCGTGAAGCCCTCCGGGATCGGGAAGCGCGGCATCTGATAGCGGCCGAGGATGTCGTAGTCCTCCACCTTCTGGGCCACCTTCACCGTGTTGGCCACCGCCCGCTCGATCAGCTCTGCCGGCAGATGATCGTGGAATAGGGCTAGCATCTCCTCCTTGGTCTTGATGTATTCGGTGCCCGTATAACGCAACCGCTTCTCATCGGTGATCAGCTTGCCGGTGAGCACGCACAGCAGCGCATCATGGGCCTCCACATCACCGCTGCTGAGGTAGTGGGCGTCGTTGGTGGCGATCAGCTCGATCCCCAGCTCGGCACCGATGCGGGCGATCTCGACATTGACCAGGCGATCCTCAATGCCGCCGTGATCCTGAATCTCAAGATAAAAGTTCTCACCGAACACCTCCTGATACCAGCGCGCCACCTCGCGGGCCACATCGGGCCGGCCGCGCAGAATCGCCTGCGGGATCTCGCCACCCAGACAGGCGGTGGCCACAATCAGGCCTTCGCTGTACTGCTGGAGCAGCTGTTTGTCGATGCAGGCGCGCGCAAAGATGCCGCGGCCGCGCATCCCGCGCAGGTGGCTGATGCTGGTGAGCTTCACCAGATTGCGATAGCCCACCGCGTTCCTGGCCAGCACCACCAGGTGATAACGGCGCTCCTTCTTCGGCTGCGGATCCTCGATCGAGCCGTTGATCACGTACATCTCGTTGCCGATGATCGGCTTGATGCCCGCCTTGCTGCACAGTTTCAGCAGCTCGATCGCGCCGTACATCACACCGTGATCGGTGAGCGCCATGGCCGGCATGCCCAGCTCCACGGCCCGCTCCACCATCGCCGGCAGCTGACTGGCCCCATCCAGCAGGCTGTAGTCGCTGTGGTTGTGAAGCGGAACGAAGGTCAAGGCGGCCGGCCCGGGGCCTCCAGATTAGGAGCCGGCCCCCCTGGATGCAGCGTGTCGCGGCCGCCAGCGGCCTGGCTTCACACCAGATCTGGGGCCACCAGAGGGGCCTGGGGCCGGCCGGCCATCACCCGCGCCGCCTGCTCGTACTGGTGCGCCACCTGCAGCAGGCGCTCCTCCTGCAGCACCCCGGCGATCAGCTGCAGCCCGATCGGCAGACCCTGATCATCGAAGCCGCAGGGCACATTGATCGCCGGCAGACCGGCGAGATTGGCCGGAATCGTGAGCAGATCGGCCAGATACATCGCCAGCGGATCCTCCTTGTGGGCTCCGAAGCGGAAGGCGGTGGTGGGGGAGGTGGGGGTGAGCAGCACATCCACCTGCTCGAAGGCGCGGTCGAAATCGCGGCGGATCAGGGTGCGCACCTGCTGCGCTTTCTTGTAATAGGCATCCACATAGCCCGCCGAGAGGGCATAGGTGCCGATCAGGATGCGGCGCTGCACCTCATCGCCGAAACCCTCGGCGCGGCTGCGGGCCGTCATCAGGGCCAGGTTGTCGGCCGAGCCCTCCTCACCACCGGCCCGGTAGCCGTACTTGACACCGTCGTAGCGGGCCAGGTTGGCGGAGGCCTCCGATGGTGCGATCACGTAATAGGTGGCGATGCCGTCATCGAAGCGGGGGCAGCCCACCTCCACCAGCTCGCAGCCGAGGTTTTCGAGCACGGCCGCCGCCTGCTGCACCGAGGCCTTCACCTGGGGATCGAGGCCGGCCTGCTCGAAGCATTCCCGGATCCAGCCCACCCGCACACCCTTCAGCGGACGCTCCAGGGCGGCGACATAGTCGGGCACCGGGGCCTGCAGGCAGGTGGCATCGCGCCGATCGGCGCCGGCGATCACCTGCAACAGCTCGGCCGCATCGGCGACGCTGTGGCTGAACGGCCCCACCTGATCGAGCGAACTGGCGAAGGCCACCAGGCCCCAGCGGCTGACGCGTCCATAGGTGGGCTTGAGTCCCACCACCCCGCAGAAGGCGGCGGGCTGGCGGATCGAGCCGCCGGTGTCCGAGCCGAGCGAGCCGATGCATTCCCCGGCCGCCACCGCAGCCGCACTGCCGCCGGAGCTGCCGCCGGGCACCCGCTCGGGATTCCAGGGGTTGCGGCTCGGCCCGAAGGCGGAGGTCTCGGTGGAGCTGCCCATGGCGAACTCATCGAGATTGGTCTTGCCCAGCAGCACGGCGCCGGCCTGCCACAGCCGTTCGGTGACCGTGGATTCGTAGGGCGGCACGAAGGTCTCCAGCATGCGACTGGAGCAGGTGGTGCGGATGCCCTGGGTGCAGAGGTTGTCCTTGATCGCCAGGGGGATACCGGCCAGGGGTGGCAGGGACTCACCGGCGGCGCGGGCGGCATCGATGCGGTCGGCATCGGCCAGGGCCCGCTCCGTGGTCACCTCCAGGAAGGCATGCACGCTGGGTTCGACGGCGGTGATCCGCGCCAGATGTTGTTCGGTGAGTTCCCGGGCCGAAACCTCACCGCGGCTCAGACGCTGCCGCCATTGCGCAATCCCCATCCACCCTGATGCCATCTGGGGCCGACGCTATCAGCCGGGGTCGGAACGCCGCAGAGCGGGATTCCGCCGGGCCGTTTCCGCTCGGCCGGGAAGGGAGCGCCGGCTCAGGCCGGGGGCGAGGCGCCATCGCCGCCGGGCAGTTCGGTGAGTGGTTCCTGGCGGGTGGTCTGCAGCAGGCTGTAGTCGAGCGAGGCCGGCGCTTCGGAGCGCAGATCCTCGAGGAACTCCGGCAGGGCCTCCTCCAGGGTGCTGCGCCGCACAAACGGACCGAACCAGTAGACGGCATCAGGAGAACGGGTCTCGACGCGCGCCCACCAGGCGAGGCCCAGCCCATTGGCAAGGTTGCGCATGGGCCAGAGCATCGGATTCATCGGGGCGGTCGGCTCGCGGATTCCATTCTGACCAGTCGGCTGCCCGCGGTCAGGCCTCGCCGGCCGATTGTGCGGAGGCGGCGTTGTGGCGCTGCAGCGGGAGCCGCCCGAGACCGCCCGACGGCGGTGGTGGTGCCGCGTGCCCATGGTGCTGGAGGTCGGCTCCGGGGCCCTCTCCGCTGAGCTGTCGAGGCAAGGGAGCGGCCTCGACACCCCGGTGCCTGTCTTCAGACGGCTGTCGGGACCTGTGACGGCCGTCGGGACAAGCCTGCGGCGATCCCTGCCCGTGGCCTGGCAGGGGGTGTGCCGCCAGGCCAGGCCACGGGCCGTGGCGTTCAGAGCCGGATGTCGCTGGCGAACGCCTCCCCTTCCGGATCTCCCCCATAGGCGGGCTGGAGGTCCGCCGCCAGGGAGACCACTGCAGCGGCTTCGCCAGGGCCACCAGCCTCGGCTGCTGCAGGGCTGGAGTCTGCGGCTGCCTCCGGTACGGGTGCCGGCGAGGGAACGGTCGCCGCCGTTGGAACCGCCCCTGCCTCCGACGCTGTGGGCGCCTCCGTAGGCGCCTCCGTAGCCGTGGGCGCTTCTGAGGCCGTGGGCGCATCTGAACCAGCCGGTGCTGCCGCAACAGTGGATGCCTCCGCAACAGGCGCGTCCGCAACAGCCGCTGCTGCCATCGCATCCAGCGTGACCGCATCCACAGCCATTGCATCCACAGCTGCTGCATCGACAGCCGTTGCATCCACAGCCGCCGCTGGCGCCCGTTGCTGCTGGTTGTCGAGAGCTGCCTCACCTCCCAGGTCCAGGGCTGCAGGCGCCACAGGTGCCTCCGCTTTCGAAGCGGCCGCCACCGCAAGCGGATCCCCATCGCCGGAGTGATCGGCTTCGCTGGCCTCACCCTCCAGGAGGGCGGCCTGGGTTTCCGGCAGGGCCGGTCGCATCAGCCGCGGCGCCGGGCTGTTGCCGCGCAGGCCCTCCATCCAGCCGCGACGCGCGATCTCATAGAGCAGCAGGGCCGTGGCCACCGAGGCATTGAGGCTGGGGGTGGTGCCCCGCAGCGGAATGCGCACCAGCTGGTCGCAGTGCTTGCGGGTGAGCAGCGACAGGCCATCCCCCTCCGAGCCGGTGACCACCACCAGGGGGCCGTCGAGGTCGGCCTCCTCGAGGGTGACGCTGCCCTCAGAGGCCAGACCGATCACCCGATACCCCTCCTGGCGCAGGGTGTCGAGGGAGCGGTTGAGGTTCACCACCCGCGCCACCGGCAGATGCTCGAGCGCCCCGGCCGCCACCTTGGCGACCGAACCGTTGAGGCCGGCGCTGCGGCGCTGGGGCAGCACCATGCCGTGGGCGCCGAGCGCTTCAGCGCTGCGCACAATCGCCCCGAGGTTCTGGGGATCGGTGAGGCCATCGAGGGCGATCAGCAGGGGTGCTTCGCCGATGCCGGCACAGCCTTCGATCAGCGAGGCCAGATCGAGGGTGGCGGCAGCAGCCGGCTGCAGCACGATCCCCTGGTGCACGGCACCGCCGCTGATCTGGCCCAGCCGCGCCCAGGTGACCTCCTCCACCAGCACCCCGGCCGCCTTGGCTTCCCGCAGCAGTTGCAGGAAGCGGGGGCTGAAGCGCATCTCGGGGGTGCACCAGATGCGATGCACCGGTCGTTCGCTCTCCAGAACCGCCTGCACGGCATGGCGTCCCCAGATCAGATCGCTGGGTGCGGCCGCAGCGAAGTGGTCGCCCTGGGGTTCGGGGGCAGCGGCACCGGGGCGCACGAACTCGCGCCGGCTGCTCGGTGGCGGGGCGCCGGCGCTGCGGAAGCTGCCGCCGGCCTGAGGTCTGGGGCCGGAGCGGTGGATCTCGATGCGGCGGCTGCCAGGGGCGGGCGGCCTGGTGGGTGCACCGGCACCGGCCGCCGGACGCCCCTCCTGGGGGCGGCGCTCAAAGCGGGGATTGCGATCGGGACGGCGCTCGAAGCGGCGGTCACCACGCCCGGCTTCCGGGCGGCGTCCTTCGAAGCGGGACCCTTCGAACCGGGGGCCGTCGAAGCGAGGGGCATCGAAGCGGGGGGCATCGGGCCGGCGGCCGGCGCCGCCATCACTGGGGCGCTCCCGCGGGGTCCATTCCCCCTGGGCAGGGCCGCCCTCACGGCGGGGGCGGGGACGATCGGAACCGCCTTCGCCATCGGTGGGCCCCCAACGGGGGCGACGGCCGGCAGCGGGGCGGAACGAGGAACCGGGGCGGCCCGGGCCGCGGCCGGGGGGGCCTCCGGCGGGGCGTCGCCCGCCGCGCTCCGGTCTGGAGTCGGGGCGGCGATCAGGACGAGGACTCATGGGCAGACGAACTCTGGGTGGAGGAACAGGGGGCGGACGCGGTCTCCTCGAGGTGATCCAGCAGCTCGGCCAGTCGCCCTGGATTGCGCAGAAAGAGCCATCCCAGCATCGTCTCAAATCCCGTGGCCTGCCCATACAGGCCCGGATCGCCTCGGCGCGGCCCCGGGCCGGCCCGGTTGCGACCCCGCCGCACCTGCTCCCGTTCCTCCTGCCGCAGCAGGGGATCCAGGCGGGACAGGGCGCGGGCCTGGGCCTCCGCCTTCACCTCCTGAACCACGGCATGGTGCAGATCACGGCCGCGGCCGGGCCTGGAGCAGTGGCGCAGGCGCTGGTGCAGATCCCAGACGGCATCGCCGAGCCAGGCCAGTTGCAGGGCCCCCAGGTCGGTGTCGGGCTGCAGGGGCGGCAGGGCAGCCAGCCAGCGCCCGGGGGCGGGATCAGGCCGCGGAGAGGCGGCCAAGGGCGGTGTCGAGATCGGGCTGCAGATGCAGGTACTCCTCCAGGCGCACCAGTTTCACGGTCTGCACGACGCGGGCATTACCGACCACCAGGAACGGGCGGCCGTTCTGCTGGAACTGCTTGGCCAGCTGCACCAGGGCGCCGAGGCCGGAGGAATCGAGGAAGTCGATCCGGCTCAGATCGATCAACACAGGCTGCGGACGGACAGCGGCGGCATCGATCACGAAATCGAGGAACTGCTTGTCGGAATAGGCGTCCAGCTGGCCGGTGAAGCTGAACAGCAGGCACTGCGGCTGCGGCTCGCAGCCCCCGCGCAGGGAGACGGTCAGACGCTGCAGGTCGGTGATGGCTCCTGCCCCCATGAGTGCGGTCGGGATGAAGTGTAGTGACGGTCTGGCGAAATGTCCGGACTGCAGCAGAACGCACAGACAGCTCAGCGTCGCTGGGCCATCAGTGCCACGAAACGGCCGAAATGGTGGTCGGCATCGTGGGGACCGGGGCTGGCCTCCGGGTGGTACTGCACCCCGAACACCGGCTGCCCGTGCATCGCCAGGGCCGCCACGGTGCGGTCGTTGAGGTTGAGATGGGTCACGCTCACCCGATCGGCCGGCAGGGAGTCGGGCTCCAGGGCGAAGCCGTGGTTCTGGCTGGTGATCTCCACCATCCCCGGCGAACCGCAGGGGTGGTTCAGACCGCGGTGGCCGTAGCCGAGCTTGAAGGTGCGGCCCCCCAGGGCCAGCCCCAGGATCTGGTGGCCGAGGCAGATGCCGAACACCGGCAGATCCGGTTGCTGCAGCAGCTGCTGCGCCAGGGCGATGCCGCTGTGCACCGCCGCCGGATCACCGGGGCCGTTGGAGAGGAACACCCCCTCGGGCTGATGGTCGAGCACCTGGGCCAGGCTGGCGTCGGCGGGCAGCACCGTCACCTCGCAGCCATGGGCCACCAGCCGCTCGAGGATGGCCCGCTTGATGCCGAAATCGATCGCCACCACCCGGTAGGGCCGCGGCGGCTGCGCCATCAGACGGGCATCGAAGCTGGCCTTGCAGGCCTGGCTCCAGCGATAGGGCTCGCGGGTGCTCACCGTCACCGCCAGGTTCTGGCCGCTCATCGATGGGGCGGAGCGCACCTGCTCCAGCAGGGCCGCCGGGCTGGTGCCGTCGCTGGAGAGAATGCCGTTGATCGCGCCCCCCTCGCGCAGGTGGCGCACCAGGGCGCGGGTGTCGATGCCGCGGATGCCCACCACCCCATGGCGCCGCAGCCAGGGATCGAGATCCTCCTCGCTGCGCCAGTTGCTGGAGCAGGGGCTGAGCTGCCGGGCGATCACACCGCGCACATGGGGCCGGGGCGCCTCCTGGTCGTCGGGGTTGACACCGGTGTTGCCCAGTTCCGGATAGGTGAAGGTGACCAGTTGCCCGGCATAGCTGGGATCGGTCATCACCTCCTGATACCCGGTCATGCCGGTGTTGAACACCACCTCCCCGACCACGGTGCCGCGGGCCCCGAAGGCCTCGCCGCGCAGCAGGGTGCCGTCGGCGAGCACCAGCAGGGCGGGGTGATCGGAACGGGGGGCCGGATCGGCGGTGGCGGAGCTGGTCAAGGCCGGTCGGTGGAGCGGTGTGACGGGAGCGCCGAGCCTTCAGGACCGGCAGCTGCTCGGATCATCCTGCAGCGGCTTCCGCCAGCGCCTGCCGCAGCGCCAGCACCCGCTGCCAGGGGCTGCCGGCGGCCAGGGCCGCCTGGGCCTGGGCGAGGCCGGCGGCGATCGTGTCGCTGATCCCGGCGGCCCAGAGCACCAGGGCGGCGTTGAGGGCCACGGTGTCGCGCTGGGGGCCGCTGCCGCTGCCCTGCAGCACCTGCTCGAGGATGCGGCGGTTCTCCTCCACATCGCCACCGGCGATCGCCGCCATCGGTGCCGCCTCCAGTCCGAGGCTGGCGGGATCGAGTTGTTCGCTGCGGATGGCGCCGTCCTGGAGCAGCCGCAGCTGGGCGGGGCCGGCCAGGGTGGCTTCATCGAGACCGCCATGGCCATGGACGACGACGGCGCGACGCTGTCCGAGGCGCCGCAGGGCGTCCGCCATCGGATCGAGCAGATCGGCGCGCGCCACCCCCAGCACCTGCGCTTCGGGGCGCAGCGGATTCACTAGGGGACCGAGCAGGTTGAACACGGTGCGGATGCCGAGGGTGCGGCGCAGCGGCGCCAGCCCCACCAGGGCCGGATGCCAGCCGGGAGCGAACAGAAAGGTGACACCGGTCGTCTCGACGGCGGCGATCACCCGCTCCGCTGGCGCCTTCAGGTCGAGGCCGAGGGCTTCGAGCACATCGGCGGATCCCACCCGGCCGCTGGCGCTGCGGTTGCCGTGCTTGGCCACATGGGCGCCGCAGGCAGCGGCAGTGAAGGCTACGGCGGTGGAGATGTTGAAGCTGTCGAAACCGGAGCCGCCGGTGCCGCAGGTATCCACCAGGGCCAGTGCCGGCCGCGGACCCGGCAGGGGGCAGCGCTCACGTAGCACCGCAGCCATCGCCGCCAGCTCCTCGCCGCTGGTGCCCTTGCAGCGCAGCGCCGCCAGCAGGGCCCCGGTGACGACCGGATCGAAGTCCGCGGCGATCCAGCCCTGCATCAGGGCCGTGGCATCGGCACCGCTGAGATCACGACCGGCGATCAGCTGCTCCAGCAGGGCGGAGTGGGAGGGCGAGGCGCTCATGGGGCAGGGAAAGACCCGAGAAAAAGCCCGGGTGCGGGGCACACCGGGCCGGGTGATGGGGACCCCTCCACTATCCCGCGCAGTGGGGTGCTGTGGCCCTGGTGAACAGGCGGCCTGTCAGGGGACCCCTGGCGGTTCGCCGCGTCACAGTGCCGCTCAAACGGTGGGCCGGCCGCACTCCCTGGGCCATGGGCTGTTCAGGGGCCATCGCTGTCGGCTGTGTCGAAGCCGGAGCCCACCGCCTCGGCCTGCGGTGCGGCGCCGGGGCGGTAGCCGGCGCTCCAGATGGCGCGGGTGCGCTCATGCAGCTGCTCACGGTCGAGCCCCCAGAGTTTCAGTAACCGCGCCAGGTCGTCCCGCAGATCGCTGGCCCCCGGAAATCCCTGGTAGCGCATCAGCAGCCGGGCCGCATCGACCAGGTGCTCATCGGCGGGGGGATCGGCAGCCAGCAGGCGATCGATCACGGCGCGATCACTGGCATGCAGGGGGTGGTTCTGCTCCTCCAATGCCGCCTCGGGGGTCCGGGATCGCTGCGTAGGTTAAGGGCCCCTGCTGGAACGCATGAGCGCCCTGCGGCTCCGTCTGATCGCCCGCTATCTGCGCCCCCATCGCCGCCGTGTGGCGATTGGGGCGGCGGCGCTGCTGGTGGTCAATCTGCTCGGCGTGGCGATCCCGCTGCAGGTGCGCGCCGTGGTCAACGAGCTGAACCGTGGCTTCACCCTGGCGGCGGTGCTGCAGCAGGCCGGACTGATCGTGCTGATGGCCACCGTGATGGGGGGCGTGCGCCTCTGGTCGCGGATGCTGGTGTTCGGTGTCGGCCGCCAGGTGGAGGCGGAGCTGAAGCAGCGGATCTTCGATCATGTGCTGCGCCAGGAGCCGGGCTGGGTGCAGGAGACCGGCAGCGGTGAAGTGATCAGCCGCGCCACCAGCGATGTGGAGAACGTGCGGCGCCTGCTGGGGTTCGCGGTGCTCAGCCTCACCAACACCGCCCTGTCCTATGCCCTCACCCTGCCGGCGATGCTGGCGATCGATCCCTGGCTCAGCCTGGCGGCGCTGGGGCTCTACCCACTGATGCTGCTGGTGGTGCGTCTGTTCGGCGGCCGCATGATGCGGCAGCAGCGCCGCCAGCAGGAGAATCTCGCCCAGCTCAGCGATCTGATCCAGGAGGATCTCTCGGGGATCGGGGCGATCAAGATCTACGGCCAGGAGCGCACCGAACAGGAGGCGTTCGAGCGGCTCAACCAGGCCTATCGCGATGCCGCCCTCGCCCTGGGGCGCACCCGCAGCACCCTGTTCCCAATGCTGGAGGGGATCGCCTCGGTGAGTCTGCTGCTGCTGATCGCCTTCGGCAGCGGCCAGATCGAGAACGGCCGGCTCAGCATCGGCGGCCTGGTGGCGCTGATTCTGTATGTGGAACGGCTGGTGTTCCCCACCGCCCTGCTCGGGTTCACGCTCAACACGTTCCAGACCGGCCAGGTGAGCCTGGAGCGGGTGGAGGCCCTGCTGGAACGCCGGCCCCTGATCGTGTCGCCCCAGCATCCGATTCCGCCGGCACCCCATCCCGGCGGTGCGATCGAGGCCCGGGGCCTGGAGGTGCGCTATCCCGGTGCCGGCCGGGCGGTGCTGCGCGATCTCAGCTTCCGGATCGAACCCGGCGAACTGGTGGCGGTGGTGGGACCGGTGGGTTGCGGCAAGACCACCCTGGCCCGCGCCCTGGGCCGGATGGTGGAGGTGCCGGCCGGCAGCCTGTATCTCGATGGCGTCGATGTCACCGAGCTGGAGCTGGAGCAGCTGCGGCGCCAGGTGGCGCTGGTGCCCCAGGAGGGTTTCCTGTTCACCGCCACCCTGGCCGACAACCTGCGTTACGGCGATCCGCAGGCCAGCGATGCGCTGGTGGAGAAGGCGGCGCAGATGGCGCGGCTCGAGGCCGACATCCGCGGCTTCCCCGATGGCTACGCCACGCTGGTGGGGGAGCGGGGCATCACGCTCAGCGGCGGACAGCGGCAACGCACCGCCCTCGGGAGAGCCCTGTTGCTGGAGGCGCCCCTGCTGGTGCTCGACGACGCCCTGGCGAGTGTGGACAACACCACGGCCGCCGAGATCCTGCGCTCGGTGCGCCAGCAGCGGCATCGCACGGTGCTGATGATCAGCCACCAGCTGTCGGCGGCGGCGGCCTGTGATCGCATCCTGGTGCTGGAGGACGGCCGCCTGGTGCAGACGGGACGCCACAGCGATCTGGTGCAGCAACCCGGCACCTACCGGCGCCTGTGGGAACGGGAGCAGGCCAGCGAGCGTCTGCAGGCGGCCTGAGATCCCATCCCGAGACGGCTCGGGGGAGATCAGGGGCCCCAGGCAGGGGAGCAGAAGCGACTCCGCCCGCCGCTGGGATCAGCAGACGCCGACACAGGCCTCAACAGTTATTGAGCAGGCTTCCCATCTCCTGGCGGGCTGGCTTACCTGAAGCCATCCCGATGTGCAGCTGCCATGCAGGCCCCCTCCACCGCCCCTTCCCATCCCCTCGCGGCTGGGCGATACAACCTGCGCTGCACCCTCCAGTTCGGCGACATCTACGGGCAGATCCTGATCTGGATGGGCGTGATCTTCGCCAGCCTGGCGGCGGGCCTGGCCTTGATGGGGGCCAGCCGGCCGATCTTCGCGCTGTTCGGCGTGGGTCTGATCCTGGTGCTGTCGCTGCCGTTCCTGCTGTTCGCCTTCACCACCACCCTGCTCAACCACATCGCCCTGGAGCCGGCCGCAGGCCCGGATCGCCCTGCCTAGGGTGCGATCTGCCCTGCGGTGCGCGCCTTGTTCGGCCTGTTCAACAGCTCCTCCCCCGACCGGTTGACCACGCGCCCCTCCTCGGCCGCCGCAGCCGGGCTGCGCCATCACGTGCTCGGAACGCCGATCGCCGCCGAGGCGAGCTCCGGACAGGGCGCGGTGCTGTTCGGCTGCGGCTGTTTCTGGGGCGCGGAAAAGGGCTTCTGGCGCCTGCCGGGTGTGGTGACCACCGCTGTGGGCTACGCGGGCGGCCAGATCGCCGATCCCGGCTATGAGCTGGTGTGCAGCGGCCGCACCGGCCATGCCGAGGTGGTGCGGGTGGTGTGGGACCGCACGGCCGTCGGGTTCGCCGATCTGCTCAAACTGTTCTGGGAATGCCACGACCCCACCCAGGGCGATCGCCAGGGCAACGACCGCGGCAGCCAGTACCGCTCGGCGATCTTCGTGGAGGATCCGGAGCTGCTCGCCATCGCCCAGGCCAGCCGTGAGGCCTACGCCGCCCTGCTCGCCGGGGCCGGTCGCGGTGCGATCACCACGGAAATCGGCAGCGGCCATCCGCTCTACTACGCCGAGCCCTATCACCAGCAGTACCTGGCCAAGCCGGGCAGCCGTCCCTACTGCTCCGCCCAGCCGACCGGCCTGAGGCTGGCTGAGTTCCCCGGCAGCGACTACCGCCTGCCGGCCACGGTGTGGCAGGCCTATGACTGGTCTGTTCCCCATTGCGTGCTGCGGGGCGACAATCAACCAATCCGCCTGGCCTGACGCGACGGCCGGGCTTCACCGCACTCACCATGTCCAACCGGAGGGCGTGCCTAGCCCTGCTGATCTCCCTGGTGCTGCCCGCCGGATCGCGACCTGCCGTTGCCGCCGTGTCCCGGCCGGCCGGCCCGGTGGCGATGCAGTCGCCCTGGTGGGAGAACTACGACCAGACCGATCGCTTCCTGTGCGACCGCCGCATTTCGTTGGTCCTGGAGCGCAATGCGTCGCAGGCGTCGCTGATCTCCGGCGGCAGCCGCTCGCTGCTGTTCCGCGAGGACTCCGAGGCGCCGGGGTTGCGGTATCGCAATGACCAGATGCTTATCGTGCTGCGCGGCGATGAGCTGTTGCTCGAACGCCTGCCCGATCGTCTCCGTTGCGTCCGCACCGAACAGGTATGAACCCCCTTCCCGATCGGGTGGTGATCACGGTGATGGCCGCCACCGTCGCCCTGGTGTTCGCCCTGGTCTTCTGGAGTGTGCGACTGCAGCCCTCCCCCGAGCCACCGATGCTCTGGCGGCAGGCTCCGGCTTCGCTGCGCAGTGGCGGAACAACCCTCTGATCGGATGGGAGGCGATCCCGATCGAGTGGCCCCAGGGGCACCGCTGTCCTCCGAGGGCCTGCAGGGGGGGCTGGCCGCCGTCGACCTCGACGACACCAACCGCAACGACACCAACCGCGAAGCCACTGGCCGCGAAGCCACTGGCCCGGCCGTGTCCGAGCAGTTGAGGCCGCGTCAGCTGCATCCGCTGCCGCCGGGTCTGGTGGAGCTCTACGGGCTGCTGGCGGTGCTGGTGGTGCTCGTGCCGGAATGGATGGCCTCCGGCGCCCTGTTCGGCTTCCGGGAGGGACGGCGCGGTGCGCTGCTGCCGCCGGCCTCCGGTGCCTGGCGTCGCTTGCCCGAGCTGCGCCTGGCCACGATGAACCTCGCCGAGCTGCGGCTGCTGGCCCAGGAGCGGCGGCTGTGGGGTTACGGCCGCGACAGCCGCGCCGTGCTCACAGCCCGGTTGCTGCAGCGGTTGCGGCAGCGCCCCTGAGCCTGGCGGCCAGGCGGTCTGGGCCGTGTGATAACTTCTTCTTGCCGGGGCGTAGCGCAGCTTGGTAGCGCACCACTTTGGGGTAGTGGGGGTCGCAGGTTCAAATCCTGTCGCTCCGATTCAGGCAACAGCGCATCGCTGAACTTCCAGGCCGCTTTTCTAACGATAAGCGGTTTTTTTGTGGTTGTTTACGCCTGTGCGCCGGCCCGCTGCTCGCAGCCCTTGGCCTGCACGTTGGCTGCAGCCGGCGCGGTGCCTGCCGAAGCGGCCCAGCAGATCCATGACCACTGGGCTGAGGCCCAGGGCCATCCAAGCCGTCAGGCGAGCGGCAGCGGCGCCGGCCGGAATGGCTCCAGGTCCGCCAGCGCCCGATCTCGGTAGGCGCCATGGCGTTCCCGTTTGGCCTTGATCCGTTCCGGCAGCTCCGGCAGCAATCCGAAATTGGGTGGCATCGGCTGGAAGCGGCCACGTTTGCCCTCACCACCGCAGGGAGCTTCAGCGATGAAGTGGGTGAGGGCGCCGAGCATCGTGGTGCGCGGCAGCACGATCGGCTCCAGGCCGCGGGCTAGCCGGGCCGCATTGGTACCGGCCAGCCAACCGCCAGCCACCGCGGCCGCATAGCCCTCGGTGCCGGTGATCTGCCCAGCGGCCAGCAGCGAGGGGCGGCGCCGGAATTGCAGGGTGGGATCGAGCAGCTGGGGAGACTCGAGAAAGGTGTTGCGGTGCATCACCCCGAACCGCACGAACTCGGCGTTCTCCAGGCCCGGGATCAGGCGCAGCACCCGCTTCTGCTCCCCCCATTTCAGGTTGGTCTGGAAGCCCACCAGGTTCCAGAGGCGACCGTCGCGATCCTCCTGACGCAGCTGCACCACGGCGTAGGCGCGATTGGCACGGCGCACCTCGCGGTCGTTGACATCACCCCAGCGGGGATCCCACAGGCCGATCGGTTTGAGCGGCCCGTAGCGCATCGTGTCTTCACCACGACGGGCCAGCTCCTCGATCGGCAGGCACCCCTCGAAGAAGCAGGCGCTCTCCTTGTCGAAATCCTTGAATTCCGCCTGTTCGGCCTGCAGCAGCGCTTCGCGGAAGGCGAGATACTGCTCGCGGTTCATCGGGCAGTTGATGTAGTCCGCATCGCCTTTGTCGTAGCGGGAGGCGCGGAAGGCCACCGACAGATCGATGCTGTCACCTTCGACGATCGGACTGGCCGCATCAAAGAAATGGCAATCTTCCCGGCCGGTGAAGGCGTGCAGATCCTGGGCCAGAGCTTCTGAGGTGAGCGGCCCGGTGGCCAGCACCGTGATCCGGGACGGATCCGGCAGCGCCTGTTGCTCGATCCGCCGCACGCTGACCAGTGGATGGGATGCCAGGGCCGCCGTGAGGGCAGCGCTGTAGCGGCCTCGATCGACCGCCAGGGCACCGCCGGCTGGAACGGCATGGACATCGGCGGTGCCGATCACCAGGGAACCGAGCCGACGCAGCTCCTCCTGCAGAAGCCCCGCAGCACGATCGGCACTGAGGGCCCCGAAACTGTTGCTGCACACCAGTTCCGCAAACTCGGCGCTGTGATGAGCCGGAGAGCGACGCACAGGGCGCATCTCCACCAGGTCCACCGACAATCCAGCGGAGGCGATCTGCCAGGCCGCTTCCGTACCGGCCAGGCCGGCACCGATCACCAGAATCTCAGAGTTCAACCGGTGGGGGGCAGGTTGTAGGGAGGCAGCGGATCAGGCGCGGGCGCGCTTCAGCATCAGCTGCAGCTGACCGACGGCGGCGCGACCGATATGGAACACGGCCCAGGACGCCGCGAGCACGATCGGAGCAGCGACGAGCACGACCCGGAGATCCATGGCGGCGAGCGAAACGAGGTTTGGCAGATCTTAAGGACCCAAGCCGCAGAAGCGCTTCGCCAAGCCGAGGCCGTCCCAATTCGACGCAATCTTCCCGACGCAGAGCCCGCACGGCCGTGGAGCAGCCGGCCACGCCCCGAAAGGGCGAGCCCGCACACAGCCCGTTGCCGCCGCCGCCATGGCCACCACGGCGTGCCAGGGCGGCGTGTCACTACGGCGTGTCAGGCGAACATCACGGTGGAGCGGGAACGCCACGGCAGAGGCGGTGCATGAGGCGGTGCAGCCGTTGCCACGACGCCATCGGCCAGGGTGAGGCTGCGGCAACAGGCGTTCCAGCCCTGGGGCACGTCAGGTACCTCCAAGGGCCGCCCCAGCCCACAGCCGCGATCCGCTCAAACAGGACCGCCAAGCGGACCCACAGCAGACGGGCAGGCCTGCCGCTCAGAAGCCGGGATCATCGCTGCGACCGGCATGGGCCATCGCCAGCAGCCGGTAGCGACGGGCGTGCTCGCGTTGGGAGGCGATCGCCTCCGGGCTGAGCTCCCGTTTCAACTGGGCCGGTGCCCCCATCACCAGGGCCCCGGCCGGCACATCGCGGGTCACCACTGAGCCGGCGGCCACCAGGGCGCCCGCACCGACCGTGACGCCATTGAGCACCACAGCGCCGATGCCGATCAGGCAGCCGTCTTCCAACGTGGCGCCATGGATCACCGCACGGTGGCCGATGGTCACGTCCGAGCCGATGCGCACCGGCAGTCCGGGATCACCATGGAGAACGGCGCCATCCTGCACGTTGCTGCCCTCGCCGATCAGGATCGGGCCGACATCGCCGCGGGCGACCGCGGTGGGCCACAGGCTGGCCCCAGCGGCCATCTGCACATCTCCGATCACGACCGCCGCCGGTGAGACCCAGGCGTCGGGATCGATGCGGGGTTCGGGCCAGGGGGCAGTGCCCATGCACGACGGATGGCGGCTGCAGGCATTCTCCGGCGCACACGGCCGTGGATCCCTTGCAGAGAGGGGATGGTCGGGTGATACCTTCAGGAGGTGCCAGCGAGGCCCTGGGGATTCCCCTTGGCCACAACCCCCCTGGCCACACGGGGAATTCCCCACCCGCAGCACATCCTGCCAACAAGGGTCGCTAGCTCAGCGGTAGAGCACTCGGCTTTTAACCGATTGGTCCTGAGTTCGAATCTCAGGCGACCCACTTTCTGAAACGCGTTGGAACGACTGGCAAGTCGTCTGCAGCGCAAGCGTTTTCGGGACTTCCGGGGCTCCGGCTCCAACCCGAAACGAGTCCGCACAAGGTCGCGGAAGTTCGGGATTGGGTCATTTGTTTGGGACATAGTCCCAAGCAGAAATCTTCGGTTGATGACATAAGAAACGCAGCAGGCGGATTTCGGAACCCTCTACCAACGGTTCTGATCCGATGCCGACCCCCTTCTCTCCCCTGGAGCGCGCCAACGGAATCCTGCGGGCCTTCAGCGCTCCGTTCCGCCTGCGCAAGCACCGCCGCAGCCGCTGGGTCACGGTCTACGAGTTCCTTCCCGACCGCCGCACCCGCGAACGCTCCCTCCCCGGCTGCGAGGCCGCGAATCCTGAAGCCGTCGAGGCATTGTGCGAGCGGCTGCTGGCCGCTGCCAAGCAGGGTTTGACGCTGGAGGCCGTCACTGGCACAGAGGCGTCAGCACCGCGTCGATCGGCTGCCCCCTGCTGGTCCGAGATCTGCGAGGCCGTCGTCGCCTTCCAGCGCGGCCAGGGCGTGAACATGAACCTGGTGGGGCCCTTCAAGGGCCAGGGCTACTTCCGCCTGCTGCCCCAGGACCGCCCCGCCAGCCTCGAGGACGTGCGCCGCTTTGCCCTACACACCAGCGAGAGCCTCAAGGCGCAGCTGCAGGATCCGAGCGAGCCGCTGCTGCCGATGGCAACGCACCGGCAGGGCTTCCGCCAGAAACGGGAGGTGGTGTCGCTGCTGAGGCGCGCGGGGTTTGGTGCCATCGCCCCGCAGGAGCTGAGCGACGAGCTCAAGGCGATGGTGAACCGCAAGAAGCTGGCCCTGGTGGCCGCTGGCCAGTCGCGCCGCCGCATCCCCACGACCGAGGCGATTCAGCAGTGGCTGGATCTGCTTCAGCAGGAGAACCCCCTGCGCGGCTGGGTGATGGCGGTCATTGCCTGCTACGGCCTGCGGCCCCATGAGGTGTGGCACATCGAGCGGCTGCCGGGGGAGAGCAGCGTCGAACCGACCTTCCTGCAGATCAGCATGTTCGAGGGGGGCGCCGGCCATGCCACCAAGACCGGCCATCGCTTCGCGCTGCCGCTGCCGGAGAGCTGGCTGGAGCGCTACCGCCTCAACGACCTGGACCACTCCAGGGCGATGCTGAGCGAGTTGCGCCGGCGCCATCCGATCCGCACGGCGGAGGCCGCTGATGGAAGCCTGCAGTTCTGGAACAACGCCAGGCTCGGCCGGGAGGTGGTGCACTGGCTGCGCTACAGCTCCAAGCCCTATCTCGAGATCAAGAACAAGCTGCTCGGCTGGCACCAGCCCAGGGGCGTGCCCGGCCGTCGCCAGCCGCCACCGATTCAGGGGCGCTGCAAGGCCTACGACCTGCGTCATGCCTGGGCCATCCGTGCCCGGGAGACCACCACCTGGTCCACCGCGCTCAAGGCCCAGGCGATCGGCCACAGCGAAACCATCCACGCCCGCCGCTACCGCGTGGAGCAGACCGCCCTCCAGATCGAGCGGGGCATGGCTCTGCAGAAGGCCCTCGATGAAGGACCGGTTCAACCGCAGGGGCCAGAGCGCCTGATGGTGGAGCCCCACAGGCCGACACCACCGGCGCCGTCGCCGGCTGCAGCTGACGACAGGGCCGCCACGCTGCCGCCGGACATCACCCCGGAACTGCTGCAGCTCGCCAGGCAGCTGATGGCCCTGAGCGGCACGACGAGCAAGGCCTGATCCAGGCCCCCATCCCCTGCCGATCCGGCCCATCCTGCGGGTCGGCAGCGGCAGGGTCGGAACCCGCTCAGTGGCAAGCCTGATGCTCCGTTCTGTGCGGGGTTTCCTTCCTGGTTACCTGAAAGGATCCGTGCAATCGATTGCAGCCATGCAGGATGACTGCGTGGATGCCGATGCCTCTGCACAGGATCAGATCAAGGATTCGAGGGTTACCCATGGGCAACTTCTGAGGTGGCTTGAAATAGTTCGGAAGCTGCAGTTGTTGGCGGTTGATTGACGCTATGGTCCCAATCAGTCGGCCCATGACGAACCATGGCATTCACTCACTCCACCCGTGAGGCCTGCAAAGCCCTGCGCATCAGCGACCGCACCCTTCTGCGGCTTCGTCGCGATGGGGTGCTCCGGGCTGGCGATCACTTCCGGGCAGCCGGTGCCGGCCTTCAACGCCCCTCCCTGCTGTGGGATGTGCGCGAAGTGGAGCGGGCCCTGGCCAGGCGGAGCCGTCGGGTGCTCAACACCAGAGCCAGCGCCCCGCGCCCCTGCCAGGACGCCGAGGCTTCAGCGGTCGAGCCCCAGGAAGAGCAGCTGTTCAGCTTCCTGGAGTGATCGCGCCACCCCTGCCAGGCCCCCCAGCTGCTCCACCTGCTGCAGGAACTTCCGCTGCTCCTCGCTCACCCGCCCCGCCGCTGTCTTCACTTCGATGGCGGTGAACACGGCCAGGCAGCGGCCGACGTGCTGGGGGGTGATCAGCAGCTGGCGCAGGCCGATCAGATCGCTGCTCCCCTTGCACAGCCCGTAGGTCACCAGTCGGCCCCGCTCATCCCGCAATGCCCCCACGTTGTTGCGCCACAGCCGCACCGGCCCGC
>JBJTQH010000073.1:0-11101 GCA_046075505.1 Cyanobium sp. | reverse complement strand
CCAGCTACAGAAGGAAGACGCCACCATCTACTCCGAGGTGTTCGCCACCAACCGCGGTGGTGCCCTGGTGCGGGTGGAAGGCCTGCGCGGCTTCATCCCCGGCAGCCACATCAGCACCCGCAAGGCCAAGGAGGAGCTGGTCGCCGACTTCCTGCCGCTCAAGTTCCTGGAGGTGGACGAGGAGCGCAACCGTCTGGTGCTCAGCCATCGCCGCGCCCTGGTCGAGCGCAAGATGAATCGCCTCGAAGTTGGCGAGGTGGTGCTCGGCACCGTGCGCGGCATCAAGCCCTACGGCGCCTTCATCGATATCGGTGGTGTCAGCGGCCTGCTGCACATCTCCGAGATCAGCCACGAGCACATCGAGACGCCGCACACCGTGCTCAACGTCAACGATCAGATGAAGGTGATGATCATCGATCTCGACGCCGAGCGCGGGCGCATCTCCCTCTCCACCAAGGCCCTCGAGCCCGAGCCGGGTGACATGCTCACCGATCCCCAGAAGGTGTTCGAGAAGGCGGAGGAAATGGCTGCCCGCTACAAGCAGATGCTGCTGGAGCAGGCTGAAGATGGCGACGGCATGGGTCTCGACTGACCCCCCCAAGCGCCATGGCCCGACTGCTGCTGCGCGGCATCGACCTCGGTGAGGTGCGGGCGGTGCTGTTCGACAAGGACGGCACCCTCAGCATCAGTGAGCCGCAGTTGATCACCCTGGCGCAGGCCAGGGTTTTTCTTTGCCTGGAGCAGGTGGAGCCCCGCCTGCATGCGCCGCTGCAACGTCTGCTGCTGCAGGTGTACGGCCTGCAGCCCGGCGGCGGAGGCCGCTGTGCGGCGATCGCCCCGGCCGGCATCACTGCGGTGGCCAGCCGTGAGCACAACCTGATCGCCACCGCTACGGCCCTGGTGCAGCTGGGTTTGGGCTGGCCGGAGGCCCTGGCCATCAGTGAGCGGACCTTCGAGCGGGCCGATGGTGCCGATGCGCGTCGCGCTTCCGCCACCGAGGCCCAGCCCAGCTGTGGCGCTGCTGCTGGCGCTGCCACCGAGGCGCCTGCCACCAGTGCCACCACCGAGGGCCTGCACACCTGGCTGGAGCAGCTGCGGGCGGCGGAGCTGCCCTGCGCTGTGATCAGCAACGACGATGTCGCCGGCATCGAGCACTTTCTGCGCAGCCATGGCCTGCGCGATCACTTCCAGGCCGTGTGGAGCGCCGAGCACCGGCCCCGCAAGCCCGATCCCGCTGCCGTGCATGGGGTGTGCGGGCTACTGGGGGTGGAGGCGGCCCACTGCGCCCTGATCGGCGATGCCAACAGTGATCTGCAGATGGCGGTGGCCGCTGGGATCCCCCAGCGGCTCGCCCTGGGCTACACCGCTGCCTGGAGCACGCCGCCGCCGTTGGCCGAGCCCCATCCCCAGGTGCATCACTGGCGCGATCTGGCCCTCGTCTGCGGCTGAGCGGGCCCGTTGAGGCCTGGCGGGCCGGTGCATGCTCCTGCCGCCATGGCCGGGTCAGCGCCTCAGGTGGGCTGGGTGCTCAGCGCTTCAGGTGGGCTGGGCGCTCAGCGCGCCGTGGGGGTTGGCCGTCGCCTCACGGCTGCTCCAGTGGGGGCACTGGCGTGAGAGGGGGGAGGGCTGCACCACCACGGCCCCCCAGACGCGGCAATAGCCGGCGGACTGCTGCGTGCCGGAATAGTTGGCGCAGGCGCCGCACTTCTGAGACCAGGACCCGAACACGGCACGCTTCCTTAAGGATTTCTTCCACTTTCTTCCCTGTGGTCGCCGCCGGGGCGGTTGTCTTCACGGGTCTTCACCGGGTGGCGGGATGCTCGCCTGGGGTGCGCCGTTGCCCAGGATGGGGCGATGGATGCAGCCCCCGATCGCCCCGGTTTTGAACACCGGCCCGTGCTGGCCCAGCCTGTGCTGGAGGCCTTCGCGCCACTCTCCGCTCTGCTGGAGGCCCACGGCGAGGGGCTGCTGCTCGATTGCACCCTCGGCGGCGGCGGCCACAGCGCCCTGTTGCTGCAGGCCCATCCCGGCCTGCGACTGGTTGGGCGGGACCAGGATCCGAGTGCCTGTGCCGCCGCCGCCGAGCGCCTCGCCCCCTTCTCCGATCGCGTCTCGATCGTGGCCACCAATTTCGCCGCATTCGAGCCTCCCCCCACCGGTTCGCCGCCGCTGCTGGCAGTGCTGGCCGATCTGGGCGTCAGCAGCCCGCAGCTGGATGTGGCCAGCCGTGGCTTCAGCTTTCGCCACGACGGACCGCTGGACATGCGGATGAATCCCGACAGCGGCGAGACAGCGGCGGCCCTGCTGGCGCGGCTGAGCGAGTCGGAGCTGGCCGATCTGATCCATGCCTATGGCGAGGAGCGTCTGGCGCGACGCATCGCCCGGCGCATCCATCAGCACCTGTGTGACCGGGGGCCGTTCAGCGGCACCGCTGCTCTGGCCTATCTGATCGCCGGCTGCTACCCGCCCCGGGCCCGTCACGGTCGCATCCACCCGGCGACGCGCACCTTCCAGGCCCTGCGCATCGCCGTGAACCGCGAGCTGGAGGTGCTGGAGACCCTGCTGCAACGCGCCCCCGACTGGTTGGTGCCGGCGGGACGTCTGGCGATCATCAGCTTCCACTCGCTCGAGGATCGGCGCGTCAAGCAGGCCTTTCTGGCCGATACGCGGCTGGAGCGGATCAGCCGCAAGGCGATCCAGGCGGATGCGACCGAACAGGAGGGCAATCCCCGCAGCCGCTCCGCCCGCCTGCGCATCGCCCAGCGCCGCCCCCCTGCCGAGGCGTAGGGGGCTGGCAGAGCTGCCGTGCCCTGGGAGGTGCTGGCGGGCGCCGCTGCGTGGCCGGATGTCTTCGCCTGGAGCCTGCCCCTGAGCTGGGTGCGTGTCGCCGCTGTTTCGGCGCCTGCGCCTGCGCCTCCGCTCGGCTGAGGCGTCTGGAGCGGGCGGATCGCACCGGCTCGGCTGCCCGCGGGAGGGTATGGCGTTTCGCCAGGGCTGGTGGAGCGGGTCGGGCGGCCTGCGGCGCTGCGGTTGCTGGAGGCAGCAGGCTGGAGGCCGCTTGCCCCCCTGTGCCGATGCCCGCGTTCAGCCCGGATCTGCTCTGGTGGATGGCCCTGCTGGTGCAGGTGCTGGCGATCCCCGGCGTGCTGCTGCCGGTGCTGCCGGGGCTGGTGCTGCTGCCGCTCGGCGCCCTGATCTGGATCGCGGCGGCGGGATGGGCGGCGGGATGGCCGCTGTTGTTGCTGCAGTGCGTTCTGTTGCTGCTCGGCTGGGGCGCCGAAGGGCTCGCGCTGGTGCTGGGTGCCGCCCGGCTGCAGGCCAACCGCTGGGCCTACATCGGCGCCGCTCTGGGGCTGCTGGCGGGTGTGCTGGGACTGCTGCCGGCCCTGCCGCTCGGGGGGCCGCTGCTCGGGGCTCTGCTCGGACCGCTGCTGGGCGCCAGTCTGGGGGAACTGCTCGGATCGGGGCGAAGCAGCGACCCGGGGCCGCTGCGGCGTCTGCGGCGCTCCCTGACGGTGGGCCTGGCGGTGGTGGCCGGCATGCTGGTGAGCCGCCTCGCCTCCCTGCTGCTGGCCCTGATCGGTGTGGGTGGCTTCCTGCTGTTCAGCGCGGCTTCCTGATGGCCCAGGCCTTCTGATAGGCGGAGCGCCCCATTCCGCCCGGGACATCCGTGTTGCCTTGAAACCTGGTGCCGATCCGGCAACAAATGTGTCCTCAACCAGGCCCTGGCGCTGCTCTCTGCCATCGGAAGGGCTACGGCGGTGCCATTCAAGATGCCTGTTGTGGGCTGTTGTCACCAGCGGCGGCCGGGGGGCTGGGCCGCTCTGTCGCTGTGCTCCTCGGTCATGATTCGCGCACGCTGTGCCCATGCCTGTGGTGCCGATGCCCGCCCAGCCCGGGTCGCCGCTCCTGGAGAAGGCCTCCCTGCGGCGGCACTACCGCAGCCAGCGGCGGCAGGTGCTGGTCGCGGTGTCGGAAGGTCTGCGCCGGGTGGCCTGCAGCGCCCTGCCGCAGCGGGTGGCGCCAGGGCAATGGCTGGGGCTGTACTGGCCGATCGCCGGTGAACCGGATCTGGCCCCCTGGGCGCCGGGGGGGCTGGCGGAGCGGCTGGCTGCTTGCGGCGATGGCCCGCGGCTGGCCCTGCCGGCGGTGCTGCCGCCCCGCGGCGCCGAACCCCATGGCTCCCTGATCTATCGGCCCTGGCGCCGTGGTGCCGCCCTGCGCCCCGATGCCTGCGGTATCCCCGCCCCGCTGCCCGATCAGGGGCTGGCACCGCAGGACCTGGCCCTGCTGCTGGTGCCCGCCCTGGCGCTCGATCGCCGCGGTGTGCGCCTGGGCTCCGGTGGCGGCTGGTACGACCGGCTGCGCAGCGATCCCCGCTGGCGCTCCGTGCCGGCCCTGGCCGTGCTGCCCTCGGCCTGTCGCTGCGAGGCCCTGCCCGCCGATCCCTGGGATGTCCCCTTCGATGGCTGGCTGGATGAACAGGGTCTTGGCTGGTGCTTCCCGGCCTGAGCTTGCCCCGCCACAGGTGGTGCGCGCTCGGCCTGTGGCCCGCAACACGCGTAACAGCAGATTGCAAGGCGGCAGGGGCGGCGGGCGCTCCTCTCGGACATCGGCAGGATTTGCCAGGATCGCTGAACTGGAACGCTTTCGCTTGGATCTGACCACGTTGCAGAAGCAGGCCAGCCGCTTCGCGGACGCCTCCCCTGAGACCCGTGACCGCCGCAGCCTCGAATGCCTCGGCCGCGCCCGCACCGCTGCCGAGCAGGTGCTGGCCTCGGAACTGCAGGCCCGCGGCGAAGCCACCGATGCCCTCTCGATGATGGTCAGCTCGATCGCTCGCATGGTGCAGGCGGGCCGCAGCAGCGACAGCCGCTGGAAAGCCTCCTGATTGCCTCCGTTCCCATGACCCGTTTCGCCGCGCTGCTGCCGGGGCCGCTCGCCACGAGCCTGGCTTCTGCGCTGGTCTGCTCCACGCTGCTGGCCGGATCGGCCCGCGCCCATGGCATCCAGTCCACCCTGGAACGCCTGCCCGATCTGACCGCCCAGCTGGAAAGTAGCTTCTCCAGTGGCATGCCCGCCCGTGATGCCGCCGTGCGCCTGATCCCGCCGGGTGGTGAGCCGATCACTGTGGGCCAGACCGATGCCCGCGGCCATCTCAGCTTCCGCCTGCCCCCCCAGGCCAGCCCCGACTGGGAGATCCAGGTGGATGCCGGTCCCGGCCACCGCGATTACCTCGAACTGCCCGCTGCTGCGTCCTCGCCTGGTGCGGCCTCGTTGCCGCACGGTGCTGGTGCCCCGGCGGGGCTGCGGACCTCCCTGCTGGCCCTCGGTGGCCTGGGTGGGGTGGGGCTGCTGGCGGGTCTGCTGCGGCGGCGTGCCCGTGACTGAGTCGCCTTCCGCTGCCGCCTCCTCCAGCCCGGCTGGCAGCGACACGCCGGCCCTCGATCGGATCGTGGAGCGTCTGGCAAGCACCTCCGACCCGAAACGCCGCTATGAATACGTGCTCTGGCTGGCGCGCAGGCTGGAGCCCCTGCCCGAGGAGCTGCGGCAGGAGCAGTACAAGGTGAAGGGTTGTGTCTCGCAGGTGTATGTGGTGGCCAGCCTGCAGGAGGGCCGTCTGCACTGGCAGGGTGATTCCGATGCGGCGATCACCAAGGGGTTGCTGGCGCTGCTGATCGAGGGGCTCGAGGGATTGCTGCCGCAGCAGGCCGCTGCTCTCGATCCCGCCTTCCTGGCCCGCACCGGCCTGCAGGCGAGCCTCACCCCCTCCCGGGCCAACGGTTTTCTGAACATCCTGCGGATGATGCAGGCCCAGGCCCACAGCCTCGCCGGCGGCGCCGGTCCCCAGCCCTGATCGGGCCGGCCCATTTCTAGGATCGCCGTTTGCAGAAAGCGCACCCATGACCATCGGCATCGGCTTGCTGGGGCTGGGCACGGTGGGGGCCGGGGTCGCCGCAATCCTGAGCCAGCCCCAGGGCCGCCATCCGCTCGTGGCTGAACTGGAGCTGCGACGTGTCGCTGTGCGCGACCTCAGCCGGCCGCGGCCCGTGCCGATCTCGGCCGATCGCCTCTGCACCGATCCGCTCGCCGTGGTCGATGATCCCGCCGTGGACATCGTGGTGGAGGTGATGGGCGGCCTGGAGCCGGCCCGCACCCTGATCCTGCGCGCCATTGCGGCCGGCAAGCCGGTGGTCACCGCCAACAAGGCCGTGATCGCCCGCTATGGCCAGGAGATCGCCGCTGCCGCCACCGCCCGGGGCGTGTACGTGCTGATCGAGGCGGCTGTCGGTGGTGGCATCCCGATCATCGAACCGCTCAAGCAATCCCTGGGCGGCAATCGCATCCGGCGTGTCAGCGGCATCATCAACGGCACCACCAACTACATCCTCAGCCGCATGGCCGAGGAGGGCGCTGCCTATGGGGCGGTGCTGGCCGATGCCCAGCGGCTGGGCTATGCGGAGGCCGATCCCGCCGCCGATGTGCAGGGCGGTGATGCCGCCGACAAGATCGCCATCCTGGCCGGCCTGGCCTATGGCGGTCCGGTGCCCCGCGAAGCGATCCCTACCGAGGGTATCGATCGCCTGCAGGCCTGCGATGTGGCCTATGCCAATCAGCTGGGCTATGTCGTCAAGCTACTGGCGGTGGCGGAGCGCCAGGGCGACGACCAGGCCCGGACGCCCGTGCCGCTCGATGTGCGCGTGCATCCCACCCTGCTGCCGCGACAGCATCCCCTGGCCGGGGTGCATGGTGTCAACAACGCCATCCTGGTGGAGGGCGATCCGGTGGGGCAGGTGATGTTCTACGGCCCCGGTGCCGGTGCCGGGCCCACCGCCTCCGCCGTGGTGGCCGACATCCTGAACATCGCCGGCATCCGCAAGGTGGGTGGTGGCGAGGCCGGCCTCGATCCGCTGCTGGCCGCCAGCAGCTGGCGCCAGTGCCATCTGGTGGATGGCGCCACCACCCGCCATCGCAACTATGTGCGGCTGCGCACCCGTGATGAGGCCGGCGTGATCGGGCGCATCGGCACCTGCTTCGGGCAGGCGGGGGTGTCGATCCAGTCGATCGTGCAGTTCGAGGGCACAGCCGAGGGGGCCGAGATCGTGGTGATCACCCATGAGGTGCTGGAAAGCAACTTTCAGACGGCTCTCACCGCCATCCGCGACCTGGCCGAGGTGGAGGCGATCGCCGCCTGCCTGCGCACCCTCTGACCCCAGGATCTGTCAGCGGATCCCGACCGGCGCTGCAAGCCGGCGCGGCTGCGGGGCTTCGATGCGCCCGCCTGCGCTCCCCGCATCGGCTTTCGCTGACGCGACCATGGTTTTGTAGCGGCGTGAACACCCGCCATCGGGATCGAAAGGAATCGTTAAGGGATAGGGTGAATCCAGCGTTCTCCTGTCCCCCGACCCCTTCCCCATGACCCTCCATCAGGGTGACTGCATCCGGCTCGGCAGCGACGAGCAGCTCTACCAGGTGATCGGCGTCGACGATCACGGGGACCGCTGTTGGCTGCGCCGCTGGCCCCTGGCGCGCCACGGTTCGCCGGTGCTCGAGATGCCGCTGCATCAGGTTCAGGCCAGTCGCCATCACCGTTCCCACCTGCCCCACCCGCCTGTCGTGCGGCCCTGAGCCACGGCAGTCACTCCGGCCTGCGTCTTGAATGGGCCCGCATCGAGCGCCTCGCGTGCCGCTCCCCCCGCTCCCCGCGCCGCCGCTGTCGTCCCCTGCTTCGGGAGCGTCTCTGGGCCATCTTTTGTTCCGCCTGCCCGCGCGTTCGCCTGGCGCTGCTTCCACTCCCCCTCTGCCGGTTGCGGCGCTGCGTCCGTGGTCATGGCCGTTCCGTCGGATCCGGCGCTCCCAGGCGGGGGCGTTGTGGGGTTTCGGCCGAGGCGCCATCGTGGCGCTGCCTCTGGCGGCCGCCCTGCTGAGCGGCTGTCAGCCCCAGCGTCCGCAGGGCACCCTGGTCATCGCCCACAAGAGCCGCATCGATTCGCTCGATCCGGTGAAAGCCTCCCGCATCGGTCAGATGCAGGTGCTCAGTGCCCTGGGCGATCCGCTCTACGCGATCAGCTCCGATGGCCGCATCGAACCCCGCCTGGCCACAGCTCTGCCCCGCCTCAGCGCCGATGGGCTGCGGGCCCGCATTCCCCTGCGCCGTGATGTGCACTTCCACGACGGCAGCCGCTTCGATGCCGCCGCCATGGTGTTCTCGCTGGAACGCTTCATGGCGATCGGCACCCTCGGCTATCAGCTCAGTGATCGCGTCAGCCGTGTGCGGGCCAGTGCGCCGTACGAGATCGAGCTGGAGCTGCGACGGCCCTTTGCGCCCCTGCCGCGCCTGCTGAGCGCCGTTTTCCTCACCCCGGTCTCCCCCACGGCCTATCGCCGCCATCGGGACCGGCCGATCAACGATCGCTTCGTGGGCACCGGCCCCTACCGGCTGGCCTTCTTCAGCGATCAGCAGCAACGGCTCACCCCCTTCGAGGGGTACCGGGGGCGCCGACCGGCCAACCGTGGCCTCGCCCTGGTGACCCTCAGCAATTCCACCGCCCTGCTCGGCGCCCTGCGCAGCGGTGAGGTGGACGTGCTGCTCACCAGCGGCATGGAAATCGACCATCAGCAGGCCCTGCATCTCGACGCCCAGGCCGGACGTCTGCACGAGGCGATCGGACCGTCGATGGAGATCGGCTTCATCGCCCTGCTCAGCGATCAGCCCCCCCTGGCGGCGGTCAGCGTGCGGCGGGCGATCGCCCACAGCCTCGATCGCCATACCCTCGCCCAGCGGGTGGGCCTGGGGCTGCGCCCCCCGCTGCGGCAGCTCGTGCCCCCCAGCCTGCCCGGCTCTGTCCCTGATGCCTGGCCGGCCTACGACCCGGCCCGGGCCCGCTCCCTGTTCCGCCAGGCCGGTTACTGCCGTGGGCGCAGACTCAGCCTGCCGTTCACCTTCCGCTCCGACATCCCCAGTGATCGCCTCTTCGCCCTCACCTGGCAGGCCCAGCTGCGCCGCGATCTGAGCGACTGCGTGGCGCTGATGCCCACCGGCATGGAATCGACCACCGCCTATGACCAGCTCGCCAAGGGATCCCTGGTGATGCTCCTCTACGACTGGATCGGCGACTATCCCGACGCCGACAACTTCCTCAGTCCGCTGCTGGGCTGCGAGCAGGCGCGCGGCAACCGCTGCCTCAAGGGCAACAGCGCCCTCAGCGGCAGTTTCTGGAGCGAACCCGGCCTGCAGCAGGCCCTCAGCCGCAGCACCGAGCTGCAGGGAGCCCAGCGGGTGCAGCTGCTGCAGACGATCCAGCGCCGGGTCGCCGCCGCCAGTCCCTACCTGCCGGTCTGGCTGATGGCGCCGGTGGCCTGGTCGCGGCCTGGGGTGAGCCCCCCCCGCTACGACGGCTCCGGGCGGGTGGTGCTGGCGGATCTGCATCGCCTGGCCGCCCCGCGGCCGCTGGCTCAGGGGAGGGCGTCGCGATGAGTCGCCGCAGCGACCTGCTCCGCTATCTCGCCTCCCGCCTGGCCCTGGCGCCGCTGATGCTGTGGCTGATCGCCACCCTGGTGTTCCTGCTGCTGCGGGTCGCTCCCGGTGATCCGATCGATGCCCTGCTCGGCCCCAAGGCACCGGCGGCGGCCCGGGCGGCCCTGCGAGCCCAGCTCGGCCTCGATCAACCGCTGCCGGTGCAGTACGGGCACTTCTTCAGCCAATTGCTGCACGGCGATCTGGGGGTGTCCCAGGCCAGCAAGCAGCCGGTGCTCTCGATCATCCAGGGCAGCCTGCCGGCCAGCCTGGAGCTGGGGTTGGTGGCCCTGTTGCTGGCGGCGGTGCTCGGGTTGGCGGTGGGGTTCAGCGGCATCGCCCGGCCCGAGGGAAAACTCGATCTGGCCGGGCGTCTCTATGGCATCAGCACCTATGCGCTGCCGCCCTTCTGGGCGGCGATGGTGATGCAGCTGGTGTTCGCTGTCTGGCTGGGCTGGCTGCCGGTGGGGGGGCGTTTCCCGCCCACCCTGATGCCGCCGGTGGGCAGCGGTTTCTATCTGGTCGACAGCCTGATTGCCGGCAACCTGCAGCAGTTCAGCGGTGCCCTGCGTCATCTGGTGCTGCCGGCTTCCACCCTGGCGTTGCTGCTGAGTGGCATCTTCACCAATGCCTTGCGGCTCAATCTGCGCCGCGCCCTCGATTCCGACTACGTGGAGGCGGCCCGCAGCCGCGGCCTGAGCGAAACACGGGTGGTGCTGCGCCATGCCCTGCCCAATGCGCTGCTGCCGGTGCTGACGATCACCGGCATCACCGTTGCCTCCCTGATCGGCGGCGCGCTGCTGATCGAGGTGACCTATTCCTGGCCCGGCATCGCCTATCGCCTGCAGGAGGCGATCGCCCAGCGCGATTATCCGCTCGTGCAGGGGATTGTGGTGGTGGTGGCGGCCCTGGTGGTGCTGGTCACCGTGGTGGTGGATCTGCTGGTGGCTCTGCTTGATCCCCGCATCCGCTTCTGAGGGTCATGGCCGGTCTGTGTAAGGCCGTGACCACTCACAGCATCCGCCGTCGCCAGTGGCGGGAGGCGGCCGCATCGAGCACATAGGCGCGGACGCCCTGGTGGTGCCGCACCTGGGCCGGCAGCTGCAGCGGCCTCTCCAGGCGGAGCAGATACTCGCTGGCCAGCTCCAGCATCAGGTTCTGCACCGCCGCCGGATCGACGCCGACCAGGTCGCGGCTCAGGCGCAGCACCGCCTCCTGCTGCTGCATGCGCACCGGTGAGAAATGGCTGCCACCCTCCACCAGCACCAGCCGGTTGTCGGGATGCCCGGCCGGCAGAAACAGCTGCAACTGCTCCTCCAGCGGTGGGGTGACCAGATCGAGGCTGCCGCCCACCATCAGCAGCGGCACCGGCATGGCGCGGGCCGCACCCCGGGGCCAGAGCAGGCTGCCGAAGCTGTTGAACAGCATCACGCCGCGCAGTGCCTCAGGCCGTGGCCGTGGTTGCGGCAGGCCGGTGTTCACCAGCTCGCACTGCAGCAGCCGTGATGGATTGCCGATGGGCAGGCGATCGATCGCCTGCCGACACCGCTCCGCCAGTCCATGCTCCGGCTGCAGGCCGGCGGC